>JAHFKF010000072.1 GCA_023245475.1 Candidatus Levyibacteriota bacterium
TGACGTGCAATTAACCAAAGCTCTAGAACTGGAACTACCCAATGATGTCGCCGAAGCTCTTTCCGTCTCCGTTCACCAGCATCCGGATGGTGGACAAGCAGCAATTATTATTACCTATCGCGGCGGCACCCCTCCTCAACAGTACGACGAAGAACCAGATGAAGAGACTCCTCAAATAGCACCTGATCAGCCAGCGCTTTCTCATCCCGTTTCCGATATGAAACCTACCGTACTTGAACAAGAAGAGCAATCTGAACAACAAAGACAGAGAGCATATCTGCCGACATTCTCAAAACCCACACTACCAAGATTGTCGTCTTTACCTAGAATAAAGAACCTCCCCTTTCATCTGTCTCATACAAAGAAGTTAATTCTTAGCATCGTACTTTTACTTGCGATACTTCTTTCAATAAGCATCATCTTTACCAAACAAAAGCAACAGAATGCACAAAACGCAGTTCTTTTCCAATCTATTTATGACCCTGCGCAAAAAAGTTATGAAGAAGGAAAAGCACTAGCAAGTCTTAATGAAGAACTTAGTCAACAAGATTTCCAAAAAGCCCAAAACCTTCTTGTTGAAGGACAAAGCAAATTTTCGAAAGGATCTACAGAAGAGAAAAAAATAACTGAACTTCTCCAAAAAGTTCAAGCAGAACGCATAGGAACAACAACAAGTGAGACAGAGACACCTTCAGTAACGGCAAAAGAAGCAACAGTTGATACAAATGACATGCTCGCCATTGCCAAAGCAAATAGTAAGGCAACCGCTGTCAGTCAAGACGGAACAAACGTGTATTTTATTACCAGTGAGGCAGTGACAAGTGTCAATAAATCAAGCGGAACAAAGAAAGAACTTATCAAAAACGATGATGATTGGAGCAAAGCAGTTGGCATCTCCCCATACCAAGGCAATATCTATGTCCTCGATAAGCAAAATGGTATCCTTAAATACGTCGCAGGTGGTGGTGGTTATGGTAAAAATAATTATTTCAAATCGTCACAAGACACCAGTAAAGCAGTAAGTCTTGCTATTGATAGCTCAATTTATGTGCTCTTCTCTGATGGAACGATTAAGAAATTCACCAGTGGCACAGAGGATCCATTTAGCATCAAAGGACTAGCAAAGCCACTTGCTAACCCAACCAGAATCTTTACAGATGCAAACACCTCAAGTATTTATATCTTGGACAATGGCAATAGTCGTATCGTACAACTAGGCAAAGATGGCATCTTCAAAGCACAGTTTACCGCAAGTGCTATAAAAAAAGCCACAGAATTTGAAATAAAAGACAACAAAGCCTACCTCTTAAATGGCAGCAAAATCTTTGAACTTCCGCTCTGATGGCTTTTGATAGATAACTGTCTTCTCGTCTTCATACACTTTTTGCCAGCCTTCTTGCTCTGCTTTTTTCGCTAACCAAGCAACTCCAATCGACTCTTCAAGAGGCAGATGAGCTGTTTGATTTGCCCAGATACTTAGCTGCCCAAGAGGTGCTGTCTCAAGTGTACTATCACCAACTGGCAATACAAGCATACGAATATTATATTGAGTAACAATTGACTCGAAAGAGTCGGGATTACGTAACAACTGCTGATATTCACCAAAAGCATAGTTGCTTTCACCACGTGGAGCTTGCCATTTCCAGCTTGGCATCCGCCCATCAATAAAGACTTTTTGTGTTGGATTCTTCCAAATCAAATACCCTCCCCAATCATAGATCGAAAAGATATTTCCTTCCTGCGACTGCAATGACAGATACAGTGCTGCTTTTTCTGGATAAGGATCGCGATAAAAGAAAAGCGTCACAGCTGATTGCAAAGACAAAAGACACACAATGCCAAAAAAGACACCAAACCCTTGCATAAAGCGCCTTTTCCCTTCTGGAATGACAGAGACTTCTTGAAAGAGCCATTGTAAGGCAGTAATCGTAATCGGTAATGAAGATACAACCCACAGAGGAAAATGTCGCATGCTAAGAAGTCCTGCAATACAGAAACTTCCATAGAGTAGTAAAGTAAAAAGCGATAAACGTTTCCAAAAACGAAGAACCAACAAAAAAGAAACCAACACATATGCCCATGCAACAACATAGGGATGTGCAATCATCGGCCGCCACTCTTGAATAGTCCAGTGAAGATTCGCATCACTCATTGATTGCAACATTTCAAACCACATCCGAAATCCATACGGTGTTACGCCTGTTGCCAGCACGCACACACTAACAAACAGCAACAAAGAGCGTAATGACAATCGTTTTTGGATATACCAGTAAACAGCAGCAAGCAGAACAACAATACTCCCTACCACAAATCCTGCATGCATATTTGCCCACAAAGCAAAAAGTAATGGCACCAACCAAAAAAAGCGTTGTAAACGGCGATAGTCAGTTACTAAATAGAGAATGAGAGAAAAGAAAAACCATGTCAGTACTTGTGGCCTGACACCAACAAAATTGACAAGTGTCATAATTGCTATAAATAACGGCAAAAAGGCAAATCGCCGCTCCCTTGCTGTCACCAGTAGTAAGGGAAATACTAGTCCTGTAGTTGCAATTGCAGCAAAGATTCCAGCCAGCCCTCCGTAACCAATGTGTGGGAATAGTAATGACATAACCACGTCGGTTAACCATTCGTGAGAGATAACAGGATAGCTTGGCATAGTATAGGAGAACGGATCTGTATACGGAATTCCTGAAGTACGAATCACATCCCCCATCCGTAAATGCCAACCAAAGTCAGGATCCATAATAATACTTCCACGTATCCAGAAAAGGATAAACGCACCAAGTAATAATGCAACTAAAGCAAAAAGAAAATGACGTGTCACGTCCTTTATTGTACCTGTTTTACATTTAGAATGCTTTGCAGTATCATGTGAGAAGTAAGAATTATGAAAATTATTAATCGTAAAGCAACATATGATGCCCAAATTCTGGAGAAGTTTGAAGCAGGCATCAAATTACTTGGCGCTGAAGTCAAAGCAGTGAGGCTTGGTCATGCCGATTTAAGTGGCAGCTTTGTACGCATTGTGGGGCAGGAAGCATATTTGGTCAACGCCAAAATCCTCCCGTATCAATTTGCCCGTCCCGAAAACTATGAGCCAGGAAGAACAAGAAAACTGCTTCTTCACAAGAAAGAAATCATTGCATTGAAATCCAAAATGGATGGCCAAAAATTGACAATCATACCCCTTTCCCTGTATACTACAAGTCACTTTATCAAGGCTGAACTTGCATTAGGGAAGCCTCAGAAAAAGTTTGACAAACGAAAGACCTTGAAGCAGAAAACAATCAATCGAGATATTGAAGAAGCGCTGAGAGGAAAGAAATAAAATCGATATTCGCTTTTAGCTCGTCGTAGCTTTAGCGTAGACGGCCAGTCCGCCTTCACTAAAGTTTCGGCGAGATAAAAGGGGATGAATTGATTCGACGAGATGTGTTCTTTAAAAACTGCAAGCCGGCGTTGATCAGAGCCGTAAAAAGGATCAAAATATAAATGCTAAACTAAACTTTAGCAAGGTCAAGAACGTCCTCGCGGACGCTTTTGTACCGGAAGATGTTCAACCAGCATACGCTGGGGCTTATGCACGTCAAAGTGCATATATGCTCGCTGCTTAAGCGATAAAGCATTGACCTGTTCATACCACACTTCCCTCATCGGGATGGTATGGGCATAAAAACAGGTGAGGAAAGTAATAACGAGTTTGATTTAGCTCGTTATCGCACCTTTTAAATCTATACTTTGTTACTCCTGCCAATGGGATACCAACAAAGCGAAACTTTATATATTGGCTACGCTTGTAGACGTTCTTAATAAATATGTTTCGCACTCCGGTTCACTGCCGGACATCTCCACAACCAAAAGCCTCCATTTCGGGAGGCTTTTTTCGTAAGTAGGTAGAGCAAATATCGCTTCATCTAAAGCTAGCTTTTTAGTATAATGCAGCTATTATGGTTGAGAGACACATACCACAACCTGAAGAAGAAGCAGGAAATAACCTACCGTTGCCTGATTTGGAATGGCAAACGGTTCCCTTTTCCGAAGTTTCAAAAAACCCTATCCAACCGGGACAAGTCATCGAAGGCGTACCAACAATATCAGCATTTGATTCTATTGAAAGACAACTCTTTTTGACATTACTACGGACAGCACACCCTGACGAAGAAATAAAGACACCCCGAGTTAATTGGAGAATTACTGATGATGGCATCAGTAAGCAATTGCGGCCAGAAAAGTTTTACGGAAATGTACAAAATGGCAAAGCAATTGTCTTACCGTTTGATGCAGAACTTGTAACTAGGTACCAGTCAATATTGCCCAAAAAAGAACGACAGAGTATACAAGACGCTGAAACTATTGGATTACGGGTAATTTATCAAGGAGACTTAGTAAGATCAACAAAGCAAACTCATGTAGGCATGATGCTACAAGACGCCGTATATTTCTATAATCGTTCTCTCGCAACAGATCCTAATGTTGAACATCTACGTCGTGTACTTGGGCCGACAACAAACAGAGATTCATCAACACAGGTTATGGAAGACATTGTTGGCTCGTCAGCACAAACAGCTAGAGCGAGTGCAGGTCGAGCATTTAGAGACGCATTCAGAGCGAGTGCAGGATCTCCAGGTTTAGGCAAACGTAGATGATAATTGAAGTTTTTGTTCCAATATTCTCCTGTAATACTACTTTATAATAGGAAACTCATGCTTCGCTTGTAATATTGGAAACCACTTCGAAATATATTCTTCAATTCGGTTCCATGATTTTTTGTCAATCTCCACTAAACAATCTATCCTTTGCTTCATTTTTGTTGTGTGATATACTTTCTGTATGAGTGAGTCATCTGAAAATAAAATAGACTTATTGGAAACGATCCCGCAATACTGGGATGCAGGAAAGCTTCCTGAATACTTCAAATCACATGATGAGACAATTACAAGAATCTGTAAGATAACTCCAGAACAAATGACAGGCATTATTGACAGATTTGCTTACGAAGATGCAAGAGACCAAAGAGAATTTCATGACAAAACAAAATATCTAACTATCCACTTTGGTCAAGAAGGATTACGTGCTACCCCCGATCCAGCCAATCCGGGTGAAGACAGAATTAATGCCAGACAAGTAGTTGCCAACTTAGGTCTTGCAAGTCAATATCTTCATGAAGGAGCTGTTGCATTGGCACCACTCCATACGACAAAAGCTCTTTCTGTACTTCTCAAACCTGAACATATGACATTGGACTGGGAGGGTATGACACTCTATCCTGCTCTCCGATTTGAAATAGAAAAGAGAGCTCTAAACATAGGAGAGACGAAGACAGACGATATCGTTCTAAACCTCAAAGAGCGGAAACTAGGAGCGAACGCTCCAAAACCTGACGAGGGGGAGGAAAAAAAGAGGATTTTAAGACCCGACGGTTTGGCGGAAATTGTAGGAGCAATAGGAAGAGCTCGGACAAAAGTTAACTCGCCAGCAGTAGCAAAAATCTCACATATTAAAGCATAACTACTCCTCTCTTCTCGTTAGCTTCTTTTTTGCATCAATTTGATTCCAACTTATTTCAGGCTCAAAGAGAACCTATTATCTTACAGATCAGTTACTACTAGAAATCACACTAGAATGGAGTTATAATACCATAGACTGAGTATAAGGGACTGCCCCTTTTACCCACATCCATAATTGGTGTGGGTTTTTTGGTGTTACCAGTCAATTTATGCCAATATCAGCAGAAATCAGTGCCCGACCAATGAATGAACGTACTTGGAAACAAGGACGAGAGTTGCCCCTTGTTGACCAGTTGAAGAGTACCCCTCTTATTGGAGAGGGGTTTATTCGTAGGATTACAGAAGCAGCAGAGTTCCAATCGCTTATCACCTCAGAAACCCGCAACCGTTTTCCCCAAGAGCCAGACGTCCAAGCTAGAATTCAAAGAGCATATGAATCTACAATGAACTTACATCGCGGCCAAAAACGCCGTAGGACAGGAGCGGAAGCGGCTACTCACCCTATCCGTGTCGCCCTCTCTGTAATGCAAGATAAGGAATTTTCAGAAGGACATATAGTCATAGGATTATTTCATGATGGGATAGAAGATCAAGACAAATCTCCTCAAGAAATAAAACAAATGGCAGAGAGAGTTGGGTACAAAGAGAATGACGCAGATTTTATCGCTCAAGGGGTGTATGCACTCAGCCGAGTCGATAAAGATGGTACAAAAATAACAGAAGACGCATATATGGCAAAACTTGATCGAGTACAACGAGCATACCCCGCTCTCCATGTGGCTCAACTCAAAACAATGGATACCATCGATAACAACACAGATGACACGTTTGTACTGATTACACATCCTGAACGCGCAAATACTGAACGCATGAGAATCTATCTCGCAGGTAAAAATGAACATGTGGTTAATCTTGCAACAACACATGCTCCAGAGGCTGTAAGTACGAAGACACTTATCACACGTAAAGCACTTAATCAGAGACTCCTTAAGGAAATTGAACGCAATCCCAACAGACCTCAGGAAACCGCACTATACCAAAAGGCTATAGCCTAAACTCCATGGGCTAACGTAATTCCCCACACATTCTTTACTCCTGCTTTTTTGAGAATCTTTGCTGCTTCTTTGAGCGTTGCACCAGATGTCACAATATCATCCACTAAACAAACTGTTTGGAAACGAGATAACTCACTGCTACAGCACTTGCTAATCCGAAATGCATTTTTAATATTTGCTTCTCGTGCAGACTGAGCAAGTCCTACTT
>JAHFKF010000073.1 GCA_023245475.1 Candidatus Levyibacteriota bacterium
CATCGAACCCAAGTTTTTCAATCATATGAGCTGTGTGTTTGGCACTAAGGTAGTGGGGGAGAATCACATAATTTGCTCCAAGATCGTATAACTCACGTGCTGTATGAATGTCATGACTAAGCATCACAATAATCACCTTAGGATTTGCCTTTCGAAGATGCTTCAGGAGCAGTAAGCTTGTCTTATGATCTGGAATTGTTGAGACACAAAGCTTTACTTGGTGAAGGTTAAGCTCTGCCAAAAACTCAACATCTTCAGCATCACCATACAGACAAGGAATGCCATGATTTTCCATTTTGGTAATAAGGTAAGGATTAAAATCCACAACCAGATACTTCTTTTTCATTTTTTCAAACAGGTGCATAAAATCATGTCCGACGCGATCAAATCCAAACACCAAGACGTCATATTCTGATTGCTTTGCCGGAATGTCACTCTTCTTGGCACGAAACTCGAGTAGCTTTAAGAACTTCTCAACGTATGGATACAAGGCATCAGCATACAGGATTAAATACGTTGATCCGGCAATCGTGATAAGCCCAACAAGGGCAATAAGCGACAAGCCATCCCGAGATAATTGCCCCAAACTAAACCCAACACCAGCAAGAATAAGTGAGAACTCACTAATTTGCGCGGTGATAAGTCCCGTCATATAGGCAGTCTTTCGTTTATAGCCAAGGACATGCATAATGACAATCATAATAAGCGGATTACCAACCAAAACAAACACCGACAAGATCAAAGCGGGACCAATGATTCGAGGCAGTGCATCAAGCTGCATTTGAGAACCAACCAGGATAAAAAACAGTACGATAAAGAAATCACGAAGAGGCTTCAGGCGAGAACCAATCTCGTGAGCAAACGGTGTGACAGACAACATCACGCCAGCAATAAGCGCTCCAATTTCTGCCGAAAAGCCAATGAAATAAAAGAGCGACGCAAGTGCCAAACCCCACCCAATTGAGAAAAGAAATAATAATTCTTGCGAGGAAGCAGCAAACCGAACCAAATGCGGCAAGACAAATTGTGATATCAGATAGAGAGCTATGGCAACGCTTGTACCTTTGAGGATTACGAGAAGCACCATAAGGCTCACATCTCCGCCAGCACTTGCACCAATGGAAGAGACGACAATGAGAAAGATCGACGCCAGAATGTCTTGCACGAGGAGAAACCCAATCGCGATTTTGCCATAGAGTTTGTTGAGATCGCCTTTGTCCGAAAGAAGTTTTAGGACAATAATGGTACTACTAAATGTCAAAGCAACCGCGATATACAAAGCTGCAATACGATCAATGCCAAGACTTATGGAAATCCCAAAACCAATGAGTGCCGTGAAGACAACTTGCCCGATTCCTGTGAGTAGTGAGACTTTGCCTACTTCTTTGATGACTTTGGGAGAAAGCGTAAGACCAACGACAAAGAGCAAAATGGCAATTCCCATCTTGGAAAGAATATCGATAAATTCTGTGGAGTGAAGAGCATTGAGAAAGTATGGTCCGGCAATAATTCCTGAGAGGATGTAGCCTACGATAAGTGGTTGCTTAAGAAGCCGCATGAGGAACGAAACAACGGTTGCGATAAGAACAATGGTCGTCAGCTCAAGAAAAATTTGCATACAACCATCATACAATAGATGACTAAAAAAGAGAAACCTGAAGTAGTTGCGGCACTGATAAATACTTTTTAGTTTGTAAACAGCTCACTTTTCTCAAGGAAATTCTTATTTTAAAGCTAATATGCTATACTGACTTTATATGCTAAAACTTACAATTGAAGAAATAAAAGCAAAAGCAATACCAATCTTAAAAGAAGCAGGCATTAAACGTTCCTCGCTGTTTGGGTCGTATGTTCGTGGAGATGAAAACGATACTAGTGATATCGATTTGCTCGTTGGATTCCCAGAAGAAACCACATTACTAGATGTTGTTCGCCTACAACGTACACTCGAAGAAAATCTACATAGAAAAGTAGATCTTGTCAGCTATAATGCTATTTCTCCATTGATAAAAGAATCTATCCTTAAACATCAGTATCCATTGTTATGAAAAAAGACCCAAAAGTATATCTTACACACATAATGCAATCTATTGCTGCTATTGAAAAATACTTGCAAGGAGTATCAAAAGAGACATTTTTAGACTCAGAAGAGAAACAAGATCTTCTTGTTAGGAGACTTGAGGTTATTGGTGAATCTGTAAAGCAACTACCTGAAGATTTTAAACGTCAATATTCAGATGTGCCTTGGAGAGATATTGGAGATATGCGAAATGTTTTGATACATATTTACTTTGATGTGGATTATACAATTGTTTGGAAAACCGCAACAGAATTAGTTCCCCAATTAAAGAAACAAATAGAAACAATGCTTAAGAATTAATGTTTTTTATGATGAGCCAACTATTGATACCAGTCTATGTAGCAAAAAGAGAAACCTCTGCTATACTCAACCTATGCAGTTACCTCACATTGAAGGCATTCAACATACCTATGTATCCGTCAATAATATAACCTTTCATGTAGCAACGATCGGGCAAGGCAAACCGGTTGTATTACTTCATGGATGGCCACAACATTGGTACGTCTGGAGAAAACTCATCCCATTACTTTCCAAAAAGTATCAATTAATTATGCCAGATCTTCCTGGGTTAGGATGGTCTGATGCTCCACCGAATTATTCATATCGTAAAGAGCAAATAGCAGATGATTTACTGCTAGTTCTAAACAAATTGAATCTTAAAGAGATAACACTCGTAGGCCATGATTGGGGAGGATGGATAGGATTTCTCATGTGTAGCAAAAAACCAGAATACTTTAGCAATTATGTAGCTCTTGGTATTACAAATCCCTTTGCAATATCGAACTTATCTTCTATGCAAAACTGGCGATTTTTTTACCAACTCCCAATTGCTATGCCACTTATAGGAAAAAGTTTACTACGCTATTTGCCATTCCTAATCGAATGGGGGATCAAGCACTGTTCTTATCTGAAATATAGTTGGGCAAAAACTGATTTGCGCTATTACTCTTCAGTCTTACAGAATCAGAAGAAAGCTCTGGCAAGTTCATTACTTTATCGAACATTTTTAGAAAAAGAGCTCATTTCTATTTACTTAGGAAAATATAAACAACAAAGACTTACTGTTCCTACACACTTACTCATTGGTGAAAATGATCCTATTATTAACCCTGCTGTTTTCAAGCATGCTGATCAAAATGATACATTCAAAATGATAATAGTACCAAAATGTGGACATTTTATTCCGGAAGAAAAACCTGAAGTAGTTGCGGCACTGATAAATACTTTTTAATTTGTAAATAGTTCACTTCTCTCAATACCAGCTTGTTTCAAAATAGAAGAAAGTGTCCCTGCTCTAATATCCTTGTTATGCAAAGGCAAGGTTACCCGTTTTGTTCCATCATTCGCATGGTGAAGAATCATGTGGCTTCCACTTTGACGAGTTATATAAAATCCTTTTTTTTGAAGAAACCTTAACAGTTTTTTTGACGTAATGGCAGGCATATTACATTATAGGTGATGAAGGAAGATTAACCGAGACAGGAGCAATAAATGTCGATTTATTTTCAGTAGGAACTTCCTCGCCGTCAGCTATCATGTCTTCCACATACAGTGTAATCGCGTCAGCAATATTTACCTTTGCATCCTCGAACGTATCTCCTTCACTAATACATCCAGGAAGCGCTGGAACCGTAACGGTATAGCCGCCTTCTGGCTGCTCTTCAAAAACGACATCGTATGTTAACACTTTCTGTTTCATATGAATTCATTATATGCCCATGGCATAAGACTTGCAAGTAAAAAATTTGCATTTTTGACAAAAGTGTTTATACTACCAGTATGTATTATTCACACCCCTGCTCTTACTGCAACAAAGTCTTTTATACCTTTAATGAAAGCAAATTTGACGCTGCCAAGACGCTTTACGCCAGCATTAAACAACATTTGATTGATTATGACGAAGATCACAAAGAATATGATTTTGATGACGGACCGAGTATTGATACCAATGAAGTCTATGCCGCAATGAGAGAATCAAAAGACCGCCCCGCTGGAGGATATGAAGTATAGCTAACGTAATGTTTGCATCCTTCTGATTTAGTAAAATTACTCACTATGTCACAGACTGAAAGAAAATTTACACCAATCAGCGAGATTGATGGAAGATCTACCGAAATAACAAGAAGAAAATTACCGGATACTGAAATTATCGTCGATTTCCAAAGCTTACCACGATTTGAAGATGCAAATGGCAATGATATCTTGAGGACAGGCATTGGTCTCAATGTACCAGCCATCGCAAGAAGAGCCATGATCAGCAGTCGTGATTCTTTGAGAATTCAGACAAAAACGGGAGAAATCTCAAGTACCTCCCGTGTGCCAGTTGGAATCAATCCTGATGGATCGGCAATTTCGGGTCTGCTCCAAAAGAAAACTCGTATTGCGACCGCTACGACTGAATCTGAGGGAAGAAACATTACTATAAACATCAATACCAGCGAAATCAAGCAACGATTAAAAGAAAACAAAATCCCAGTCCAATCTCAGGAAGGATGGTCAAGAGAACTTAACAGAGCAATTGAACTTGCCTTTATGAAATAGCAATTAAAGACATTTAAGGAATTCCCTAATTATGTTTTTGGATTGCTCCCTCCGTTTTTTGCATTAACCCCCATCGCTTTTGGCATTGGTCAGGAGGAATATAGGAAGTCTTATCTTCTTCCTGCAATTACTTATGTGGCGTCTGAATTTCTTGTACAGCCAATTATACAAAGGGTCAGAACCGTAATGGATACGCAAACATTTCCTTTATTGCGAATACCAGCGAGTTTGGGAGTGAGTGGGAAGGATACTATCTTGGGAACACAAAGTCTGGTACGAGCACTGCCCAAAAAATAAAACTGACAGAATTATAAATGGACTACAATTGCATCTTTCTAGAAAGATGTGTATAATCCTTCTCTATGTCACGGACGGAAAGAAAATTTACTCCAATCAGCGAATTAGATGGTCAAACCGTCGAATTTGGTAAAAAGAACAAAAAAATGGTTGTCTTTGATTTTCATGCATTACCTAAATTTGAGGATGCTACCAGTCAGGATCTTTTAGGAGAAGGTATTGGTGTAAATCTACGAGCAGTAAACCGACGATGTAAAATTAATGACATAGATAATCTCCACATCAAGATAGCCGGTGGAGAGACTTCCAGCACATCAGTAATGCCAATTGGTAGTAACCTCGATGGGACAGGACTTGCAGGAATGATTAGTAGAGCAAGTCTTGTAAGTACATATACAACAGAAAAAACATCTAATAATCTTCAAATCAATCTTAACATGAGTGAAATAGATAAGCGATTAACTGACCAAAATATCCCAATTCGATCAACTAATGGTCTTTCAGCAGAATTAAATAAAGCACTTGAGTTTGCCTTTATAGAGCAACAATGGAACACGTTTAAAACAATGCCTAATTATGTTTATGGATTGCTCCCTCCGCTTGGTGTATCAACTGAGTTAGCTTTTGAACCTGGATTTAGAGAACATCCATACTTTACAGCCGTTTGCTATCTTGCTACTGAACTGTTAGTACAAGGCATCATCCCGCAGGCAAGGACTACACATAATGCACAGTTCTTACCTCTTTGGAGAACGCTCACAAGCGTTGGCGTTGGAAGCAAAGATACAATCCTGGGAACACAAAGTCTGGTGCGGGCATTGCCTCAAAAGTAACGTAGTATTACCAAATAGTATACCTAACCTATAGAAATTCCACAAGACTGTACAAGGATCATTTCTTCTGATAGTATCACATTGTATGAAACAACAAGGCTTTGCAGATGTACTGATTGGTCTTCAATTTGGTGACGAAGGAAAGGCTCGCGTCATTGATACCTTGGCCAAAAACTATGACATAATTGCTAGGTTTAATGGCGGCGCGAACGCAGGACATACCATCGAAAAAGGCAACATCAAAATCGCTCTTCATCAAATCCCTTCAGGAATTTTTTATCCAAAGATGACGCTGTATATCGGGTCAGGATGTGTCATCAATGTTGAAAAACTTGCTGATGAAATAGAAACAGTTAATGAGATGAAGTTTGATTTGACCAAGAGACTTAAGATTTCTTCGCAAGCAAGCATCGTCCAACCACATCATATTCTTCTTGATACAATGCTTGGTAAATCAATAGGCACTACGAAGAATGGCATTGGCCCAGCATATGCAGATCGCGCTATGAGAATGTATGAAGATCGAGTAGTCAACATCAGACTTGCTGATTTGTTTGATGACCCAAAGCATTACTTTGCTGCGATGAAAGTTAATCTCCAAACAATTCAAAAGCAATACAATCTCCCTGATACCGCTGAGAAAACGATCGTCAAGTTTAAGAAAGCATTTGCAAAGCTCAAGCCCTACATCGAACTCGACCCATTGTATCTAGAAAAGCGGGTAGAGAAGGGAGACAGAATACTTTTTGAAGGAGCACAATCAGTGATGCTTGATATCACCAAGGGCTCTGTGCCATATGTTACTTCAAGTAATACAATCGCTGCTGCTGCATACACAGGCGGAGATTTGGCGGTCAAATATCATCGCAAAACAATTGGTGTTGTCAAAGCAATCATGTCTCGAGTCGGCTACGGACCTTTTCCGTCCGAGTTCGGTGGCAGAAAGTCTGA
>JAHFKF010000074.1 GCA_023245475.1 Candidatus Levyibacteriota bacterium
GCAACTCTGAGGGTTATATAGACGACAATGCCATAGAGACAAAGCATGGCAAACGGGCGATAGAGTGCTTTGAATCTAAATGGCCGCCTCATGTGCTCGTGAATCACTGCATGATAAAAGAGAATAATAAGAAGAGTAAAAAAGATTAACGCGGTAATTTTGCAGGATA
Source organism: Candidatus Levyibacteriota bacterium (assembly GCA_023245475.1). Lineage (GTDB taxonomy): Bacteria > Patescibacteriota > Microgenomatia > Levybacterales > UBA12049 > JAHFKF01. The sequence goes on from JAHFKF010000074.1 coordinate 170, forward strand.
CTGCACAGCCAAATGCAACTGCACTAAAGAGAAGAAACCGATTTTGTTGCTCAAACGTAAACTTGAGCATGCCGTAAAGCGATGCAAAGAGGAAGAGCGTTAGATAGAGATCAACGGCAAAGAAGTGAGAAAGCTGGATTGGCAGGACAGAGAGGGCATAGGCTACCATAGCCCATAAGGCAATTTGTTTAGGGAGTTTATAGTGCTTTTCAAACAGACGCATGATTTTATAGACCAACAACAGAATGAGTAAATCGGCAATCGCTGTAAGTATCCGTCCTGTGATGGTAAACATGTCGTAGCTAGTAGTATTGAAGCTGTCGACGGTAAGTTTCGTGAGTACAATAGGGAGTGTTCCATAGACATAAAACGGGTACCCAATGTTTGTTGGATTAAACTTAGAAGTAGCAGGGTTGAGATATTCTGCAAAGGTTGCTGGCTCTTTCATGGCAATGCCAACCATTGTCAGGAAACGTTCATCTGGGTGCAGGTGATGATTTTGATCCCAATTAACTCCCCACAGGCGAAACATTCCTGCTAGTAAAAATATCAATAAGACAAGTAGTTTGGTTGGTAAATGAATCTTCATTGTTTTTGATAGATGAACACAGTCGGCCGTTCAAAGACGCTTGCTGTTTCGTCAAATTGAAAGATTGGGTCACCCAGATACGTTATTGTACAGAAAATATCACAGGGTGTCTCATAGACCTTTTTGTAGCCTAAGCTGCCATTATCAAGTGCTTGATAAAGAGCATGTCCTTTGGGGAAAGCGTCTTGCTGTAGTAAGCGAGTTTTCAGTATTCGCTGACTTGGGAGAATAATAAACTCTTTATCAGTAAGAGTGGGTTCAAGTCCCGTCTGCTCCATGTCATAGGCATTAAAGATTGTTATTACGTTTGGAGCTTTTTGAAATGGCATAATACCTAAGTCATATGGTTCGCTCAGGATTTGTGCGCTCGCAGGAATTGTCTGTGCAGCAAAGGTACTTGCTTGTACTCGTGTATCCTGTTGGACAAAGGCTGTTACGACATAGGAAATACCCCACAGCACACTTGCCAGAACCGTTATCGAAATGACGCCAGCACCAATCCACTGCTGCTTCTTTCTTTGGGTAAATTCCCACAGAGTGCTAAGGCCAATACTGATGATAAGGTACATAAACGGCAAGGTTGGGATCATATACCGTGTCCATTTGGTAAAGAGAAATGCCTGCGGGATAAAGAGCACCAAAAAGAAAAGACATGCCAGAATCGTTGGATACTGACGTTTTTTAATCCCTTGATAGAAAACGAGCGGAAAAGCAATCAGAAACAGCACGGTCAGGACGGGGTTAATAAGAAACGGATAGATGTGCAGGAATTGAAACAGCACAGGAGTGGTATTGGTAAAAGACTGCGTATAAAAGACAGGAGTCGTTCCTGTCACGACACCTCGTTCATAGGTTAATCCTCCTTGGAATTCTTCCGTGGTATAGTATGGGGATAACAGAAGTGGGCTGGCAAGGATGATGCCACCAAGAAGGAGGTGTTTCAGAAGGGTAAGCAGATATGGTTTCTGGTTTCTGATGATGGTGAGTAAAACAATGAAGGGAAAGATGGCAAGCACGAGAATCGTTACTTTGGTTGCCGCACCAAGCGCGACAAAGGCAAGGGACAAGTAAAAGTATTTTAGCTTTTTCGTTTGCAGGAGCAATACTGTCCACACAAATACCGCAAGAGAGCAACATGCTACGAATCCATCAAAGGTACCAAAGTGGGATTGCTGTATGAAGCCTATTGAAAACACACCAAAGATAAATGCGAGCATAGCTGCCCTATTTTTCCAAAATGGTTGACAGCGCAAAAGAAACACGAGCGTTAACAGAGCAAAAACAACAGATTGCATTCGTAGGATAAGGGTTGCTTGGGTAAAGGGATCGACAACATGACCGAAGAGGAATAACGGTTTTGTAAGTATCATGAGGATAAACGCAGTGAGTGAGAGAAAGGTACCATAGGCAAAAGTGCCTTTGAGAAATGTTGCTGGATCAGCAATGGAATACGTGGTAATAAGACTTGCGATATTACGTTCGTCTGGATGAAAGTAAAACGGCGCACCCCAATTCAGATTGTAAAGTCGAAGTATTGCCCCGAGAAGAAATAAACAAAGAAGCACCCAACGCATTGTTTCATTGTAACGGATTTTTTAGCTATTTTCACCTTGTATGAGTGCGGCAACTTTTTGGCCTAGCTCCACAGCATAATTTGTCCCGCGGTCCCAAGGATAGACTTGCTGCATGTTTGCGAGGTACACATGTTTCAGTGGAGTTTTCATTGCAGGAATCATCTTAGAATAATTTGTGGGAATAACTGGTTGGGCAAATGGTGCTTGAAAGAGCTCTGTCCCGATAAGGTATTTTTTATAGTTTGGGTTAATCTTTTTCAAGAATGGATCAAAGAGTTTTAACTTCTCTTCTTTAGTCATAAGGTATCGAGGGTTATCGGTTTCATAATAATTACCAAGATACACTAAGTGTTCATTATTGTAGTGTTTCTTATCCATAAAGTTTGTATGTTCGGCAATGACCATAACGGGAGCCAAGGTATCACAAATACTTAACCAATAAGTATTATTTTTGAGGAATGGTTGCTTCAAACGAAGGACAAGGTTGGTTGCACCGAGATTTTTAAGCCGTTGAAATTTTTTCTTATACGATTCGGGAAGCTGGGGAGCCATTTTCAGAAACAGAAACGATGAGAGTGTAAAGATGCTTTTATCAAAGGACTCACTTCGTTTTTTATTCTTGGATGTATAGGTAATCGTTACCTGTTTATCATCTTTGACTTCAATAATCTCTGCGTTAAAGACAACTTTGCCGCCCTTTTCTTCAATTGCTTTAACGAGGTGATTGGCAAATGCCAAAAATCCGCCCTCAGGATAAGCAAGTGAAGGGGTACGCTTTGCGATTCGTGCCCAAAGCCATGCAAGCGAAACATCATTGGCTGACTTTCCAAATTTATTGATGAACTGTGGTTCCCAGATCATCTTGTACGCTTTCTCTCCCATGGCTTTTGGTAAGAAGGTACTGGCATTTATTTTCTCAAGTGGCTTCCAGAGTGGGTTATAGCGAATTGCTCCAACAACTGCTGCCATGCGGATACGCTCACTAAGAGAAAGTTTGGGGAAACGTAAGACTTCTTGTGGAGAATCAAATTTAAAAATGCTGCCGTCTACATAAATTGATGAATTAGGTCTTTTGATGAGTACCTTATGTCCGATTTCTTTTGCTAAACCTAAGATAAATTTGTCATTGGTGAACCAGTGGTGGTAATGCTTCTCAAATGTCCAGTCCCATGCCTTTTCTTGAAAACCAATTGCGAGTCCTCCAGGCCCTGGATCTTTTTCGAAAATAGTAACCTTGTGTCCTTGTTTACTAAGCTGATATGCGGCAGAAAGCCCTGTAAAGCCTGCTCCAATGATCGCAATTTTCATATTGTTCTTTTATACCATCGTCGCAAAGAAGAGTAAAGCACCAACCCCTATCGCACCAAGGATGCCAAAGAGACTTATCACAAGCGCCATACTGCCTGTTGGTTGAATCGTTGGTTGAGCACTCACTGTTGCTGTTGGCAATGTAGGTGAAGGCGTTAGAGTAGGACTTGCTGTTGGTGTTGGAACGTCTGTTGGGGTGGTTGATACGGTTGGTGTTGGCGATTGGATTGGTGAGATGGATGGCTCGGTGAATTGACTACCTTCTGCGTGTACCACAAAGGAATTGGTGATTGTCTGTACGATACCTGATAAATCAGGGCTTGCTATGGTTATCGTATGGTCTCCTGGATCAAGTGGCTCTGCGGGTTTGTACTTCCAGTTGCCAGTGTCATCTGCTTGTACCGTTGCTGTAAGTTCCTGGGCAGAGTTAATGGTGATTATTACTTCTGCATTCGGGACTGCTTTTCCAGTAAAGAGCGGCTGCTTGTCATCAAATGTTTGATTGTTTGTTGGTGTGTTGATAGCCGGACCTGAGCCTGGGGTTTCCTTAAGAGGGAAGCCTGTTATTTCAGCAGAGGAGGTTCCTGTCGGTGAGACGAGTGGATCAGATCCTGCAACAAAGTCGTAGTTTTTGGAAAGAATGACCAGGGGTACTTTGCTGCTTGTTGTTGGCCGAAACGTAACTGTTGAGTGAAGTATTGTATCAGTCAGAAGCATTTGGAATGTGGTCTCAGGCGTGATCTCAATTTCTTTGGTTAGGTCTTGCGTGAGCATATGCCCAATACCCAGCGTATAACTTCCATTTGCTTGAACTAAGCTTGAAAGTAACTGGGAGCCATTTGTTGAAACGTATGCAATTGCTTCAGTGGGTATTTTACCATCTTCCAGTGTGATCTCTCCTGTTAGCGGTGCGTGCGTAGTCGATGGCTCTGTTTTTTGTTTTGCAGTCGTTATTTCATAGGGAGTATTTGCCTTGAGGAAGTTGTCTCCTCCTGAGGAAATTGCAAAGTAATATTTCGTTTCAGGAGAAAGCCCGGTGACGCTAATATGATGGACACGATATGCACTTGCGGTAGCTGTTGCTTGATCTCTATCATCAAACGCAACACTTCCCATCTCAGGCGTTAACCCATATGTAAGTGTGCCAGTTACTTTTTCTTGCGTAAAGTATGAAACACTAAATGACGATTCTGAGATATTACTAATCTGTATTGCCTGAGGGATATTTGCCGTCGCTGCTTTGGTGCCAAACTGTACCATGTTACTACTGAGCCAAGCAATAGTAGCAAGTCCGCCAATAAGCAAGAACAGTCCCATAAAGGATGGTACTTGTTTGCGCCAGATAGAACGTAGATTTTTCATACGCCACTCCTTTCTATTGTTGATCCTTGCGTTGGTACAGGACGTGCTGCTCCGGTTGCTGATTGTGTTTCGTTTGGTTGTGGGGTTATTATGGGACTACGCACTGGATCATAGAGGGGATCTACTTGCTTTCTATTTTTTAGTTGCTGAATTGTTTGCACATCAAATTGTGGCGAAATTGGTACAATTTGCATTTGCAGGGTCTCAGTCAAGGTTGATGCAACAAAAGCATGATAGAGATTGAAGCCAACCCAGGCCGCGACAACAATAAATACAGAAATTGTGAGAAATAGGATATCTTTTTTGGTTACTTTGGTTTTGTTCATTTTTTGAAATAGGCTCGTGCCTGCATTTGTAATACTAAGTTGTTTCCACTGGGTTTTTGTAGCGTAAGACTTTCGATTGTCACGAGACGGTTAAAGTGAGCGATGTCATTTGCAAATGCCGACAATTGTTCATATGACCCATCAGCTTCCAAAGCAAAAGTAAAAGATGAACCTTGCATATCTTTGCTGTCCTTTCCGCTTAGTTCGACTTGAGGAACACGGAGATCCGTGAGGGAGACTTTATTTTGTTTGGCAAGTGCCTCAATTTGTCCAACGAGTAGTGCCGCATCAATATTTTGCGGAATAGCTTCATAAATCATTGGTAAATCAGAATTAATTTGCGCATAATGTTGTTGCAGTTGACTTAAACTACCCACTTTAGCATTGAGTTGCTGGAATACAAATTCACTATCCTTGACTTGCTTTTGTAGTTCAATAATTGTTGTTAGCGTTGGATTAATGGCAAAGATTCCAAAGAAAGAAAGGGCTGTAAAGGTAAAAATCAGCATGATGATTGCCTTGGTATGTTCCTGATGAATGTTGGGCAAGAGCTTCAAATACTCTCGGTACTTACCTGTTGATAGATTCTCAAAATAGTTTTTTGGTAATTTCATGGCTGTAAAATAATTGCTATTTGTACGACTGTTTGTGAACGAGCTGGATTGTTGGTTACATTGTCAACTTTTACGCTGGTTGCTCGTGGATATTTCTTGAGCGCATTCACAAATTTCGAAAGATCAGCTGCTGAGCCAGCCTGTGCTTCTATATGTGCAGTTGTCTTGGTGATCACAATACTTTTAAAGGTGACTTTCCCTTGTCCCATGGCAACAATTGATGCAAGTGCTTCTGGTACCTCTTTACCTTCGTTGTCATATTGTTTGGCAAACGCGATCCTGTTATGTAGGTTTCGGAAGGTATCCTCTGATGCTTGAAAGTTATGGACAATAGTGCTTTGTATCTTGATTTGGTCATGAAGGTCTGCAATTTTCATATCAAGCGAGAATCGATACAAAAAGACGCATAAGGCCAATGTTTCGGTAAGGATGATCAGTAATCTGCCGACAGTTATGACCCAAGCAAAGAAATTACTAACAATAGTGTTTCCCTTATTCGGAAGTAGATTGATTTTGTGCATATCTTTTGCCATAACCACACAACCACTATTCAGCGGCCTGCTTCCAGTTTATGTCGTTATGGAATGAAAGTCAAAGAGAAACGCTCTCTAGATTAATTTATGGTATAATTTCTCATCTATGGTAGAGAGAGAACGAACATACAGGCATTCAATAAAGGTTATTGCTCAGGATAGTGTGTGGTTTCCTGACAAGGAGTCGAT
>JAHFKF010000075.1 GCA_023245475.1 Candidatus Levyibacteriota bacterium
ATATCTACTGCTAATCTATTAACTCATCTTTTATCTCATATGTCAAGAGTTACATTAAAGTCAAAAAGAGAGGGCTAAAGTGCTCCACAATGTTGCAATCCCATAATCAGTCTATTATGCTAGTTTACAGTAACATACAAAAGAATTATGAATACCATTAAAAGAATACTCTTGTCGATACTTCTTGCCAGCTTGTTTTTGGTGAACGGAACGACAGCCTTTGCACAGGAGCCCAGCCTCAGTGCCTCAATACGAAATACTGATCTTCTTAAGCCGGTTTTGGTTCTTACCAATACGAGTAGCAAGCAATGCCAAGTTGTGCAGTCGGCTATTGGTACAGTATCGGTAACCAAGGCGATACAGGATGGCAAAGAAATATCCCCTCTTCCTATTACGGTAGCTTTTGACGATGGGTTGGAAGTTCAGCTTGCCAACAAGCTGCAAACAATACAACCAGGTAAAAGTATCGAGATACCGTTACAGATCGTCCCATATAAGGATGGGCAAGCGCTTCAGTCAATTACCTGGTCAAAGGAAACTGGCGCTTTTGGTACGATTTATCCCCTGACATCGAATAAACCATATTCACTGGGAATCACCTATGTTGCGCCCATAACTGGAACTAATGGTATACCAATGTGCGGTATTGTCATGGGGAAGAGTGACTCCGCTTTTGACACAGCGTCAGTTATAAAACCGGCTGGAATTATTGGTGGCATTATTCTGCTCGTGATGATTATTATCTGGTTATTCCGATTAAAAAAGCATAAGCACGTTGCAAAAGTCATTATTTTGATTGTTGTGCTTCTCTCATCGTCATCAGGAATAAACCGCCAGGTTCAGGCAGACTACTCGGTTCCATCAAGTGCAGTAGGACAGTTTGACGAATGTATGGCACTTCTCGATCGATATCCTGACATAACAGGCCCCGTTCTTGATGCACTTGATAGCGGTCACATAATACTCTATGTAAATCATAGTGCGGAGAATTATGCGACAGACTGGCCTGACGGAACATATCATATTCATTGGGATGCTTTTAATACATATAACTACTACAGCGATGACGGCAGTGTAATAGTATCGACTCCTTGCGACCGCCTTTTCCATGAAATGTATCATGTGTATGAAATGATGAAAGGCATTAACGACCGTCACTATTGCAATGGCAGTGGCCTTGAAATAAATGAAGTTGAAGCGACAAGAGCACAAAACAGACTAAGAGAAGCAATGGGACTTTTGCCACGTACACATTATGGCACTGAACGGCTACCGGCAGGAGAATGCACTGCTCCTCCCGTTGTCATACCGACATGTACAGGCGCTTCATGTGGAGAGTCAACAGGAGAACCGCATCTTAAAACATTTGACCACCTCCGATATGATTTCCAAGCCATCGGGGAATTTATTGCAGCTCGGGATCCCAAAGGAGATTTTGAAATCCAGACAAGACAAGAACCCTGGCCAGGTTCTAGAGATGTCTCAATGAATACCGCAGTTGCCATGCAAGTGGGTACAAATCGTGTTGAAGTGCAGATGTATCAACAAGAAATGGCTCTTTTGATAAACGGGAAACGGCAACCACTTGAAAAAATAACAATGGATGGAGGTGGCACCATCGTGCCAATAAATACACCGGGATGGATAGGCATCAATGCGGTAACGCTAACTTGGCCAGATAAATCAGCCGTCATTGTTAACAGAGTTGGAAATTTTGGATTGGATATCATTGTCGCCCCTGCCCCCCTACGAGCTGGCAAGCTTGAAGGCTTACTCGGGAACTATAACGGAGATAGTAAGGATGACCTAAAACTCAAAGGGGACACTACTACCATTGAACCGGATTTTGAGAAACTCTATCCTGGATATGCAGATAGCTGGCGTGTCGATGACCACACTTCTCTCTTTACCTACACGCCGGGGGAAAATGCCAAGACATACACCGATCGAACGTTCCCCGATAAATCGGTAAGTGTGAAAGATCTCCCCAATCGAACCGCTGCTGAAGCGCTGTGCAAAAGCTTTGGGGTGATTGTTCCCGAAATACTGAAGAACTGCATATTCGACATTGTTCTTACTGGAAGACCCGAATTTGCGCGCTCGACAAGTCTATTACAACAAATGACCCAAACAGATTATGGAGGACAAACATTCATATTAACGGTAACTAAGCCAGGCGAAACGGCAAGCGTTTCATTTGAAGGGAAAGCAAACGAAAAGATCTTCCTCAATATTTCAAAGGCAACCTTTTCGTACCAATGTGGCGGCTTAGGTATAAAAGATCCCAAGGGAGAGCCAATTGCAACTGGCTGTATCGCAAATGGAGGCGGGTTTGTGGATACAACGCAATTACCAGTTACCGGAACCTATTCCATATTTATTGATCCCACAAATCAACAAATCGGACAGGCTACCCTACAGCTCATAAAAGTAATAAATTTCAAAGCCAACATAACGCCCGATGGCTCAGCTCTCACGGCAAAACTCTCTCAACCAGGATCAGTTGCTGAATTATCATTTTCTGGAATCGCCGGACAAAAAGTATTTGTAGATTTCTCAAAAGGAACCATTCCCGATCAATGCGGCGGAATATCACTCCAGGCACCTGATGGATCTTTATTTGGAAGTGTATGTCTTTCAAATGGTGCAGGAGTTTTGGATGAAAAAGGCACTGTTCTCCCAACTACAGGAACATATAAGGTAAGCATTGACCCCTCAGAAAAGAACACAGGAGAGATAACGGTGCGGGTACATAGGTAGGTAGCTGAGCTGCAACAATTTGTCTGATTTAGTATTGGTATTCCAAAACATCTCCGGGCTGACAATCTAAAGCTTTGCAAATCGCTTCTAACGTTGAGAAGCGAATAGCCTTTGCCTTTCCGTTCTTGAGGATTGAAAGATTAGCCATGGTTATACCTACTTTTTCAGTAAGTTCAGTAACACTCATTTTTCGCTTTGCCAGCATTATATCGATATTGATTATTATTGCCATAATTACACCTCATACGGTTAAATCATTTTCTGATTTTATGTCTACAGCATTTTGGAGAATCTTTTGAAAAACAGCAGCAGCGGTTGCAATAATAGCGACTGCGAAAGATACAATAATGCCAAGCGCTGTCGGACCTGCTGGATCATCCCCGTGTGCAAAGAAACGGATATAAACCTCTGCGAGTGCAATAAAACCGATAAGACTGAGAGAAGCAAATTTCATATTCTTGAGTGTATTAACAGCACCTTGGGAAAAGGCTTTATTAGTATCAATGAAGTTTAATAATTTGAATGCTTGGTATAGCCCAATAAAAAATGGAATTGAAGCTATATATCCATAGATAATAAACGGATCTGTATAAATACTGAGGAGATCTAAGTGAGCAGCTCTTCCTTCTGTTTGAGGAAACCAAAGCAAGCCGGCAAGCGCGCCGATTGCGATAAGCAAAAGTACTACCTTTAGAAATAATGTTGAACCTTGTTTCATAATTGCATTTTACCTCATGATTTATCGTTTGTCAATATATTATTATTGTTATTCACTGAATAATGCCTCACACCCGTAGGGTGAGATTCCCTTCGCGCCTCCTGTCTGATAAGTAAAACCAATTATGTTAGAATCTTAGTAATGAATCTTAAAAATGAAAGCTATGTAATCTATTTGGGAACTAAGAACTTTACCGAAAAGTATTACAAAGATAAAGATGGATGGTTAAAAATCTCTGCACGAGGAAGAAAGTTTCGAATGACGGCAGAACAAGTACTCAATCATCTATTGCCTGCATTTGCTGGTGTAAAAGCAAATCTGATAGTTAAGGTCAAACACAAAGACCAACCCCACGAGGAAACGCTAACTTAGGTGCAAATACAAACCACCCTCCAAGTAGTAATCTTCACCTGATGTACCATTCAGAACCTATTTTATCTCCTTTTGATTAGTTAAAAGTGATTTTAAACCGAGACTATCCTTCTACTTCAACTTGAAAACCACCGTAAGCCATTCGTTTCATGTCAAAAGGCATCGACATATCTTTGTTTTCTTCCATCACTTTAGCAAGATAGCTATTATACAGTTCGAATCCTAACAGGAACGTAGTTATTTATCAGGAGAAAATTCTATTAACCATTCAATGCCGTATTTATCTCTAAACATACCCATATATGACCCGTAAGGCCCATCACCCATAGGTCCTTCTACTTCTCCGCCAGCCGAAAGGCCAGTAAATAATCTGTCCGCCTCTTCTTTACTTTCCGTACTTACTAAAATCTTGCTTCTATTTTCATGTTCATTTACTCGCCCCAGAACCTCCGGAACATCATTTGCTATCAACATAGTACCTGTACCTATAGGTAAGGCAATATGCATTATTTTATTTTCTTCTTTTTCTGCCACGGGGAATTCATCACTCGCGATATCTTTGAAACGCACCACTTTAGCAAACTCTCCACCAAAAACAGATTTATAAAATGTAAATGCTTCTTCAGCATTACCGTTGAAGTTAATCCAAGGATTTATTGTAGCCATATGTTATATGATATCAAATTAAAGTAATTTGATAAAGAGCTTTTATTTGGCTCCGCGACTAGGACTCGAACCTAGAACCTTGTCGTTAACAGCGACCTGCTCTACCATTGAGCTATCACGGAAGGTTTTGTAAAGCTATTGTAGCATCAACATGCTCGTAAATCCAGTGCATTTTTACTTTCTTGATATAATAGTTCTATGGAAATAATCATCCGCTCAGGTACGTCCTCAGACTTGCCGGCATACACAGAACTTTTGCAAAAACTCTATGAAGAATTCTACGTCGATGAATCGTTGGGACTTACCAAAGCATGCTTCTCCAAAGAAATCTTTGCCACCCCAGACACCCAAGGTTATCTTGCTGGTAACTTGCAAACCAATGATAATCAGCACTGCTTCCTTGCCTTTGATGATGAAAAACTTGTCGGGTCAATCACCATCAAAGACCATGGTAACGAATACGAAGTACAAGGCTTTTATGTTGCGGCATCCTATCAAGGAAAAGGTATTGGCAAGAAGCTTTGGAAGAAAGCAGTGGCTGTTGCCCGTGACAAAGATATCGTGATTGATCTCTATGCACATAACACAAAAGCAATTGCGATGTACAAGAAATGGGGCTTTGTCATAGACGTTTCAAAAGGTACATTTTATAGACATTGGCCGGAATGGACTGACGGACTACAAGCAAAGTGCCTCTACATGCGCCGCAAACACGATGAAATGATATAATACTTCAAATTATGCATGAGTTCTCCCCGCATAAGGGCATAAGAAGCTATTCTCGCGCTCTTGACAGAAGATCACCAAGAGAGATCCTTGTACAAGCCGAGCATGAACAACAACGAGCCCTCGTTGCAGATGTCTTTGATGCTATCAGAAGGCAAGGCCCTCAAACACTCAGAAGCACACAACGAAGAGCACTGCAAGAAAAAATATGTACGATTCAAAAACCATTAGTAGATGAAAAGGGAGAATTTCACCGTTTGATCTCTACTTCATTTACCATCTCTGAAGGAACAATTATGAGCTGGCGTGGTATGCCAACCGCAGTTGCCTACGGTACACTCAAAGACAATAATGGCTTTATTCTTCTAGGAGAAGCGCATTATCCAGAGACGCTGACGCAGAATGGCATTAATCCAAGAACCACAGATAAAGCGCACATCTTGCTTGGTGAATTTCCTGGTCACTTTCTTCAATCAACTGATGCTCTTGCCTTTGTCATTGCTCCTTTGCCAGATAAATCAAAATTGGGGATTATTACAGGAGATGCATCTGATGAGTCACTCGATGGCATTGTTGTCCCTACTGTTGACTTTGCTGATAGAGGTAAAAAGGCTGAAAAGTTAAACGAAATAACAGAATTTATTGGCGAGAAAATCTTTAGGAAATTCGCCCAAGGTTAGTCTCCTACTGAATTTGCTCTCCTTGTGGATCAACAACGGTATTTGTCACAGTTTGCCCTGCAGGACGTGGCCATGACCACGCTGCATTATTGTCTGACTGCTGAACAGCTGGCGCTGCTGCCACACCGGTACCATTATATGACGTATTAAATGATGGAGGCGGAGGCGTTGGCATAGCACTTCCTACTGGTTGAGAAAAAACAGGAGGTGTTGGCATTCCAACAGGCTGCGAGTTGGCAGTTGGCGTTGTCATAGATGGTGCAGGGGGAATAACAGGATCAGGCTGTACTGAAGACAATTGCCCTGGAACATTTTCTTGTGGGACAACTTGCTCACCAGCAGGAGCAGTCGTTGGTGAACCCGCAGGATCTACCGTTGCCGTAGGCTGTTGGTCTCCAAGTGCAGCAGGAGTTTGCCCTGCTAGTTGGTCATTTGCTAATGCATCTGTCTGTTTGTTTTCTTCAGCCATTGCTGCATCAAAGGAAGCAAGTACTTCTCCGGCTAATTGGTCACCACTGTTTTTTGCTGCTACGAGCTGGTCATGAATTGCCTCAATATCACTATCTGA
>JAHFKF010000006.1 GCA_023245475.1 Candidatus Levyibacteriota bacterium
AGAGTAGCTTTATTCCTTCCTTGACACTTGGAAGCATTTTGGCGTATGCAGATACACTCGGTGGCCAGACTCTTGGTGCTGAGTAAAGAATTGCTTCTTTTGAGACCTCCTTTCCGACATTTTTCATTTGCGTACGGAATTTATTGAATGTGTCTGTTACCTCCGGCCCCATACTATTTTCGGGAACTTCTCCAGATCCTCGGAGTCCAAAGAAATGGATAGGAGCAGAACAATCAACTGCTGCCTGAGCGGGAGCTGATGCTACGACCGAGGTCGATGCGACCAGTCCTGCACAGAGCAGGAGTGCGACGAAGAATCGTCGCAACCAACTGACTGGCATTGTTTTTACCTTTCGTGTTAGGTTGTACCATCTGGTTTATTACTGAACTTGTCTTATAACTCTCCTTCCGTTATCGTCATTAAACAAAATGAGTAAACCTCCTTTCTCTTGATACTGCATGCAACGGACAAAGTAATGCTTTATCCACTCTATGCAGTAACAAGGTGAGGAGTCACAGAAAGATTCATAGACTCAGTATTGTATGCCGATGTCAAAGAACTTTCCAAAAGAAAGGAACACACTCAGAGAAATCCAAGGGCTCGTCTCTTCTGGAGTGTGGATTATAGTAAATAATATAGAATAAATCAACCCTGATCTAGTAATTGTGGATTATTCAGTGGATTCTGTCTCCAGACAGCCACCGAGGCATTCGTGAGATCTGAAGGTTATATTGAGTACTGATTGTCCAGCTTCAACTTTATGTTCCCCAATCTCATCGTCACCATCTGGAGAATATGTTCTATTACTAATTTCTCCATAGAGAGTATCATTATGATCATTTTTCCCTCTGAACACACGATATGGCTGATTTTCATTTACGGTACCACCTGCAAATTCATAAGATTCGCAATCCTCGAAAGTGCAACGGGGATCATATGTATAGAGAGTATCCCTCATTTTATATCCTTCTGTTTCAAGATATGTTTTTAATTGCACATACAAGGAATCTATTGAATCTGAACTTTGAAAGATATAAATAAACGAAGGAATGGTATTATCAAAGCCATCAGCAGCGCCGTTGTATTCATAGATTTTTTTCAGGTGATGTTCCTTCGCAAACGGCAGCATGCTAGACGCAAGTTTCTTGGCTGGGTTATTGACATGCGTCTCATGTTCCATCTTTGCGAAGAGATAGGTCATTTGAATCCAGGGGAAGATAAATTGAGCAAATAAGATACCTGCAACAATGAGCAATCCTCCACCTACAAGCAATGCTTTTATATGCTTTCTCACGAATGTTCCGGTTGATACCGTTGCTTTCTTACTCTTCATATTGTTCTATACAAATTAGTATACCCTGTTTTTTGCGATGATAACAAGAGGTATTTTGCGTTTGGGATTACCAAGAAAGAGTATGGATTAGTCAGTAATTTTTCTGTAGTAGTTTCTGTACGATTGTTTGATGACGTTTGCTCTATTCTGATTTTTATTATTGGGCAACGGCAATGTTTTGCAGAGAAACGGTGCTTGCGTCATGCCATCAATTGCCATTTTGAGGATCGCCTCATGCTTATTGAGGGCAAGCAAATCCTCTTCCTTAAATCGTTCTTTGAATTCTTTGGTCATAAAGGTTGCGTCATCAGCTCCGACAAGAAATGACAGCATTGTACCGGCATTGCCAAAGATAGCAGCTCGGACGTCTTCTGGGACTTGGGCAATATATTGATTTGCAAGAATCAGATTGAGTCGGTATTTCCGTGCTTCTGAGAGGATCTTGATGAAACTACTTGTGGCAAAATTTTGGAACTCATCAACATAAAGATAAAAGTCTTTACGTTCTGATTCATGTATAGTAACCCGCTGCATTGCTGCTAGTTGTAGTTTTGTAATGATCATTGCTCCAAGCAGTGCCGCATTATCCTCTCCCAGTTTTCCTTGTGGCAGATGCAACAGGACAATCTTTCCTTCATCCATAATTTTTTGAAGATTAATTGTCGATTTATACTCTTGCAAGATATTGCGGACAAACCGACTGCTGATAAACTGTCCAACTTTATTAAGAATTGGAGAAATAGCTTCTGATCTCAGGCGTGGTTGCATATTGGCAAACTCATCATTCCAGAAACTGAGCAGGACTGGATCTGTCACATGCATAAGTGCATTGGCTCGGAAGGCATCGTCTGTAAGAAGACGTGGGATAACAAGCATTGTTGGCTGAGGAAGTTTGATTGCTGTAAGCAGTGTATTTCGGAGGATATACTCCAGCCGTGGCCCCCATGAATTGCCGTAGAGTTTATGAAAGATGGCAACAATCCCTGAGACAACTAACTCTTGTTGGGATGGATCTGTGGTTTCAAGTGGATTCAGGGTAAATGAATGAGTGTCATCAGCCGGGTTCAAATACACTACATCGTTGATTCGGTGACTTGGGATATAGTCAAGAAGTGTTTCGCAGAGATCCCCATGCGGATCAATAACACATATCCCCTTTCCTGCTCGTATATCACTTATTGCCATATTTGCAATAAGCGTTGATTTCCCAACGCCTGTTTTTCCAATGATATACATATGCCGTCTGCGATCATCTGATTTAATACCAAACGTGACCTGTCTGTTTTTGAATTCACACTCTGCAAAGAAGTTGCTGCCTTCGTCGTTTTCCGAGTCACTGATTGCAAGATCGCTTGGCGGTTCGGAGAGAATCGTTTTGTGCCAAGAAAGGTGTGGAATGGTTGCAACGGATTGTGTGGGAAAATGATACACAGTTGCCAATTCTTCAATGTTAAGAATTTGTTGTGGCATGAAATGGCGAGATCTTTTCAGCATGGCACTTAGGAGTCTTTGTTTTTGCCAGAGGTAAGGACGCCGTAATATCAGTCGATTGCCTGAAGGATTACTGACTGTCGAGAAACTATGAGCGACTTGTTGTACCAGCTGTCTACTCCGTTTTTCAGAAGTGCTCCCGACAGCGATTCGTAAAGCTGTTTTGAATCCATCCATTGCAACTTTTTCTTTGATTGCCGTACTATGTGGATTACTTTGGCTTGTCCCTGTTGCATTGGTTGTTTTTGCTTGCGCTGTCTGTTGTCCATGATCTTGCCAGGTTTTACCAGTTGGGACAAGAAGCAATTGTACGACAATCATATCCTGGGGCTCTGCTTTAGCGAGTAGGCCGAGGAGTGCTGTCATAGAGTCAATTTCTTTGAACTCTTTAAACGTTCGTAAGGGATACAAGGATCCGTGAGCAAGTTTTAATTGTCCGAGAGAGATATTCTGTTCATCTTTTAGTAGTTGTGGTAAATAATCATCTGCTTGTGCGATCAACGCCTTTGGATAGTTGGCAAGGATTTGGCTTTCAACAAAGGTCTGGTAGTCTTTGGGGATAGAGATGAAGCAATGAATGTGTTGCTGTATGACGGCCAATTCTAAACTAAGTGCTATCCCCTGCTTTATCCCTGGAATGATCATTCTTTTGAGATCGATGAAGCTTGCCAAAAGCTGCATCATTGCCTCGGGAGTTTCTTCACCTGTGCGTGATGTTGTAATTTCTAATAAAACACGGGTGTTCATATTATGTAATTGTAGCAAAAGTGAGGTTCTTTCTGTCAATGATTTATTCAACCATTCAGGTATGGATTGAGTTGTGTTCATGTTGAAAACTCGATATGATACATCTATGCTCATATGGACGCATCATGCCAAAAAGCAACTGCTTGATAGAAAATTCCCCCAATTCTTTGTTGAGAGGACGATTGCAATTCCTGACACGAAAGTAGCGGGGCGGGAAAAAGGAACGACAGAATATCAAAAGCGGTTTGATACCTCCATTGTGACTGTCATTGGGACTCGGAACGACCAAAACGAACTAGTTATTGTCTCGTGTTGGATTGATCCTCCACGTCCTGGAACCAGAGATGCCAAGAAAAAAGCAGCATATCATGCATATCAACGAGCAGGATTCTGGGGAAAGGTATGGATAACACTTAAGCGGCAGTTTGGATTGAGTTACTAAAGTGGGTGAGTTGTAGTCAGAGATAAAAATCTGAAAGATTATTTGCTTACCTTATTTGCGAGATTCAATACCCGTTTTTAATGATTTGTAGGTCTCAACAACCCCTGCATAGAGCAAATATTTGTCTCTACGATATCTACTCATCTCATCAATAGCATCACCAAATACTGAATCTGCTTTGGTAATTTCTCCCATCTTAGAAGCATAGTGTTCGCCTAACTTTACGTTAGTTTTTTTCAGCTCTTCCAATTTCGCAATGCGAGCCTTTTGCTGCTCCTTTATTTTGAGAGAAGAGAGTAGTGGGATAGTTTGATCTACCTCAGCAACTTGATGCCGAACAATTCGATGTGTCCACAAAACTCCTTCCGCAAAACTAGAATCAGAACGGCCGGTTAGCATAACTCCATACTCGATCAAAGTGCTATTGAGGAAAGAATTAGCTACTTGTAGGTGTTGAGCTTCTATAAGCATTGCTTGTACTGGATCTCTAGCGATTTCCGCAAGAGCCCTTCTGGCAGCTTCTTGCGATACCGGGAAAATTGATTTCTCACGAGTTGGTTCCACTGGTTTTGGTTTCTCTGACATATCCGCAAATAATAGGTGATGTATATAATCTTGTCAAGAGATACGCTGCATGTCTGATATAACACAAAACGAAATTGTGGATTGCTGTGAGTCGTTGGTTAAAATCGAGGTTAAGATTACTCCAATTCACCCATGAAATAGTTGACTCCACGAGCCCAACTGCCATTGCTGGAAGGTGTGTACATACTCATAATTGCATCAGGAGTTGTGAGTCCTCTCTCTCGGTAACGGGTTGCTAGCGCTTTGGTTACCGTATAAATCCCCTCTTTGTAGTCCTTAAACCGAGTTACCGTTTTACCGTAAATACCAAAGCCCCAACAGTTATATGAATCATACGGAATGGTTTTGCACAGACCGGATTCTTGCATGGCGATAGCTGGAATAAAACGAAAATCAAGGCCAAATTCATCTGCCGCAGCGACGATATCTCCTGCATATGGTTCGAGTGGTGAATGATATCTTCTCAAGAATTGCCGAAGTTTTTCTTCACGTCCATCTTCCTCTGTGATCTCGGCGGTAAAGATATTTTGATTGGTCGGCAAGGCAGCGTAGGCAACTGTTCTATCTTTGGCGAGGAAGTATTCATCTGAAGAATGATAGCGATACAAGGCTAAAGCTAAGATGAGAGCGAAGACAAACCCTACGAGGGTAAAGCCAAATAAACCTGTGACAAAAAGGAACTTTCTCATACAATTTTCCTTTTCCATCGTGACAAAAAAGTACGCGATTGTCAAGCAGCATGCTTTTTGGTAAAATCAAAAAGCAACTGAGAGCTCAGAACGGAGATCGGAGAACTAGATGCAAGAGCACAATTGGTTTTTAAGTTCTAAGTTGTTAGTTTTCAGTTTTTTTGCTTAGCAAAGAGCGCCCAGGTGGCGGAATGGTAGACGCGCTAGTTTCAGGTACTAGTGCCTGCAAGGGTGTGGAGGTTCGAGTCCTCTCTTGGGCACTAGACCCGCTAATCGGTTAGAACATTCATAAAGTTCTCCGTTCTCAGTTCTGGGTTCTTCGGTTCGTTATGCGGATGTGGTGAAATGGTATACACGCTACCTTGAGGTGGTAGTGCCAGAAATGGTGTGGAGGTTCAACTCCTCTCATCCGCACTAGTTTAAAATCAAAATTAACCTCTGGAGAAGAAACAGTTGGGTTATCGTTAGTATCGGCTTTTTGGTTTTTGTACGTGCCACATTTTTGCCCTGAATGTCATGTCTGAATCAGGACGTGTTAACTTCAAATCTTCAGCAAGACTAGCAATGTCTTGTCCACTCAGAGGCTTAGCCCTTTGTTCTACAGAGAAATTTGCTCCTCCGCGTTTTTCCCATTCTTGCACAACATCATCGCCGATTTTAGTTGACAATATACCAAACACAACCTTCTTCCCAGAGTCTGTAAAGGCATGTAACTCCCCAAGTTGCCTTGTGTGTTTATCGAGCCAATATACAGAAGTAGACTCTTCCATTCCTGTGCCGGGTTTCGTATCGTTGCTCACATATGCCTGAAGACTACCGTCTGGATTTCCCACGGTTACAAATGTACTTGATTCCTCTGTGCGATTATCTTTAAAGAAGTCTACACCGTTTCCTTCAAGAATACCCGTTAGTACAGGGATTATCGTATGGCCCTTTTGTTCACCACCTCTTTCAAATTCTGCATTCATGAGAGTATTTTATCATAGAAGTCAAACTCTCCATGCTTGATCATACGACTCTCTTTGCTACAGTGCAAAATAAATCCTGACGCTATATTTTATACTCGTAATGATTCTTGATAGATTTCCCACTGTGTTTCAGCCCGAACTTGATTATTATGTGCACGACTGTTGAATCTTTTGTTGTCCCATGCAAAATAAGAATCATCGACAATATCTGTGATAAATCTAATACTCAACTCGATCGCTATATGTTGCATAGCAATGATAGCTGTCTTTGTAAATGAATCGTAGGTTTTTGATACTTTGCTATTATTGTAATAACCTTGTGTAATTGCTCGTATATTTCTCAACGAGAATTGTAGGGAAGTTTGGCTGATATCTCCACTTATAGAACGGAGTAAATCTCCAATGTCGATCCATCGTGAACCGTGCATTATAGTATCAAAGTCAATATAGGTAAAAGGTTTTGTGTTTCGAAAAAGGATATTATTTGTTCTTGGGTCTCCGTGAATAAGTTGTTTTTTTATCTTGGGAAATGGAGGCAATAAATCATAGGTAGTGAGTAATTGGTTCGCAAAATTTTGCAATGCAGTCGTTGGCAGCTTAGCTTTTAATAAAATAAGTCGCTGTACATAATATCTTGTATCGTGGAAATGTGGTATTTGATACCGAGGTATATATGTTAATTCCCCTAAATCAACATGTAAATCTGCTAAAAGAGCCCCGATCTTTATATAGGTAATTTCTGACCATTTTGTTTCAAGGTATTCATCTGCTTTAATATACGTAGCAAGTCTCCATATTTTTCCTTGGTGATCAAACTGATAATATTGTCCGTCGATTGTGGGTATTTGTTTCTGTATCTTCCAGCCTTTCTTGGTTAAGTATAAAGAAATAACTAAAAAATCCTCGATGGTGACTGGATTGAACAGTTGATGCAATTGTTGGAGGAGATATTGTTTGGTATTACTATCTGTCACAAGATAACTTTTATTGGTTAATCCGCCTTGGATGGGCTGGAAAGAGATATGATGACTTCTAAAGTATGCATTAGAGATTTCTTGCGGAATAGTATTAGGCATGTTGATCTGTGAGGTCATAATTGTATGCTTTGATAACAATTTCATCAAAGATTACTCTATGCGGTGTTGCTAGTACATAGGTGATCATGGCCGCAATATCGTTAGGAGAAAGGAGTTCTGCTTGTATTGCTTTATTGACAGATTTAGACATTGGAGAAGCAACGCTTCCTGGAGAAACTAGCATTGGGCGAATCTTTGTTCCCGCAAATTCTTTCTGAAGGGACGCTATCATCCCTTGTAATGCTGATTTTGATGCTGCATACGCTGCTGCTTCTTTTGCTCCCTTATTCCATCGAGATCCAATTGCGATTAACATTCCCCCTTGTGACTGCTTCTTCATTTTTTTTATAGCATTCTGAAAAAGATACCATGTCCCAGAAGTATTAAGCTGCATTGTTGTGTCCCAATCTTCTATTGAAAAAGTCTCCGTCTGACCTCTCTTTAGAATCCCTGCGCAGCTAATGACGCCTCTAAGGGTGCCTTGTTGCAATAATGGATCTGTGAAGAGTTGTTCGATGGCTTTATTATTAAGAAGATCAAGTGAACGGAATGATATCTGTTCTTTATTGCTGTTCTCAAACAATTGCTTCCCCTTTTCTGCATTACGAGCAACTGCAATAATTAAATAGCCAGCTTTTATTAGGTGATCACAAATCGCGCTTCCAATTGTTCCTGTTGCGCCGGTAACAATAATAATTTTATTTTTTATAGCAGTATTGTGATTATTATGTGGGATGTTGATCATAAAGAAATTTTTTAATTTCTGATTTTGACAAAAGTTTTGTCTTTGAGGATAGTGCTCTCT
Source organism: Candidatus Levyibacteriota bacterium (assembly GCA_023245475.1). Lineage (GTDB taxonomy): Bacteria > Patescibacteriota > Microgenomatia > Levybacterales > UBA12049 > JAHFKF01. The sequence continues at coordinate 8,137 of JAHFKF010000006.1, forward strand.
CTAACTCTTCTTGATCTGGTTTATTGCCATAGGAGGTATGGATAGCTAAAAATTGTCCTTGCTTCCTCACTTTACCAGCTTCTTCAGGATGGATAAATCGTTCATGGATATTCTCATGAGTTGCTTTTGTGGAGATAACAATTTTAGGCTGTTTTTTTGCAGACTTTTCCAAAACAACTTCCATGACGTCTTTGATGCTTGCCGCAACAGCATTATAGGTGAAAATTTCTCCCCCTCGCATATTCTCTAAAGCAAATAGAATCAGATCAATAACTTCATGTTTATGCATTAGATATCGTGTCATTTGTTCATGATTGAGGGTAATGTCTTGATCTGCCATGATTTTCTTTTCTATAAGTGGCAATAGTGATCCGTTGGACCAAAGAATATTGCCAAACCTTACAGCCGCCGCCGTAAATGAAGGGGTGGTTGCATTCATGCAAATTTGTTCCAATAAATATTTTGTGGAACCCATTACGGATGTTGGAGTTGCTGCTTTGTCGGTTGAACAAAAAAGAAACTTTTTAATCTTTGCGCGACGGGATAGGTTAAGAATATTACAGAATGCAGTAATATTCTCTTGTACTTGTTGGGTTGGAAATGCTTTACCGATGTTGACATGTTTGTATGCTGCGCAATGAATAACAATATCGCAGCCACTAAGAGGTTCACTAAGAGTTTCTGGCTGCATAAGATCAGCAAAATATAATTCTATATTTTTATTATCTTTATATAAATGCAGTAATTCAGCGATTGCTTGCTCAGATCGTTCCAAAGCCCGAATTTGAAGAGAAGGATCTTTTACAAAATGTGCAAGAAGCATTTGTCCGACCGAACCACCTGCTCCTGTGATAAGAATTGTAGTTTTTTCCATAAAACTTATTGTACGCACTAGACTAAAAAAATCAAGACCGAATTTTATGATATAATTCATTTTTTATTGCTATATGAATACTTCTCACTATGATTGCATTGTAGTTCTCTGTGGAGGGCTTTATCGAAAAAAGAATGGGGATTATGCTCCTACAGAGTATCGACATGCAGATGAATTTGGTATGTTAGGAGGCAATCTTCGAATTCTTGCTACGGTGGCATTCTTCTTACAAAGGAAGTCTAAAAATGTTTGTTTCTCGACTGGTAAGAGCGCCAAACAAATAGAAAAATTTGGTAAGGATGTTCCTACTGAGGCACAGATCTACGCCCAATTTTTTCAAAGTTATCTCCAAAAAGCTATGCGAAAGAGCAATGTAGCTGACTTAGTTTCCCCAAAAATCTTTTTGGAAGATCGCTCAGTTAATACAGTAAACAATTTGCAAAATGTCATTGCAATCATAAAACAACAACAATGGCGAGAGATTGCTGTGGTTTCCAATGACTACCACCTGCCTCGGATCAGTGCGCTCTATCATATGCTTATGCAAAAAAACAAATATAAGATCAATATTTCATTTCTATCAGCCGAAGAAATTGTCAAAGATGCTTTTCCTAACAAATATAATGTACGTATTCAAAAAGCTTATTCATCAAAAATAGGCAAACTACGAGTGAAAAATGAATTAAAGGGTTTGGCAGACCTTAAAAATGCACAATATGTGTTGCAAGAATATCAATTACATACGAATAAAAAATAAAAGTAAATGCTTACCTTAATTATATGAATCCAGAAAGGAGACCATTATTCAATACAACCGGACTCTATCCCCAGCATGGACCTGGTTCCAGTCCTGAGAAGTCGAATCATGTCGTAGCAGAGGGTGCGCGAAAAGCGAATGCACATGACAATCTTCGTTCGCTGGTTTTTGCTCCAGAAGAAATGCCAGGTAGTGAAAAGGCAAAAATGCATACTTTTTTGTTTTCAGTTCCTATTATTGAGGTTGGATCAAGTAATCAACCCTCCAAAGAATATCGTGTTTCGTTGGTAGCCCCACGTGGACCCTATACAGAGGTTGGGACGATGATTAGTGTGGCTGACCCAAATGCGTTACCTGAAGCTGGTGTTGCCGCTCAAACGATCTATGATTTTCCTCGTTCAGTGCAAAGACTGTATTGGGGTATGATTATTTCAACCATGCTATCTTATCGTGATCATTTTCCGAATCCGGATAAAGCACTTATTGTGGGGACTGAAAGTGATATCTGTCAAGTTACTTCTGAAGAAAAAAGAGTTCCTCGAACACTTCGTATCCCACATGCTCAAGTAAATGTTTTTGAGTATGCCCATATGCAGCCGTTGGATAATGACGAAACAGTACCTAATTTGATAGAAGAGCAACGCTATACCAGTGTAATTACACAACAAAAATATCTAGATCGTTTTTATCATGATATTTTGCAGAGCGCGGAGAATTCTATGACAACGCATTCAGATGTCAAGCTCTCTGCCCCAGAATTGTCTGCTCGATTTAATTCTGTCCGCCAGCGTTTGGCCCAACCATATGGATATGAATTGGGTTTTAATATCACTGCGGACAATGCTCTTCATCCAGCTAATTTAGATTCTGTGCAAGTAATTATGGAGGCGCATAACACTCTTTATCGTAAAAGTGCTGATGCTATTTTAGCATCTAGAGGCCACTCAAGAGATGACGTTGCACCACAACCCTCGCGTCATCTGCTTTTATCGTTCATTGATAATAAGTTAACAATTATGTCATCGCCTGTAATTGTTGCAAATTTTGCGGGTGCAGCTGAAAGTTCTGGTGTACGTTTGAATAGATCTGAAGCAAATCCACGGTTACGGAGTGAGCAAGAAACAGAGCGAATTCGACGCGATGTTGGAGAAAAAGTAAGAAGCAGAATGCAACTTTTACTATAGCAGACCTTGATTGGCTAGTCACGGTTTGCTACAATGCAGATAACTGGACGCTTAGCTCAGCTGGTAGAGCGGATCATTTACACTGATTAGGTCGGGGGTTCGAGCCCCTCAGCGTCCACCCTAATTAGGAGTCGTGTGAGGAAACTTCTTTTTCTACTTTCTTAGTAACCTTCTTTGTCTCATCAGCTTTTTCTTGTAACGTCTTATTGCCTGTATCAATTATCTTTTTTGCTTCGTCAGCTTTCGTTTGTACCGCTTTACTTCCCTTATCAATTGCTTTTTTGGCATCATCTGTTTTATCTTGTAGCGTTTTACTTGCCAAATCTATTGCTTTTTCTGCTTGTTTGGTAAGTTGCTTTGCGGTCTTCATGACTGCATCTCGATTCTTTTTATCTTTGAGAGCGACTGCTGCCGCTATTCCTGCTGTGGCTACCGCTGTGCCAATCATGACTGCTTTCATATTATTATTGTTATCTTTTTTCATATAGACTTATCTTATAGCTCTTGTGTGAGCTTTGGTTAAAGGATCAGTAAGAGGAAGGTAATAGTCCCCTACTCGGGTACGCAAAAGATCGAGTGCAATTGCTCCTGTCCCTAATGCTTTTCCCATCTCATATACGAGAGATCGGACATACGTGCCGCTTGAACAATCAATTTGTATTGTCACGGTTTGGAGCGTTTCTTGATTGGTTGCCGTAAATAATTTCTCCCATGCCTGCTTTATCTCTTCTTGCCGAAAATCTCCCTTTACCGCTGAAATTTGCTGGAAGATGTCGTCAGCAACTACGTCTGTTGCTTTCTCTCGTACCTTTTGCAGTGTAATATTATGAATTGTTATTTCGTGATTTGGGATCTCTATCTCAGCTAGTTTATTATTTCGTGCCCACCAATGTAATGGTTTACCCTGCACAGCTTTAGAGGAAAACGGTGGATAGGGTTGCTGTTGTGTGCCAATGTTTTTTGAGAGAAAGGCGTTGATCTGATTTCGTAGTGTGGAGATTGCTTTGCCCCTTTGTGGTCTCGCAATGACGTGAACATCTTTTAGTAGCCCCAATGCATCATACGTGTCTGTCTCGACACCCAGCAGTGCTTCAACAATATACGTCTTTGGAAGAGATAAATACTTGTCTCGCTCTTTTGTGGCATCACCAATCATCAAAAGCATTACCCCATGAGCAAGCGGATCAAGACGCCCTGCATAACCAATGATGCTTTCTTGATATTGGGGATGCGTGTGCCGAAAAAACTCAATAAGCCCGTAGGGCGTAATGCCTTTAGGTTTGTAGAGTGATACAACAGTGCTTTGTTTCAACTACTTCTTTTTATCCTTCTTTTGTTTTTTCTTCTCCTTTTTAGGGGTAGAAAACTTTTGTCCCATGAGCCAATGCTAACCTATCCAAAGGTTTTCTGCAAGAGGACTTTCCCGATCATTCAGTGGTTTACGCTAAATAAGCAGGTATGAGAAGATTAGTTTTGTTCGACTTTCTTTCCGTAGTCTGGTATACTACTATATAGTGAAACAAGCAACTGCACATAACTGTTCGCAATGTGGAGCTCCACTTATTTTTGTAAGTGAAGTGACTGAACTCCGAGAAGGTACACGATTTCCGCAAACGACAACAAAGTATCGTTGTTCCAATGATGAGTGTCAAGGTGAAAAAGACAAGCAAACAGCAAAACGGATAAAACTTTTAGAAGACAAAGCAATTTCTGATCAGAAGCGTAAAGATGAAAAAGCTGCAGAAAAGAAGCTTCTTGTTTGATTAGTTTCCTCAAACCTGTTATAATATCTTATAGTGTATAAACGTTCATATAACAATCATTCAAATAGGAATCAAAGCCGCGGCAATTCTTTTCCCCAACGGAGACCAAGTCGTAAACTTGATGTGCGTTTGTTTATTCAAAAGGCAGTTGAACAAGCTCCTGTTATAGAAACCTCAGAATCACAATCAGCATTTACCGATTACAATTTTACTGAAAAATTGCAGCGCAATATCGCAGATCGAGGCTTTACTACCCCAACACCTATTCAACAACAAGCACTCCCCCATCTTTTGGAGGGACGAGATGTCATTGGTATTGCCAACACCGGTACTGGTAAAACAGCTGCATTTCTTTTGCCACTGATCAATAAAGCATATCTTGATCGTAATGAACGAATTTTGATTGTTACGCCAACCCGTGAACTTGCTATGCAGATTGTCGATGAGTTTTACGAATTCACACACGGCATGAATCTTGATGCTGTTCTTTGTATTGGTGGAGCAGACATTCATCGACAAGAAAAGAAGCTCTATCACAGACCACACTTTGTTATTGGTACTCCCGGGCGCCTCAAGGATCTGATTCAACGACGTAAGCTTGACCTCATGCTTTTCCGGTCAATTGTTCTTGATGAAGTAGATATGATGGTGGATATTGGATTTTTGCGAGACGTTGAACAGATTATTTCTCTTCTTCCACAAAAACGTCATTCATTGTTCTTCTCAGCAACTGTTTCAGATAAAACCAAAAGTATTCTTAACCGTTTTGTGAATAACCCTGTGACTGTTTCTGTGAAGATGCAAAATACCTCAGCCAATGTCGAGCAGGATATCGTCAGAGTAAATGGCTCTCGTAAAAAAGAAGATTTGCTGCATGATTTATTGATTCAAGAAGGTTTTGACAAGGTACTTATTTTTGGTCGTACCAAATGGGGCATTGAGAAACTGGGTAGATTGCTTGCAGATCGAGGTTTTCAGGCAGCGTCTATTCACGGCAACAAGACCCAAGGGCAAAGACACAGAGCGCTTGAGCAATTTAAACAAAATGAAGTAAAGATCTTGCTGGCAACTGACGTTGCTTCTCGAGGATTGGACATTGATAATGTGACCCATGTGATCAATTATGACGCTCCTGAGTCCTATGACGACTATGTGCACCGTATTGGACGAACGGGACGCGCTGACAAAAAAGGTGTCGCGCTTACGTTTGTCGAATAAACTTCTTAAAGATTGACAAAATTCTCTCTACCCCACTACTCTTTTTCTGTTTCTCAGCTATTAATTCTTGCAGTTTTTCAATCTGCTCTTCCATAGCTTCTTCTCCAGCTTTTATGACGCTTTGAGCTTTCTCCGTATTAAAGAAATACTCCCATCCAATTAAACCAATCTGATACTCGCCATGTGGTGAACAGATAATATCGGCTGTCTTTACCGATTGTAATGAAATATTATGCCGTAGTATATTTACTGAATGCATCGGGATTCTTGCGAGCGCTGGTGGCGTTGGAATAATTTCCCCAGCATAGACAGTATCCAAATTGACGGCAATTACAATCTCTGCACCCATTTCTCGGACAGTGTCCACTGGAACAGGGTTGGACAGTCCCCCATCTGCCAAAAGTGTATCTTGGTAAAAGATTGGCTGAAAGAATGGCGGGACGGATGTACTTGCGCGAATGGCTTTGGGGAGGTTGCCTTTGGTAAAGATGACAGATTCTGCTGTATGAAAATCGGTCGCGACTGCGGCAAATGGGATTTGCACATCTTCAAATTTTGCCGCTTCAAGCATCTGTGTGATAAATCTTTCAAACTTTTTTCCTTTAATGAGTCCTCCTGTCAGAGTTGGATCAAACAACTTGAATCCTTCTCTCCTGTTGAAATCGAAAATCATGTTCTCAAGGCGATTTGTATCTTTAAACACAGCGTAATGAGCTCCCATGAGTGCACCCATGCTTGATCCGGCAATAAAATCAATTGGGATCTGATGCTTTTCAAGTGCTTTAATGACACCAATATGTGCAAGTCCTTTTGCGGCTCCACTTCCTAAGGCTAAACCGATTTTAGGATACTTTTGTCTCTTCATGTCTCTATTATACATCTCTTGAAGATAATACGCTTTAAACCTTTCCGACACTTCTGTCATTGACAGTTACAATTTAGTTGTCTAGAATTAATCTTTTCCTATGAATGATAAATGGTACCGAAATACGCTTGATGAATTACATCTTCCGCATACTCTCTCCAAGGAGAATTTGTATTGTATTCTTTCCGACGCGATTATTGCTTTTCTGGATAAGCGGCTCCCATTACCACAGTTGTTAGAGATTCTGGACATTATGCAAAAGATGGAAACCCTGCAAACAGAACCTGATTTCTCAGTAATCGTTGCAGACTTTATCAGTCTTGCTCAAAAGGACGATGCTGTTACGTCACAAAGAAACAAGATTATCGCACTTCTTGAAAAAACTCTTAACCTCATGACCTCCCCAGTTAAATAGCATAGAAATTATCTCCTAGAGTACTTTAATGAGAGTTATATATCTTCCCACTGTTACAATATAGTAAATCAATTATTGACAAGATAATATTGTTGACATAAACTGACAACGGTAAATGAATACGTTTGCTCAATTATTTAAGTACTATCGTTTGCGATCAGGCATTGCTAGTCTCACTGAATTTGCAGATGCATTTGCGAACAAAGGATATTTTTATGAACTTAGTATTTTCTCTCATTGGCAAAAAGGCAATCGTACCCCTACCAAACGCCCTGTTGTCATGATGGTAGTGACTGTTTTTATAGAGAGAGGTGGGATTGTTTCAGTTGCTCAAGCTAATGATCTTCTAGAATCCGCAGGTCACGGCTACCTGACGGATAGGGAAAGAGAGAGATTCTTTACAAGCAAAATAACTACTCCTTCTGTCTCAGCAACCGTTTTATAGAGATAAATGCTAATATAAGAATATGAGTTATCTGCTTTGGTTAGTTATCTTTGCTTTTTTGCCCACGATTATTTTGTGGTGGAGGTATTACATAGTGCTTTCCAGATATAAAACTACAGTTTTTTACTGTATCTTGTTTGCTCTTAGTATAGAAATTCCATGGGATATGCTTGCGGTTTCAAATACTATCTGGTATTTCCCAGAAGGCGGATCACTAGGACTACATATTGGTATATTACCTATAGAAGAGTATTTATTTATGATAACCGTAACCGCTTTTATCGTGACAACGGCAATTGTCTATAGATATAAAATCAAATAATATGTGGGGACATTTTTCTTATTTACTAACAACGCTTATCTTTGCTGGAACGCCTCTGCTTATTCTTATGCTCTTTGGATTCCACTTTTATAAAAGATATCTACGTATGATTGTTCTGTTTGGGATCTTTATGGGAATAATTACTCCTTTTGTAGAACTGCCTGCATTGCTATGGAACGCCTGGGCTTTTAGTTCAGAGAAAAGTCTTGGTATCTATATGCTGCAAACAAATATTGAAACAATTATTTGTAGTAGTATGGTTTCTATGGTATTTATGCTGATCGTTTTAGGAGCAACTGCATGTCAGGACAAGAAAGAGCCAATTTTACGAACAGCAATGTCCAATATCTTGAAAGGGACGTATGCCCTCTGGCGGAAGTAGGATAGAGTGTACTATGAAAAACATTTCGGTAATCTTTTTTGATATTGATAACACTTTGCTTAATCATACTGGTGCTGAAACTCGAGGGATACAGCATATGCAAGAAAAGTATTTTCCCTTAGAGGATAGTCAGACATTTAAGAGTATCTGGGATAAGCAAACAAAGTTGTTTTGGCAAAAGTTTGAAAGAAAAGAATTAACGTTTGCACAGCAACGAACAGAACGTATTAAAGCAATTTGGCAATTATATAGAAAAGCCATTACTAATGAACAATCAGAAAAATTATTTCAAGAGTATCTCTCCTCGTATGAATCCTCTTGGAAAGCATTTCCTGAGGTTATAGATGTTTTGGAAAGGTTGAATAAGCAAGGAATCCGTTTAGGAATTCTTAGTAATGGTGCTAAATCACAGCAGCTGCAAAAGTTGCAAATAATGGGAATTGACCAATATATTGATCCTAAATTATTGGTTGTTTCTGAGGAAGCAGGCTTTGCAAAGCCCGAAGCTCAAATTTTTCAATTTGCACAGGAAAGAGCACAGACATCTGGGAGTAAGATCCTTTTTATTGGAGACAATCCAACAGTTGATATTGCTCCTGCCAGAAAGTATGGATGGAATGCCTTACTAATTGATTATTTTGGAAAGTATCCAGACACGGCAGATATAAAGAGTTTAGCTGGATTGAGAAATATAGTGGTTATTTTTAAAGAATGAAACAATATCTTTTATGGATCGTAGACTAAGTGAGTTTTCTGTATCTCTTTTACAGGGCGAAATTTCCCTATAAGAAAATTAAATGTTTCTATCCCCTCCCCGCTTATATTCTGACACTTTTGTCAATTTCTTTGACACGGATGTTATTCCTCATTCTAGGTTCATATATTAGGATATTCACAGAAACACCTGCTTTTGGAATATATGAGTAATAAAGAAAACGGAATAGGATTTGAACAAGCTCAAACAAAAATAAGAAGAAAAGATAATATTTTTGAGAGTCTTCGTCATAAAGAGGTTATTAAAGCGCAGGAGTTTTTTGCAGAGGTTGCTGATGGAGAAACTTTCCCCAATACATCAGCTTTCATAGTAACACATCTTGTTCCTGGCAGAGGAGAGACATTTATTCATGGTCTTTCTCAGATATCACCTATTGCTGGTATTCTTCCAAAGCCAAATTCTATTGACAAGCAAGAATCATCATCTGTAGGACAAAAACACGAAGTTGTACTTTGGGGAAGAAAAGATGTAAATAATATAGCTCTGGTGATTCCCAAATTTCAAGAAATGCTTAAATCCGATCAACAAGAAATAGTTTTACTTGATATTGGAGGATATTTTGCGCAAAGTCTCAATGAATTATCAAAAGCACTTGGTGGTAGGCTTAAAGGTGTGGTAGAAGATACTGAGAATGGTCTTCAAAACTATTTACAACTACCAGATATTCCTTGTCCTGTTTTACAAGCCGCAAGAAGTCCATTAAAAGAGCCCGAAGATTATCTTGTAGGTCAATCACTTGTATTTAGCGCAGAGGCTTTACTCAGAGAGTTAGGAGCAGTGATGACAAACCAAAATGTATTAATTCTTGGATATGGAAAGATTGGTCATTCGATAGCTGAAACTCTTGGTAGAAGAAATATTCGTGCAATGATCTATGATAATGATCCTATAAGGCATCTTCAGGCTAGAGGCCATGGTTTTGAGACACCTCCTAAAGATGTGGGGCTAGAGAAAGCAGATATGGTATTTTCTGCAACAGGAAGAAAAGGTTTGAGAGAGGAAGATTTCCCAAAGCTTAAGAAGGGAGCATGTGTTGCAACTGTCACAAGTGCTGATGATGAATTAGATGTCGAGGGTCTTGTTAGTAAATACTATGCAGAGTCGGTCACAGATCGAGTTGAGCAATACTCTTCTAGAACTGATAATCACTATTTATATCTGATGAATCAAGGTAATGCGGTAAATTTTATACATAAAGCTGTAGTTGGCCCATATATTTACCTTGTCCAAGGAGAGTTGTTGAGAGCATTCCAGTTAGCTGCCAGAGGAGATTTACCTAAGGGAATTATTGAATTGCCTCGAGAAGAACGTCAAAGAATCGCAACTTTATGGATGAATAAATTTAATGCAGCGCATTAAATTCTTAAATATGTAAAAACAAGCTGTAAAAGATTGCATAAAAATAATTTGTTATATATTATATTGAAGTGAAGCAAGTAATTATGAGTAATTTAGAAAGAAGAGATACATCTGCAAAATCGCATGAACTTATAAAGAGGAATTCTCATGATGCTGCAACTGTTTATCTATTGAATCAGGATCGTACTCATGCACTCTTATTGTTCCACAGAAAATTGCAAGCATGGTTGCCTCCGGGTGGACATACTGATGGAGACTTGCCTCAGAATGCAGCTTTAAGAGAGGTTGAAGAAGAAACTGGTATTAAAGATGTTTCGTTTCTTGAACTCGAGTCGGGAGTACTTCGTATAGGTTCCCTTGATCAACAACAGATTACTCTTGATGACACCTTGGATTCAAAGATAAAAAGGCCCTTTGCTATTATACAAGAAAAGATACCTGCTTCTTCAAAAGAAGTTGAACACACACACATTGATTATATTTATGTTGGACATACTTCTATGCCAGATCCAAACGTTCGTATTGATTTAAGAGAGTCAGCAGGTCAACGTTGGCTTCCTTTAACTGAAAAAGCTATAGAAGAAGTAGAAACATTTCCAAATGTAAAAGCGATTCTTCTAAGACTATATGCTCTTAGATCAAGCTCCTCACTATAATTTATCAACTGTCAAAACAAGTAGTCAATAGATTGCTAAATGCTCTAGAGGTGAAATAAAAAAGACGCTTTAATATCTGAAATGGGAAATATAGTAGTTTAGTTATTTAATTTGTATCTCTCTTCACAGATTATCTTATGGATGGTTCCTCGCTATTAAAGAACATCCTTATATAAATGATTGATTAGTTGAGTTAATAGTGATAGAGTTAATAGTTAATTAACTACAGAAATAATGAAGAAAGCGAGATACGTTTTAGGAATAAATACCACTTATCACGAATTAGCTGCTTGTTTGTTGAAAGATGGGAAATTAATAGCCGCGGTTGAAGAGGAAAGATTTAGCAGAGTGAAACATGGTAAAAAAGCATTGATCGATAATCCTGATACTATCCCTTATGCTTCAATTGATTATTGTCTCCAGCAAGCAGATATAACATTAAGAGATGTAGAGATCATTGGTTTATCTTTTTGTCCAGAGTATAGGTTAAAAAATATTAATATCGATCCCTTTTTTCAAGCTGGAGATTGGGGTAGCGAAGATGGAGAAAAGCTTTTTCATGCAAAACTATTATCAATTCCCAAGAAATTAAGTGAATATGCTCGATCTAATATAGAAGATAGAATAAAGTGGATACCTCATCATCTTTGTCATGCATCGAGTGCGTATTTTGTTTCTCCTTTTAAAACTTCAGCAATTCTTTCAATCGACGGTATTGGTGAAACTCAATCTACGTGGTTTGGTAGTGGGAAAAATAATATGATTTCAGAGATTAAATCAATGGAATATCCTAACTCTGTCGGTTTTCTATGGGAAAAAATGGCTAAATTCTTAGGTTTTTCTGAGTATGATGCTCAAAAGGTTATGGGATTGGCGTCGTATGGTAAATGGAGAAAATACTATGGAAAGCTTAAAGAGATTGTCGAACTTAAGCCAAATGGTGAGTATACTACCTCTAGTGAATTATTAAAATTTCGCCTTGATGATTATTCCTCTTTAGAGCAATTGTTTGGTATTAGACATCTTTCTACTCCAAAAGATTTGAATGAAGACCACGCAGACATAGCAGCCAGTTTACAAAAGGTAACGAATGAATTATTTATCCACTTCGGTAATTATTTAGCAGATGTTACCAACTCAAAAAATATTTGTCTTGCAGGTGGAGTTGCACTCAATTGTGTTGCTAATACTGAATTGATGAAAGATTGTAAGTTTAAAGATATTTATATTCAGCCTGCAGCAAATGATGCTGGTACAGCTCTTGGAGCAGCATATTATATTTGGTGTCAAATGTATGGAGAAAAGAAATCGTTTGTTATGGATCATGCTTACTGGGGATCCGCGTATAGGGATAAAGAAATTGAAGAATGTCTTGTTAAAGAGGATGTAGTTTATCAACGGATTGACAAGATAGAGGTTAAAGCGGCCTCTTTAGTTGCTGAAGGGAATATAGTGGGGTGGTTTCAAGGCCGTATGGAATGGGGCCCTCGGGCATTGGGTAACAGATCTTTACTTGCAGATCCCAGAAATGCTCATATGCAGGAAATACTTAATTTAAGAATAAAGAGACGTGAACCATTTCGTCCCTTTGCTCCTAGTGTTCTGAAAGATTTTGTAAAAGATTGGTTTATTGTGCCAACCAATTGTTCTTCTCGCTCAATAGATTTTATGGAATTTGCTTTTCCAGTGAAAGCAAAAAAACGCAACTTGATTCCTGCAGTAGTTCATGTGGATGGAACAAGTCGTATTCAATCAGTAGATCAAAAAACAAATCCACGATATTATCAGCTTATTTCTGAATTTTATAAGTTAACAAAAGTTCCGATGGTCTTAAATACATCGTTTAATGAAAATGAACCAATAGTTTGTAGTCCTGTTGATGCAATCAGAACCTTTAAGAGGACAAAAATGGATTATTTAGTCTTAAATAATTTTCTTATTGGAAGATAGTATTATTTAATTTCGGGGAGCATGCTCCACATAAAATCAAATAGTTTTTTCGAATTAACATAGTATTCTGTATTTCGTAAAACAATACTTGTAAGTTTGCCATTGCCATTAATGATAGCAACTGTATTATCATAGAGTAGAATGCCTGGAGACGTTAATCCTACAGTGTTTGGCATAAACTTATATCTGTATCTTTGATTCTTACCTGTAAGATCAAGGTTAAATTCTTGAATAACGTTTGGAGTATTAGCAACTATTTCAAATATTCTTAAATTTGGATTCTTTTTAAGCCCTCGGTCAAATAAATTAATATCTAATTCGATACCATTAGGTACTAATAGTTTAGTTAATTCAAGAAAATTTACGTAAGTGCGTAATTCTTTTGCTTTGAGAGCATCTTCATAAATCTTCTTTACCCCACTCTTCCCCTTATAATACCTAATCTCTGCTTCGTTGGTTGATTCTTTTTGTGGTAATGCCTTGGTGAGAAGCGATACCATCTCTGGTAAGTTTGCTTCAGCTTTTTTTGCTCGTTCAAGCTTTTTGTCAACTAAATAATGGAGATTTTCTGCTGGTTCATTTGCTACGACGAGTTTTTTAGAACCCTTTACTAATTTCATTACTAATTCCTTGTCAATGAGTTGATCAATATAGAGATATGCTGTTGTTCGTTTGATTTTGGTCGTCTCTGCAAGCTCCCGGACACTAATAGGACCTGTGTTGAGGAGGGTGAGGTAGAGCTTTGCTTCAATTTCTGATAAACCAAGTTGTTCGAGATAATCTAGAATCTTATTCATAATTGTTGAGTAAAGATCCATTTTATCATAGATTTTACTGTTTGTATTCTTCGACATTATTGTAACATATCTACTTTTAAATCCAAGTTGTCAAATGGCGACGACAGTATTGACAATTCTTGAGATATTATTTATAGTGAATTTAAGCATGGATAACCATAGCAATCGAGAGAAAGTTATCATCTCAGTCGGCGGATCTCTAATAGTCCCAAATGGAAGCATTGCTACTGATTTCTTAAATCACCTCAACAACTTTATTCGACATCAATTAACTCTTAATCCTAACTTGCAATTTTTTCTTATCATTGGCGGTGGTATGACAGCCAGACATTACCGAGATGCAGGACGCGATGTCTTGGGACACGAATTGACATCAGAGGATTTAGATTGGCTTGGAATTCACGCAACACGACTCAATGCACATCTGGTCAGAACTATCTTTCAGGATGTAGCACACCCTACTATTATTGAGAATTACAGTATTATCCGTAAAGCTCAAGAGCCCGTTGTTATCGCAGCTGGATGGAAGCCTGGTTGGTCAACTGATTACTGCGCGACACTTATCGGCGAAGACTATGGTGTACGTAAAATCATCAATTTGAGTAATATTACCCAAGTCTTTGATAAAGATCCCCGCAAGTTCCCCGATGCAAAGCCCCAAACAGAAATGACATGGAAAAACTTCCGCAAAATGGTTGGAGACACATGGGATCCTGGCATGAACTCACCTTTTGATCCAATCGCTGCCAAAAAGGCTGAAGAGATGGGAGCCGAAGTTGTCGTGATGTCTGGAGACAATTTTGATAATATCCAAAGCTATCTCAATGGAGAAAAATTTCTCGGAACAGTGATTAACTAGATATATCTTCATGATTTAAAAAATGGTTGCATACTATTTTTCTAGATTGATTTTAGGGAATTTGTAGTATAATCAACGCATGACAGAACGTTCAAGTGGATCTTTTCCAGATGGTTTTCCAGAGAATTTCGATGTAACCTCATTTGAAACCACTGCACAAAAAAAATTGCGGGAAGGCTTCGAGAATCTACAAGCAGTAAATCAAGCAACAATTGCTGAGTTTGATCCTACTATCCCTAATGCAAGGGCTTCTATTATCCTTCGAGCGTCCTCAGAAAAAGCAGAACCAATTATTGCAAGGAGAATGCGGACAAATATGCTCCATAAACTTAATCTTTATCCACGCATTACGCCTGAGGAGAATAACCCAGACCCAGACATTTTGTTTGAATATCACTATTCAGGTGGAGAGGTTGAACAAATCAAAAATATATCAAGAGTTGACGGGGTAAAAATACCTGTATTTACCGTGATTATACGAGACAATAATAGCCCCAATGGTCTTGAAAGTATTGAGTTATTATCACATGATTTAGCAACTCAGGAAATAAAAGAAATTCAAAGCTATATCCAAGAATATAAGCTTAATGAGAGGTTATCCAAGGAGTTTGGTCTTGATCCTTCATTTATAGAAAAGGCAGGTTTAAGTTTGCAAGACAAGCAAGCGATGATTGACTCGTATGATGCAATTACTGGAATGCCTACAACAGAAGCTGAGAAACTTCAAAAACCTCGAGAAAGACTGGTCAAAGCAATGTTACCGGCGATTGGAATGTTAAAAAATAGACGAGATCGGCAGCTCCCTCATCTTAGGGCTCAATACCAATATGAAGTTTCTCAAGTAATAGAGAAAGACAAACTTACCGGTGATAATCTTGATGAGTTCTATCAACGAGAGCGTCTCTTAAGACTCTCAGCTCTCAATCAACAATTAAGAACAAGAAAAGGTGTTGTAAAAACATCATTAGCTGCTATAACAACAGGTTTTACGGCAGCATCAGCTGGGATAGGTGCTGTTGTTGGTTTATCAGAATCTTACGGGCTAACTCCTGTAAAAGGTGCGATAATTGGTGGAATAGGCGGACTTGCTTTCGGTGTAGAAAAAATAAGGGAATATCGTAAGAGGAGTAATCAGATAGCTGATTTTTCAGCGATAAATCCTCAGGTTAATTTAGGTGAGCAACTACAAACTGAAAAATATGTGGCTAATAGCTTTTTTCATTTTATAAGAGCCCACAAATAAACGTAACTCTCCCTTGAACCTGTGGATGTAGGACTGAGTGCCGAGGATCAGAGTCGAACTGATATATCATGTTCTTCAGACATGCGCCATGACCACCTAGGCTACCGCGGCAAATAATTTAATACCTGACAAATATTCTACCACAGCCTGGTCAAATAGTGAAGCTCTAAGTGGACTGAAGCTTGCTTAAAAGAGAAGACTGTACATCTCTCTAAGAAGCTTGTTGTACAAGACAGTAGGTTTTTTGAGTTGTTTTTTTGCCAGAGTTGTCAGTATTGCAACTGCCTTTGGTGTGTCCAAATCATCATCCAAGGCTGCGAAGAATTCTCTTTTGATTTCTTCTTCCTCACTCCCCTGCTCTGTGGCTTCTTGAGTCAATGCTTTTTTAATAATTTCCATTTGCTTTGCTTTTTGGATCAATTCTTTCTCCTCATAATGCCATGGCTCCCTATAATGATGTGAAAGCAAGAGATACCGAATTGCCTCAGCAGAATATGTCTCAAGAAGTTTAACGACCATGATCAAGTTACCCAAGGATTTGGACATTTTTTCTCCCTCATAGTGGACAGCGCCGGTGTGCATCCAGGTGTTTGTAAATGGTTTTACCCCAGTGAAATTTTCTGATTGAGCAATTTCACTTTCATGATGAGGATAAATCAAATCAATGCCTCCCCCATGAATGTCAATATTATTGTCAATATATTGGTAAACCATTGCGCTACACTCAATATGCCATCCCGGACGACCTGCTCCCCAATGAGATTCCCACGAAGGTTCATCTGGAAGGGATTTCTGCCACATAATAAAATCTAATGGATCTTCTTTATGTGGGTCATCTGGATTGGCTCCGCGTTCTTTGGAAAGCTTGATCATCTCTTCCCGTGAGTATCGTGAGAGCTTGCCGTATTCTGGATCTTTGCTGGTTCTGAAATAGACATTCCCATCTACAACATATGCCATTTCTTTTTCAATCAAGGTTTGGACAATAGTAACAATCGTCTCAATGCTCTCTGTTGCTTTGACATAGTGAGTTGGCATGAGTATATTCATGGTTTTCAGATCCGTAAGAAACCTGTCTGTCCAATACTGTCCCAATTCCTTCCAATCTTTGCCCAATTCTTTTGCTTTTTTTAAAATATCATCATCAATATCTGTGACGTTTTGGACGTAAGTTACTTCATATCCTTGATATTTAAGATATCGATGCAAGATATCGAATGATAAGTAAGTAAACGCATGTCCAAGGTGTGTTGTGTCATA
>JAHFKF010000076.1 GCA_023245475.1 Candidatus Levyibacteriota bacterium
AGTTCTTCTGTAAATTGCTGGTGCTCTGTACGATTTTCTTCAGCGAGTCTTGTAAGTTTTGTAAAATAGGGGATAATTTAAGATCAGGCACATGTCGTATCGATTCCAAGTAATGTCAGAATAAGCTGAATCAAGAAGAAGAGGATCCCCATATGTTTTCGTCCTTGGTGGGGCTGGACATTGAATAATGTACAAAAGATATTATCCTGATTACCATTTGGATTATCGTCAATGATTGGTGTCAAGTTGTCATCCGGGTTATCATCAACTATCGGTGTCAAGCTCTCATCGGGGTTATCATCAACTATTGGTGTCAGGCTGTCATCAGGATTGTCATCAACTATTGGTGTCAGACTATCATCGGGACTTGTCTCAGTGGGGGTAACGTTATCTATTGGCGTAGGGGATGCTACGGATACGGGAGTAGCTGTTGGTGGTAATGTCGGGCATGATCCAAGGCAATTTGCGCTTGGTACCATTCCTATTGGTGTTGTTGGCGTCACCGCTCCTTGGACTGCTTTAAACGCATTAATCCGCCCACATTTAAACTCTGTACCTGTACCAGTTATCTTGTCAGCAGTGTCACAGATTCGTTGCACAATACTGGCAGGAGATGTCCCATAGGGAGTAGCAGCAACAAGACCAATAATCCCAACGACAACTGGTGATGCCATGGATGTTCCTGACAAGTTGCCATATTCTCCGTTGGGTAATGTCGATAGCACCTTGTCCCCCGGTGCGGCAATTGTTACCCAATCGCCATAGTTTGAGTACGAAGTCTTGTTATCTGTTTGATCTGTGGCCGCGACTGAGACGACGTTGGGGAGCGACGAAGGAACCTCCTCTGGATTATTGGTACCGTCATTGGCTGGCGCTGCGACCGGAATTGCTCCTTTTCCCCATGCGTAGGCGACCGCATCGCGTAGGGTTTGACCATCTTGAGATTCAAAGCTCATATTGATTGCTTTTGCTCCTTGGTCAGCGGACCATATCAAGCCTTGTGAGATTGTTTCTTGATCAAAAGAGTCTCCCTGTTTTGCAAAAAGGATTTGACAGTCAGGACATACACCTGCAATGCCAAGAGCATTGTTTGTTTGTGCTCCAACGATTCCTGAGAGATGTGTCCCATGTCCAACCTCACTTTCATCAATCATACTTCCTGTCCCTGAAAAATCTTTGGAAGCGGCAATTTTTGATTGTAAGTCAGGATGAGTTAGATCGACTCCGCTATCAATGATTGCTACCTTTATTCCAGCGCCTTTGGTAATATCCCATGCTTGCTCCGCTTGTACTTGTTTAAGATTGTATTGGCTAGCAAAGCTTGTGTCATTTGGTGTGAAATGCTCTTGACCATAGAAGCTACGTTCAGCATATTCTATGATATTTGCATCATAGAGATTCTGTATTACTTCGTTTTCTTTCCCTACAGGTACTTTGAGAACCGCCGTATTAATGCCCGGGATTACGTCTGTCAGTTCTGCATTATTTTTGCTTAGTTCTTTATCGATAACTGCTTGTTCGACATCTGGTTGAAATCTTGTAAGCACTTTTGATGCCACTAGCAGTTTTTGTTGTTCAGGAGTAAAGGTAAGTTTTGGTGGAATAACTGGTTTGCGTGTCACTGTTTTTGAAGGAGTAGGTGTTTGTGAGGTATTCTTTTGGCTGAGTAAATTGGTGATAGTAAAGCCGAGTACAAGAATGGCAAGGAGAACCAGTCCTAATGCTAACCTCATCTTAGTACTCGTACCTTTAGTAGAGGTTGCTTTCTTAGTATTACTCATACCTCTAGTATAGGATAGGTTTTTATAAAGAGCAATACAATGATTTTCGTTCTCGGATAAAAATAATAAAATAGAAGCCAAAATAATGATTTTATAAGACACCTCTATTTTGAGTTCGATTTTGTCATTATTGCAACATTATATTATCAAGCAACACGCTAACTCATCTTATATACTAGACCAGATGAATGATATTGTTTGGTTTATCAGTACTCTCAGAGATCTTTCTGGTAGTCGAAGACTTACTAATAAGGAAGTTATGAACATTTTGGCTGATGCGATAGCTCGTTTTCGTAACCACAGGTTGACGCTTGATATGCTTCTTGATCTTATACGTACGCTTCAAACATATCGTAAGAATAATCTATCTGCTGAGATTGCGGCCAGACTTACTGCGCTCTCATGGTCACTGAGTTCTCCGGAGGAATTAGAAATGGATGAAGAGACGGTATATGATTTGGTTGGGAAAGTGTTAACGTGATAATTAGTTGGCTATTTCAGCAGTTCAGTAACTGAAATAAGAGAATCGGCTGTGCTATTCAGAAGCTAAAAAGTCTTTTATTGCATTTTCTAGTAGTTGTATATCTGTAAAGATAGTTTCCCAAACAATTTCTAAGTCTATCTGATAGTAGTCATGAATTGCTCTATCTCGAAATCCAGTAATTTCTTTCCATGGAAGATCAATTTTTTCTTTTGTCTCATTTGAGATATGTTTTGCTAGTTCACCAATTAGGGCTAACTGCATGATTACTGCGCTTTGTGTTTTTTGATCCTCTGAAAATTGTTGGTAAGTGAAGTTATGGGAAAAATTCTTTATTTTATCTATTGAGTCAAGGATCTGATTCAGATAAACCTTATTATTTTTCATAGAGTGGTTTAAGGTCAGACATAATATATGGTTTTATAAATTTATTGATGCTGTTCTCAGTTACAACATCTACTTTTTTGCCAAGAGAGTGCTCAAGCCCGTTAATAAACTTCATATAGGTAAACATTCCCATAGGTTTTCCTAGACGAACGAGCACATCAACATCACTATTATTATTTGCTGTTCCTTGAGCAAAGCTGCCAAAGAGTGCTGCATATGAGATACCATATTCTGCAAAGATAGGTGTTGTCTTTTGTTGGATATCTTGTATTGTCATACTCATAGTATAGAAAATTGTGACAAACAATACAACCGTTACTCCTTGATCAGTCGATATCCTTCACTTTTATCATTCTCAATTACAAACCCAGAAGAGCGGAATGTCTGGCTTTTGCGGAGGCGATAGATCAGAGAATTAATTGACCAGTCAGAGATGCCATCTGACATTTCTCCCCAAACGGTTTCGATAATCTCATCTTTGGTGACAAGTTTATTTAGTTTCTTTTTCAAAAGGGCAAAGAGAACACGTTCTTTCTTGGGAAGTTTGGTCTGAACATATTTGTTGATGTAATCACGAAGAAGTGGAGTAAAAAGTTCGTGTTTTCCGTCGCTCTCTTTGACCAAACCAATTTTTAAGAGGAAAGGATCAACTTCTTTAATAGGCTTCCCTGAAGCAATGCTTCGTAGTTGAGATTTTTGCAGAGGAAGGTATGCATCGTAGATTGTCTTTAAATGTATTTGTAGAATTTCATCTTGTATTGGGTTATCGAAATGATCAGTTTTTAACAGTTGCCACAAAAGAGAAATATGTCCACCGCTTAGCTGGAAAATTTGTTCTAAAGCCTGTTTTGAGGTGTTTTTACCTCCGGGTAAAAAATTGACTAATCTTTTGCAGTCATTCTTGTTCAGGGGGAGAAAATAAATAGGATTTGTCATGAATGAAGGATTATCTTGTGGTACCAAGCAGTTTAACCTATTAAAAGGTAAGCGTGATGTGCCGAAGAAAAGAATTCTTTTTATACCAAAATCTGCTAAGGTTTTAAAGTCTCCGAATAATCCATTTTTTAATTCTTCAGTTAGAGAGTCCAATCTTGGTATTAAAACAACAATTTTATTTTGAGAAAGTAGTAGTTCTTTTATTCTCTTTCTACATCCTTCAAAGGGGGAAATGAGTAATTCTTCAGAGTTAGTTCCGTTTAGTTCGTGGTATAGTCGGGTAAAAAATTCGTTGCGAGTTTTATGCTTGAGAGTTTGTGCATCAAGATAAATAAAGTAGGCAAAATCCTTGGTGGTTAGATATCGGAAAAGAGTGATCATGCCACTCATTGGCATTCCAAGGAGGGTTGATGAAGTGCCTTTTTGAATTGCCAATCGTATGGCCTCCACCGTATCGTGACAAAAATCAGACCCTAAATTTTTCTCTGAGAAATTATATTTCATACTAAATAAATTATCCACATTTTATCAGGTTGAGAGAGAATTGCATATAGACAAATCTAGATCGAAGTTTTATTAATTGAGCTCGGAATGACAATGACGAAAACGAGGCTAAAATTTCATTTAATCACTTTGGTAAATTTACAGGCTAAATTTATCATTATTCCAACACCTTTGTGTCAAGCGAACAGAGTCTTAGACATATATACTTACCTACATCAAGAACATATGACAGCAGAACAGAGATCTGGACATGGACAACAACCAGAAAAAATTGCAGAACAAAAAATTGTGGAACATGGATCAAGAGAACCTTTACCTTTGTTAGGAATATCTCCTGTGAATTTTTTTAGAGATTTGAGGCAAGCAGGATGGAGACTACCTTGGGTTTCAGAGCCAGGAATTAAAGATATGTTAAAAAAAGAAGGACAGCCATTAGCAGAAAAATTGGGAGAAGCACCATTGCCTACCGAATTTGGAGATTGGACATATATGGCATTTGGTGATTATACGAGCGGATCTCATCATGAATTATTAGTTTTAGGAAATTTTCAAGAAGATTCTCTTGGAGATGGAGAAGATGTTTTAGTTAGGATGCACTCTTCATGTCGCACAAATGAAACCTATCATGCTGTAAATTGTGAATGTCGTGCAGAATTACATCAAGCAATGAGTTTGATTCAAGAAGAGGGACGTGGTGTTATCGTTTATTTAGAACAGGAAGGAAGAGGAACTGGTATTACAGGAAAACTTGCACAATTGAACGGTATGTTTGGATGGATAGATGGAAGAATTGACCAAAAAAGAGATCCAGAAACAGGAGAACGAATCGATACAGATAGGGCATATAAAGAAGCTGGTTATCCATCAGAGTGTAGAGACTTTGATGTGGCAGGAGAAATGCTTCAATCTATTGGAGTAACGTCTGTTCGATTATTAACAAACAATCCTCGTAAAATTGCTGGTATTGAAAGTGTAGGAATTACTGTTACACCTGTTTCAATCCATATATCTCCAGATAATGAAATTATTGCAAGTGATTTACGGTCGAAAAGGGATAATCTGGGTCATTCAATACCAGAAGAGCATCTGATTATTCAACCTGGTAAAGCTAAAAATTAAAATTACTAGGAAGAATCTTGCTATTTCAAAAGTGCCAATAAATTCTGCATAATTATCGTTGTTTGAAACCCCATATACTTTTTTTAAGAAATCTTTGATAATTTTCTATCAGAGAAATAATGTTATAATAGAGAACAGAATTCTATTATATGAAATTCATTAAAAAACTTACTAATCGTTTAGACACTCTTAACTCCCATGTCTGTGTTGGATTAGATAGTCGGTATGACCGTATTCCTGAATTTATAAAAAAAGGAAAAACGGTAAGTGAAGCAATTTTCTCCTTTAATAAAGAGCTCATTGCCGCAACCCATCATGTGGCCGTAGCATATAAGACAACGCTTACGTTTTATAACGCATTTGGCGATGAAGGGAGAGAAGGTTTGAGAAAAACTAATCACTACTTGAAAGCAAATTATCCAGAAATTCCACTTCTGGCAGACTATAAAACTTCAGATATGGGAGAGTCAGCAAAGATGATGAAAAAAGATATCTTTGATGGGCTTCTCTTCGATTGCATAATGATGACACCTTGGTTTGGTGAAGATACCATAAAGGAATTCCTCAAAGATGATGCTTGTGGTGTTGCAATTTATGTCCATGATACCAATCCTACCGCTTCCGAATTTCAAGATATAGAACTAAAAGACGGCAGAAGGCTTTACGAAGCAGTTGCAGAAAAAGTTGCAAAAAGCTGGAATAATAATGGGAATATTTTTGTCGAAGCAGGTGCAACATATCCTACCCAATTACAACGAACAAGAGAGATTGTCGGAGAAGATATGGTTATCTTAACCGTAGGAATTGGTCCTCAAGGTGGGGATATAAAAAATTTACGAGGATTATTTGGAAAAAATGGCAAAAGATTGCTTGTTAATGGGTCAAGGAGTATTATTTTTGCAGGTGAGGGAAAAAAAGATTACTTTCAGGGAGTTAAAGATGCCGCAGAACAATTCCGACAAGATTTATCTGCCATAGCTGAACTAGCAATATAAAGTAATAGACCTCTCTTCTCGACGTTTTTATAAAAGAAAAAATTGCTCAATCTAAGTTATCCTAAGTTAATACATGCAAAATAGGTTTCCATCTCTTCTGGAGTCATACTGCCATGATGGCCTTTGTATGTTATTTCAAATTTACCCTTTTCATACCACCATACA
>JAHFKF010000007.1 GCA_023245475.1 Candidatus Levyibacteriota bacterium
GATAAGAGTTAGGGGTATATTCAATGAGCACTTGGGAAGAGCTGCCCATAACGTGTGGCTCGATTAGCTTCTCGTTTTTGCAAAACTATGATTGGATATTCTACATCAAGTACTATATCCGTTATTGTTGCTCCTTCACCCACTATTCGTATTCCTGATTGGTCAAATCCCGGCATCGGTTGTATCCCTTGGTCTTTCAAATATGATGTAACGCTCTCTATGTAAACACCTCTAAAAAAATCGAAAGCATCAGTTGATTGAATTGCTTTGTCTAACTTTGTTATTGCTAATTGTCTTGACTTATCATCATGTACGTTTCCGCCTAAATTATCTCGTGTCATCGAGAGTTGATTAAGCTCTTCTTTATATGCTTCAAAGTTATTGCCGGCCTCTGACTTCTTGAGATTTAAAAAATGTTTATTGAGATACCTTCTTGCTTGTGCAAAAACTCCACGATTAGTCTGTGTTTCAGCATATCCCACAGTAAGTTCGTCAAAAACAGGTGTGATACCATCTTTTTGTTTTACCTTTCCTACTTTATTTCTATATTCGTCCAGTGAAAGAAACGTTTCGTCTTTGTCTCCAATAGCTTTGATACCTTTTGATAAAGCACCAAGCGCAAGCGGGTCTCCTGAAGAGATTTGCGCAACATATAGCTCTCCAGGGGATAGAATCCGTCCAGCTTCTCCTATAAGTTTTTCAAGCTCTCCTTCTGCAAGATAGTGCTCAACTGCTCTTGAAAGGACAAGTGCCCCTCCTATTGAATCTTGCAGAGGTAACTGTGTAATATTTGCTCGTAGTTTTACAAGAGGGATATCAGAATGCTTCGTTTCATCTAAAGACCCCTGTTGTAAATCAGTGATAAGTAATTTAGTGTCATATCCTTCTTTGTCTCGTAAATATTTGGAGACTGTAAGTTCATAAGTTCCGTTGCCTGATCCTAGTCCAACCACAGTTAATGGTTTGTCTTGCGGATATATTGCGGCAACTGCGTCTACAAATGTTGGTATGGCAGATTCAGCAAAAGTTGTTGCACCGAAATGGGTATACCAGCCAGGGCGACCAATTTTGTCTCCTGTTAAGTTTGTTTGTAATTTTTCAGATAATGTTGGGCTTTCTTTTAACATAATATTTTGAATGAGAATAATAGTTGATACATATATAAAGATTATGTTAGGGAATAAGTCCCTATAGAGAAGAAAGGGAGCTATTCCCAGCTATCAAATTTGTGATTATAGGTGAGAATAAAATGGTTGGCGTTAAGCATTTTATGAAAATATAAAATTACTTCTTTTTTATTTTCTGTGTAGTTTATACTTTTACTTTCAATAACAGGATTATTACGTACTAGTTGTAAGTGTTCTTGTTCAAATTTATTTGCTAAATGTGCAACAACTTCCTCTTCTGCAAATTGGATTACTTTTCCAAAGTCTTCTTTAATTGCGAGTACGATATTGAATTGTGGATCTTTATATATTTCCTCAAGCATCCTTTCGTTTATAAATTTCATATTGTAGTATTCTGTTGTTACACGAAAGAGTGAAGTATCAGTTCCTTGTTTTCTTTGCCTACAAAGAACCAAATCGTCTTCTCCTAATTTCATTGCATCTTTTACTTCTGGAGAGGGTTTAATGATTTCAGGTTTCTTTATAAATTCACTTTTAGGAGTAAGTCCTTGGCTTTTTAAGTAGTTAGGGAAATCACCAACAATGCCAGGCATACGGATGTGTCCAGTATTAACAAATACGCCTTTTACTCCTCGTGACACGACAGCACCTTCAGCTTGGAGGGCTTGGATTGCTTTGTTCATTGTTTCTTGGGAAGTCTTGTATTCAGATACGAGTTCTCGGAAAGGTGGGAGTTTGCCATCGCCAAATTCTCCTGCAAGAATGCGGCTGCGAAGTGAATCTATAAATGAATCAACTTTTGGTGTTGTTGCCATATCGTCAAAGTATATTATAAGATATTATGGTAAATAATTGCAATAGGCGGCTTGAGGCCAGATCATTGACAAATACGTTGTAATATTCTTAAATAAAATAGGAGGAGATTATATGCAGACACGTAAGCGAGCAAAAGCAGTTCAATTTGGCAAAAAAGAAGAAGCACATGTCGAAGATGCAAAGCAGGAGACAAAAGACAATGATAGCTCACATGAGTCTACGGAAGTCATTGTATCTGTCAAAGAGGATAAGGTTGAGACTCATATCCGTCATGGAGATGAGCAAGTCGATAATGTAGAAGAACTGAAAGAATCTGAAGACCACACCGAAGAAGACGATACCCACGAAGAACAGACCAAGGATAAAGGAAAGTCAGAAGAAGCCAAATGGGCAGAGATTCAAGCGGCCAATGAAGCATTCCTCCGGGCAACAGAGGAGAATGAAGAACGGAGAACCGAGAACGGAGAACCGAGAACTGACTTGGCTGCTAGCAAGGCAGGGGACGGGCCCTCCTCGACTCGAGGAGACGAGTCGACGCGAGGCGGGGAGCTGAGAACGGAGATCGGAGAGCAAGCCTCAGAAGACACAGAGAAGGAAGAGTCGGAGTCAGAAGAAGATGTTGTTTCCCTGAGAGAAGAAAAAGAGGAGCAACATGAGCAGCAAGAAAGTCCTGAAGAGGAACGAGTGGCTTCTAAAGATAGCTTTTCGTTTACTGACACCGATGACGTCGTAACTGTTGAGAAGAAGAAGTCAGTGTTGTTCTTCTTTGTCATTGCATTCCTTGCCTTCGTAGTGGGTCTGGGAGGTATTGCCGGTGGATACTATCTGCTCAAATCAGATACGATTGATTTCTCAAAGATTTCTATGCCGGCTATTCCTTTCCTTACACAAGCAACTCCTACAGAGGAACCTACTCCCAC
Source organism: Candidatus Levyibacteriota bacterium (assembly GCA_023245475.1). Taxonomy (GTDB): domain Bacteria; phylum Patescibacteriota; class Microgenomatia; order Levybacterales; family UBA12049; genus JAHFKF01. The sequence continues at coordinate 2,864 of JAHFKF010000007.1, forward strand.
GTCAGAACCTACCGCAAAACCTGTTGACCTCAAAGCCTACACAGTTCGTATACTTAATGGTAGTGGTGTGACAGGCGAAGCAGCAAAGCTTAAAGCTGTCTTAACAGATGCAGGCTTTACCGTGGGAGAGACAGGCAACGCAGACAATAGTGATTACACAGAGACTGTTATCTCAGCGCAAACAAGTGTTGATCAAGGGTATTTAAAGGAATTAACAGAGACGTTGAAGAAGTCGTATAAAGTAGATGCCACCGTCAAAACAGTTCCAAGTGTAGGCGACTCCCAAGTCACCGTAACAATTGGCAGCGAAACGGCACAATAGAATTGAGAACCGAGATCGGAGAACGGAGATCTGCCCCATTAAATTAAGACCAGAATGCTACTTCCTAATCACATTGTACTCGTACTGGAATGAGAGGAATGAGGCGGGTGAGTCATCCATCAGATACTTTTGAAAATCATTGTAGATTCGTTGGCGCTCTTCAACATCCACAGTCTTTCTTCCATCTTCAAGGAGTTTATCAATACGTAGATTGCGGTATTTCGTAATGTTGTTTGCTTGGCTAGAGTGCCACAGGGTGTATTGATCAGGATCTTGAGGGATTGTGATATCGCCTAAGAAGATTTGAAATGTATCAGGGACACCATCTACCTCTTCAATCGTTGTTTGTATGCCGATCTTTTTCCATGAGTCAGCAACTGCTTGCGCTGTTGGTCGATATTTTTTGAGAGTTTTTACCGTAAGTTTGGGAGTTGCCGAATTTAAAAGTAACTTCGCGTGTTCATAGTCTTGCTTACGTTCGGCTAATTCTTTATTGTAATAGATTGACTCAGGAGAGTACGGGAGAAATGCTTTTTTACCCGCTTTATAGCTTTCGGGCAAAGCATAGCTGAGGGCGAGACGTGCTTTTTTGTCGGATAACACATTGTCGTTCGTATTATAAAACAACGTCACGACGCGAGCATAGTCAGTGACTTTTTCAACAGAAGTGTTTGGAAATTTACTAAAAGGCATCTGTTTGTAGGACGGATCGGTCAGCCCATTGGCTTCTGATACTTCTCCCAATAAGAATGCCATTTTTAATGCTTCTTCAGTTGGATAGAATTGATATCGAAGCAGATTAAATCTGTTTTTGACAGAAGTCATGGTCAATGATTGGATGAAGTCGCCGTTTACGGTACTATCTTCAATTTTGTATTCTCCAATTCCTGTGTAGCCACCATTAAAGATGCCACGAGAAACAGTAACAAGAAAAGGTGAATACACATCTTTTAATTTATAAACAATAGTATATTGATCAGGCCGTTCAACCGTTGTATCAGAGAAGTTATAAAGCACTTTGTCTGAAGTTACATGCTGGCCGTTACTGAAGTATTCGTGCTCTTTCAATGTGAATTTGTAGGTTTTGCCGCTATCTTGCTCTTCCCATTTGGCAGCAATATCAGGTTTGATACTGCCATCTTGTGCGATCTTTGTCAGTACCCGAGAAAATTTACTTGTTACAAGCGGAGGGAGATTATCTTTGGTATATGCTCCAACGACACCAATCGACACTTTTTTATAGACCGGAATGAGCTGGTTAAGATAGCGTGAACTAAACAGCACGGAGAAGAATATAATCAGGCCAAACAAAAACGACAAAATCATCGTCTTGCCTGATTTTTTAATGTACGCTTTAATAAGCCAAAAGATCAGCCTTTTTCGTATGACTATCATATTATTTTAGTTGTGGTAGGAGTTGTAGTAAGGAGAGGACAACCAAAAGAATTGCCAACACAATCGTTGCTCCAATAAGGAATTTTTCGACATTGCGTTTACTACGGTACATTTCTCCACCACCGCCAAAAACAGGTGAGAGCCCGCCTTCAGGAGCTTGGAGAAGGACACACGCGACCAAGAGGACAGAGACAATGATTTGTAGAAACGTAAGGATGCTATCAAGCATATGCTCATTATACCGCAAAGGCTTCAGTTCATCAACCATTTACCAAACCAGTCGATGACGGAAAGAATAAAGGCAGTAAAGAGATATGCAAAGAAGGTGTTAAATGCCATGTCCGGTGCGGTAAAACCTGCTAAATTAAGATCGTGGTACGTAAAGGCAGTAATCGTAATTTGGGTAACAAAGACAGTCAGAAGGTAAATAAGCAGGGCATTGATGAAGATGTTAAATAATCCAAGGGTGATCAAGTTTACCGGAAAGCCAATGATATTAAGGATTGGTTTAAGCAACAAGAAGAGAAGGGAGAGTACCACACCACCGATAAATAATGTCCCTATGCCTCCGTCGATCTGAACTCCGGGAATAAGCATCGGTAACAGAAACAACGCAAAGGTATAAATAACAATGTTTTGAATAATTGTTTTCATTATCGAAGTCATTCTGGCGTACCCAGAAGCTCTTTCATGCTAGCAAATTGCGTCGTGTGGTGTCAACGATTAGGAGAGGTTATTTTGGCTGTAGGGATTAGCCCTGCGACTTTTGCTTCAAAGAGGATTCTTGGGTTTCCCTCTTTGAGCGGTTTCTCAAAAATTCTTCGTAGTTCTAGGGCTGTTGCGGTAGCGGGTAAAATATCGCCATCGGTGGGAAATGTTTTTGCTAACTCATTAACTCTCATTTGTACACCTCGTGCGTCAACCCTTTGATATCCTTCTGTTTGTTGAATTGTTGTGGTGATACGATCTGTATGGTCTGTTAGTTCTTGCTGAAGCTCTGGGTTCTCTTTGTTTCCCTCGACTTCTGACATGAGCTCATATTGTTTTGCATAGAATGCCACCATTCGTGGACCAATGCCGTTTGGTTTGGGGTTATTGACAGTATCTGTGAGATAATTAATATGGTCATCTCTTTTAGCTACAGCAGATTCTTGTCCTTCACGGCGAGGTTGTGGTTGTTGATTATATCTGCCATTTTCAATTCCTACTGACATAATGCAATAAAGTATACCTCTTAATAATCTAGAATGCAACAAACAAAATCCTGACGGTTTGTGGACGAATCTTTTACTTTTTCTTGACTTGCATGAATGCAACTCTCGGGGTATGATAACTAATACATTATGAACACGATTGTTTGTCCTCATTGCAAAAAGCCTGTTGAGATTTCAGAAGCTCTTGCTGATCAATTTAAAGAGCAAGAGATGGAGAAGATTACCGCACAGCACCACAAAGAACTTGAAGCCGCAAAGCGTGAGGCTTTGGAATCATCCACCAAAAAGATTGAGGAGCAATTTGCTTTGCAACTGAAGCGAGCCAAAGAAGAGTCAGAAGACAAAGATGCTCGCAATAAACAATTGATTGAGCAGATCACCGAGCTTACCAAGGAACTTCGTCAGTCAAAGAAGGAAAAAGATGAAGCTAAACTTGAAATGCAAAAGCAGCTTGCTATTGAGGAAGATAAAATCCGTCTTGATGCACAGAAGAAAGCTGAAGAAGAGCAACATCTTAAAATCATGGCCAAAGATAAGCAGCTTCAGGACACGTTGAAGGAATTGGAAGATGCCAGGCGTAAACTGCAACAAGGTTCACAGCAAACACAAGGGGAAGTATTTGAGCTTGAGTTTGAAAAAATGCTTCAGCAGGAGTTTCCCAATGACAAGATAACACCTGTTGGGAAAGGCGTTAAGGGCGGCGACATCATTCAAGAAGTGTGGGACAGTAGGGGAAATTTCAATGGCAAGATCTTGTGGGAGCTTAAGAATACCACGACATGGAAAGAAGATTGGATTACCAAATTAAAGAACGATCAACGAACCATCACCGCTGATGAATCAGTGCTTATTTCCGAAGTCTTGCCCAAAGATATCGCTACAGCTGGATTTCGTAACGGCGTCTGGGTTACCAAGAGAACCTTTGTCATTGGACTGGCTTCAGCTTTGAGAGCAAAACTCATTCAGCTCTATTATGTCAAAGCATCGACACAAGGCAAGAATGAAAAAGTCGAGTTGCTTTATTCTTATTTGTCGGGGGTTGAATTTAAACACAGAGTTGAAGCAATTATCGAAGCTTTCTCCAATATGCAGACAGAGATTGAGAAAGAGAAACGATACTTTTCCAACAAATGGGCACGAGATGAGAAGAATATCAGAATGGTGATCGACAATACCTATGGCATGCACGGTGATCTCAAAGGCATCATGGGAACGATTCTTCCGACGGTTAAAGGGTTGGAATTAGATGCGGGAGAGGAGTAGAGATGGAAGGTTTTTTTGAAAATTCTCGGAGACATCCTGAAAAGGGAGATACTCGCTATCATTTGGCAAAGCAAGACTTTCAAGTAGGAGGTACAAACGTTTCAGAGATAAAAGCATATGTCTTCCCTCAAAGAATAACTCGAGAAAATTTCACACCATTTCTTATGGGTAGTTTTGCGAGATCAAGAGGTCTCCAACCTTGTTTGTGGGTACAATTTGCGTGGCTTGAAAAACATACAGGTTTTGATTTTGAAGAAACGTTTGGTAATTTTACACTTGCCTATGGAGCAAAGGCCTTTTCTCAAAAAGAAAAAGAAATGTTTTTTGGCAGTTTTGATAAAGTGGTAAATCATAAGATTACCGACTCTCGTCTTAGTATTGGTGTGTATTCTGGTTTAATGACAAATTTGATGGCTACTACATCGCTTGAACCAGCAAATCCCATTGCTTATAGAGCCCTGTTTCCTGAAGAGATGCTTACAAATCCTGATCCAAAGATCTTTTTAGAAAAATTACGTACTATTGTTCATAAATCTAAACATGAAACTACCAACCTTTGATGAAGAACAACTGCTTTGGCAACAAGGCTTGCAGCATGTCGCCGGTGTTGATGAGGTCGGGCGAGGATGCTTTGCTGGTCCTGTCGTGACGGCTGCTGTGATTTTACCTCCTGACTTTACTACTCCGCGACCAGTCAATGATTCTAAACTCCTCTCAGCCAAGGTGCGAGAAGAACTTGCCGTAGTTATCAAAGAGCAGGCAATTGCTTACTCAATTTCTGAAGTGTCCGTTTCTGTGATTAATGAGATTGGTATTGGCAAAGCAACGCAACAGTCATTTGTAGAGTCAGTAAGCACACTTCCCACAGAAGCTCAATTTATTCTGATGGATGCGTTTTATATTCAGGATTTGCCCAAAGCAAAACAAAAACCAATCATCCATGGTGATCGTTTGAGCATTTCAATTGCCGCGGCATCAATTATTGCCAAAGTGTATCGTGATACGCTTATGCAGCAGTTACATGAGCAGTATGCTGAGTATGACTTTGCTACCAACAAAGGCTATGGCACCAAAAAGCATCGTGAAGCAATCAAGCAGTACGGTTTGTGTGATCTGCATAGAATGTCATTTAATTTGACCAAATTTTTATAACTAATTTTCTTTCTTGCGGCTTTTCAAAAAGCCGCCCAAAACTTTTTGCAAGTGAAAGGTCGCTACATTCTTATGCTCGCTTATCGGGGGATAACACCCCCTCGGCTCATTCGGTCGGTTCCCCCTGATAGCTCGCAGCAGAATGCTTTACGCGCTGCTTTCAATTGCAAAGTAATTTATCCCAGAGCGAGTCGTGGGGCAAACCCTACTCTTTGTAAGTCGTTATACAATTGTTGAATTTGTGATTTCTCTTCAGGATTGTGCCCTAAATCCGCGTGAGTAAAGACCACATGATTCCCTTGTGATACGGCTTGTGTTGTCTCTTCCTGAGTCATTACTACAGTTTCAGATTGCATCAATTGTTTTTTCTCTTCACGAGCTTGGCTGATTGTAAACCAGTCTGCTGCGTCTCTGTGTTGTAGTTTGTTCCAGGTTGTTATAAGTATTTGCATGTTCATATTGTTTCTCCTGATGCCATTATAGTGATTTGCAGCAGCCCAACTTGATATTGTCATTACAAAATATCCACACGCCAGCCGTGAATTTTTGTAAGGTTTTTGTAAGGTTACTATCAAGCGATAAAAGCCTTGTACTACTATACTGCGGCTACTCTGAAAGGAGTTATTTATATGAAAGAAGGAATGTCACGAGGATCAGTTGGAGTTGCAAGTAGAGGAGGAGAAAGAAGCATCAGCATGCGGATTTCTGCGCCCTCTCTTGGTGTGACTGAAACGTTTACTACAAAGGTAGGAAGTCCATTGCGCCTTGGAGCTTTTTCACCTGCTGTTCATGGTGCTGAACAAAAAATTGGATTCAAGGGTCTTGCACCAATGCCCAAGTTTGATAAGGCATCAGTTCTTTCTGCAAAGCCATCGATGTCAGAGTCTGTAGCGAAACAACCTCGCGTTGTGCCAGCTTCTACGTTTGGAGCGTTTAGGGTACCTGGTCTTGAGCAAGTAGCAACGAAAAAGCCTAAAGAGATTAAGACAGTGTTTATTGGTGATACTAGTCGTTTTGTTACACCAAACATTATGAAGCCGGCAATGCCTGACGTGACTGGCTCACTTCCGAGACGACCAAAGGAGAACATTCAGCAACGTCGAGCGGTCGCGCCTACTCGTGAAGTCTCAATTGCTCCACAATTGCTGAGAAGACCAATTGGTGAAATCAGCAAGAGTGAAGTACGTGCACGAGTAGATTCTCAACGTATTACGGTTTTGACTGTTGAGTTACAACGCCTTGCAGGAAAGAGTGAGAAATCACAAGTTCGAATTGTAGATCCTGTGAAAGAAGCGGTGAAGCGTACATTGTCAGAAGTAAAAATACCTGCCATCGTTGCTGCCGGGGTCGTTGGTGAAGTGAGAGCACCAATGGTTATTCCAAAGCATGAGATACTTAATGATCCCACTGACAAAAAGAAGATGCAAGAGAAAGTTCGTGAATTATATCCTACTCATGGTTTAGCAAAGACTATGCATATTTTGCAGAGTAAGGGTTATGCCGTGACGTTGGGAGAGATAACAGCGGTTGTTGTACAAACATTGCAGGAGACTCATGAGCAACCTGTCCCTCATGCAGAAAAATTGTCTGTTGCAACTAAAAAGCAGCAGGAGAGACAGGCAGTCGCGACTTCAAAAGAAAAATTAGTAAGAATGGCAGTTCCAGAGCAGAAAAAACAACAGAAAACCATGGAAACAGTCGATAGCAGATATCTTGTCTTTGCCCATCTTGTTCACCAGACTCGAGCCGCAATGGTTGAGTTTGCAGCAAGGATGAGCTATGCATCAAAAGTGCTAAACCCATTGCAAACGTACTTAAATAAACTTACCATATCAGGGGCTGATATTGCGGATTATTTGCATCCAACGCCTGATCTGATAAGTGGACTTGCAAAGGAAAAAAGAGTTACTGATGGCTCGCTTGAAGAGTTACGACGTAGAGTTGCTCAAGAGATTCCTGAGACAGAATCATTTGGTGAAGCTGCCGGAACGGCACTTCGTATTAATAGGGAGATTGTTCCTGTTGATGTAGCAAAAACACCAGATGGATCAAAAATTAGCACAAAGGATGTTTTATTAGTGCTCTTTGGTTCTGATACTGATAAGAATGAAACCTCAACTGCGTAGATTATTCGGAGGTGATATCTGAAATCTCGATATACGTTTTGTCCGCTGTCTTTTTCATGACACCTTTGATCTTGGCAAAGCCTTCTTGTACTGGACCAGTGTAGTATCCGAGGGTTTGTCCACTGTCATCTGCCAATTCTAGCCAGCTACCTTTGGCGTCTTGGCTTTGGATTTTGACATAATATTCTTTGTCAGCGATTGTTTCAGCAGGGGTTGCACTTTCTGGCTGAACTGTCGTTCCTGTTGCCGCTGCCTCCGTTGGTGTACCCGTTTCTGGTTGAGCAGGTGACCCCGTTGGTTTAGCTCCTGTTGCCTTTTTAGTCTTTCGTATTTTAAGGAAGTAGAAAGCTCCTCCTCCAATAAGCGCTACGATAAACAGGAAAAGAAGAATACCTCCCAAAGGATTGCCGCCTGACGATGTTTTGGTTGCGGCGGGTGTTGCTGTTAGCGTGGGTTTTGTTGTGACTTTTGGTTTAATTGTTGGCATTGGTGACAAGGACGGGACTGGAAATCCAAGTTCGGCAAGTGTTTTGAGACTTAACGCCATGATGTTGTAGTCGATCCCATCAACTACTCCATTGTCATCAAAATCTGCACGCTCTTTGGCAATACAGCTACTGCTTGTTAACTTATCCCCAAAGCAATCATTGAATCCATTGTAGTCAGCAATATCAATAAGGTTATTGCCGAGAGGGGAGGGCATAATATCTCCAGGCAAAAAGCCAGAAGCTTTTATGGTTTCTTGGTTATTGCGATAGATCTTGAAGAATATTCCGTCAATGTCACTTGGCTTATTTTTGACGACGTTGCGCAGCGTCTGATTTGTTTTAAGTGCTATCTGATAATCTCCATCAGGAATATTTGCTCCAAGATCAAAATCATTTATGACGAATTTCGTGTAGGTGCCGCTTGTAGGATCTGCATCATAAGTAAGTGTTGCCTTGCTTGTATACATTGGTTCAACATTTCGATCCGCGGCATTATCATCGACTGAGAAAAGAGAGATTGCTACCTCTCGAGTAGGGTGTTGTGGTTTGATATTACCACCTGTTGATGAAATACCAGGCAGGGTGATTTCCATGTTGATAACAGCTCCGGCAGGTGTTGGGCTAGGCGTTGCTGTCGGTGGTTCTGGGCTAGGAGATGGCTCTACTGTCGGCAGATCTTCGGCTCTACTATTGATCTGTTGTGGTGTTCCAAGAAGCGTTAAAGTCATAGAGAGGGCGATCCCCAAGAAGGCAATTAAACACACCACGAGGATGATATGTGATTTGTGTCTTTTCAGTCGGTGCTTTTTCATACCTTATCTCATATGGTATACATTTTGCGAAAGAGAAGCAAGTCTTTAAGCATAGGTTATTTCGTAGGAGGCACTACTGCAAAGATTGCATCAAAGAACTTTGGCCCAAAGGGGGGAAGTGTATCTGTAAGGATAAAAATAGTCTCCATTGTGTTTGCATGTTCTGCGGGTCTGTCCGGATTTATGCCTATTCCGTTTTGTGATCTATCTATTTGCGTTGTGTGTTCTTTTACTGGTCCTGCAATTATTCTCGAAATATCAGGTTTGTGAGGGATCTTTACTTTTTCAATGCCAAAGAGATCAACTGCAAATATACGGCTTTTTGGTTTTTCCATACCTTCGTTAGATAAAGGTACTGATTTATGAAAAGTAACTGTTAAATATCGGCCAGAAGCGGTTTCGCGACCAAACGCTTCCGGTGGAAAGGTAACACTTGCATGATTACTTAATTTACCATTATAAAGATAAGATCGTGCGACGATTACTCCTTGGGTTTTATAACTAAAATCGATTCCTGTTGCATCAATGTTTTGAGCATGTTGCATCGGGGGTTCAGCAAGTGCAAGATTGATAGTTAATGCAGCTTGTGTTACCAGAGGACTTTGATAGTAGTCTCGAGCACGTATTAATTCCGTATTGATTTCTTTACGTACACGCTCTTGTCCAAATAATTCCGGATTTGGTATTGGGTTTTCTGCTGACATGGGTTGTATTATATCCCTATCTAGATCAAGGAATCAAGTATTATAGGTCAATGTTTAATCAAATGCTGACAGATTGCAAGATTTTTGTTACAATATGCCTTAGATTTCTCAAAATTGTTATACGTTTTGAGTTATTAGTTATCTGGGCCTCTAGCTCAACGGTAGAGCAGTACCCTCTTAAGGTATTGGTTTCGAGTTCGAATCTCGAGGGGCTCACTCATTCCATAGTTTTTAATGCTGACTCATTATTAACGATTATCTTGTGAAGGCTTGCTAATTATTCATCAAGTTGCTTGATTAACAAGCTGATGATAAAATGCCGTATGGCACAAGAAAAGTTTCAGTACTCAGGTGAAGGAGAATTGTTTACATTAGCCGCAAAAGTTAACGCTTTTTGTGATGTTACTCCTGACACATTTTATCCCGCTGAACACGTTGCCCAAGCTCGAGAAATTATTGCAGCATTAGCTCCTCGTATGACAGCTTCCTCACTAGTAGGGCTAGATGTTGGTTTAAATATAAAAGGAAGAAGAACTATCGTACGTGGTGCAACTGAACATGGGGAAGTTTCAGCAACGGATAATGATCAAATAAAAAGAGAGAAATCAATTATTCCCGCAAAAGAATATCGTATAGGAAATTATGTCGTTAAGGGACGTTCTAGCCGTATAAAAGGCAGAGATACGTTAGTTTTTGAACATTTTTGGGAACGGAAGCGTAGATCAGAACGATTAGTTACAGATACATCTTATTCCAAATTAGTATTAAAGTATAGCAGAGAAAATTTCCAACCAGAAGTTATTTCCCAACTTGATTATGTGCCAAAAACTATATTATTTGGTCCCATTGTATTCTCTCGTTCGGTTGCCAACAAGACGGTTATTTGGAAGAAGGAATAGGACTATTTGATGCTCGATTACTATGGGGGCTCGCTTTTATATTTGGTATAAAAGCTATATTTCAGATTGTGGCTCACTCGTCGATTATGTTTTTCTTGCGTGCAGAATACCATTATGAATAATTCACTTTCACAAAAGCTTCATACCTTCTTCAGTCGGTATAAGCACCAACAGTATAAAAAGGGAGAGATGTTAATTAGATCAGACGAAGTGCCTTGTGGTGTATTTTATTTACAAGAGGGATTCGTAAAACAATATACAATTTCTCAGAAAGGTGAAGAGCTTGTGTTAAATATATTTAAACCGGTTGCTTTCTTTCCTATGTCTTGGGCTATTAATGAGACCCCTAATAATTATTTCTTTGAGGCGATGAGTGATGTCTCTGTGTGGCTTGCTCCAAAAGAAGACGTGCTTATGTTTCTCAAAACAAATCCTGACGTACTCTTTAATCTGATGAGTAGGGTATATAAGGGAATTGATGGAGTGCTGACTCGGATGGTATATCTTATGACAGGCAATGCCTATTCCAGACTTATTACAGAGCTGATTATTTATGCTAAGCGTTTTGGAAAAGGCGAAGATACTATTAAGATAACTATTCCAGAAAAAGATATTGCTGCGCAATCAGGTATGACACGTGAAACAGTGAGTAGAGAAATGAAAAAACTAAAGGATAAAGGACTTATCCGTTTTGAAGAAAATACCTTTATTATAACAGATCTGAAAAAGCTTGAAATAGAATTATCAGATAATGTTTATGTGTGATTAGAATCACAGCAGAAATAATAATCAAAGAAGATAATAAATAATAATAAGGAGATTTCTTTATGATATGTCCAAAATGTAATGAAGGAGTTGTAACCAAAGTTATCATGAAAGCAGTTGATGAGATTGCCTATGTATGTGAGTATTGCGATACGATATGGTTTGAGAATGATAAGATTACTACCTCAACAGGACGTCCGTTAGAGTTATACATCGAAGAAGGTGGACAAAGACAGGAAGTAAGACGTGCTTAACTATATGAACTTAAAAACAATCTTTTTAATTATTAAATCATTATCACTTATCGGCATTATTCTTGCTTTGTATCTTTTGTGGCAGCAATTTTTTCACCCTTCATTTCAGCCGTGTTCTATTAATGCAACGATTAATTGTGAAGCTATCATTTCAGGCGCAGTCGCTAAGACCTTTGGAATTCCCACGCCATTGTTCGGGCTTGTTGGGTACTTAGTGATTTTCTTTGCGGCTCTGCGTCGAAAGAAGAGATTACTTCTTAGTATGGCAACGTTTGGTTTAGGCTTTTGCCTCTGGATTGCTTATCGAGAACTGTTTGAATTACACGTCATTTGTCCAATTTGTATTCTCTGTCAAACAATTATGTTATCGGTATTTAGTTTGGGCATTGTGGTAAATAGAAGGGAAAATGACAATAAATAAGCTAAAGCATTGTTGACAAAATTGTGTTATATTAAAACTAATTGATGAATAAGATTGTATTTTTTGAAATCGAAGAATGGGAAATTAAACATATCCAGCATAATTTCCCTGATACTGAACTTGTTTTTCGTTCTCAAAAAGTACAAGACGAAACCACAGCCGACACGTTTGATGCCTCTGTTATCTCAACTTTTATCTATTCTAAACTTAATAGGGAATCATTGCAAAAATTTTCTAATCTTAAACTCATTGTTACTCGTTCAACAGGATATGACCATATTGATTTGGCATATTGTAAAGAAAAAGGTATTTCTGTTGTCAATGTGCCTAGTTATGGCGCCTCATCTGTTGCAGAGCAGACATTTGCGTTAATTCTCTCAATAAGTCGTAAGCTTCTTGAAACAATAGAACGAAGTAGGCGGGGGGATTTTAGTTTGGAAGGTTTACGAGGATTTGATTTAAATGGTAAGACGTTAGGTGTTATTGGAGAAGGAGAAATTGGTAAAAAAGTAATTGAGATAGCTCTCTGCTTTGGTATGCATGTGCTTGTATATACACCACATCCTGGTGCAGAACGAGAGAGGTTGCACTATGTCCCTCTTGATGAGCTTTTGGCACAGTCGCATATTGTAACACTCCATGTCCCTTACAATCCTCAAACACATCATCTTATTAATCGAGACAATATCAAAAAGTTTAAAAAAGGAAGTATTCTTATCAATACTGCACGAGGTCCATTGGTTGAAACACAAGCAATTCTTGATGGGTTGGAGTCCCATATTTTGCAAGCAGCAGGGCTTGATGTCTTGGAAGAAGAATGCTCTCTCAAAGAAGAGCGAGAGTTGCTAACGGATGACTTTCTCAAATCTTGTGATATTAAAACACAACTACTTAATCATGTCTTACTTACTCGTGAGGATGTTTTCTTTACGGCTCACAATGCCTTTAATACTGATGATGCATTGTTGCACATTCTTGAAACCACCATGGAAAACATTCGTGCTTATTTCGATAACCATCCCAAGAATGTTGTGAATGGATAAACTATGACAGATAAGACTGAAAAATTCATTTTATGGTTTGATGAGATAGATAAGAATGACATTCCTTTGGTTGGTGGCAAAAATGCTAATCTTGGAGAGATGTATCAGAACTTAACCCACGCAACAAGTGCAATGTTTCCTGATGAAAAAGTTCAAGTTCCCTACGGATTTGCTGTCACGGCATATGCATATAAATTTTTTCTTGAAAAAAGCAGCCTCGAAAATAAAATCAGTGAAGCACTATCGAGTTTGGATACTACGAATATGAAACAACTGGAGGACGTTGGAGCAAAAATTCGTGAGATGATTATTTCTTCACCGTTCCCTCAAGAACTTGACGTTGCCATCAGAGCTGCATATCAAGAGCTTGGGAAAAAGTTGCACATCAACGACTCAGTTGATGTTGCCGTTAGATCATCTGCAACAGCGGAAGATCTTCCTGATGCATCATTTGCCGGGCAACAGGAATCATATCTCAATATCAAAGGAGAAGAAGGGCTCTTAGAAGCAATCAAAAAAGCCATCGCGTCTCTTTTTACCAATCGAGCAATTTCTTACAGAGTTGATCAACATTTTGACCATTTTGCAATTGCCCTGTCGGTTGCTGTGCAAAAGATGGTGCGTTCAGATCGAGGGGCCAGTGGTGTGATGTTTACTCTTGATACTGACACTGGCTTTCGTGATGTTGTACTGATCAACGGGGCATGGGGGTTGGGAGAATTTGTCGTGAAAGGAGTTGTAACTCCAGATGAATACATGGTGTTTAAACCCACGTTAAAAAACGGTTTTGCTTCAATTATTAGTAAGCAACTAGGTGATAAAGAAAAAAAGCTAATATATGCAACCGAAGGAACGGCTTCAACACATGAAATCCAAGTATCTTTAGAAGATAGACAGAGATTTGTCTTAACAGACGAATTAATCCTTAAGCTTTCTCGATGGGGAATGATGATTGAGGATCATTATCAAAAACCAATGGATATTGAATGGGCATATGATTCTCAAGAGAATCAACTATTTATTGTTCAAGCACGTCCTGAAACGGTTCAAGCACGAAAGAGTATGACAATACTTGAAGACTACATCTTACTGGAAAAAGGAAATGTACTTACTCATGGCGCATCTGTGGGACAAAAAATTGGTTGTGGCAAAGCTCGGTTTATCAAAGATCCAAGTCAACTTTCAGAATTTCAACAGGGAGAGGTCTTGGTTGCTGAAATCACTGATCCTGATTGGGAGCCTATTATGAAGATAGCCAGCGCAATTGTAACAAATTCTGGTGGGAGGACAAGTCATGCTGCGATTGTTTCACGAGAACTGGGTATTCCTGCAATCGTTGGTTGTGGGGATGCAACAAATGTTCTTCAGACAGGAAAGGAGATAACAGTTGCTTGTTCTGAAGGAGAGGTAGGAAAAGTATATGAAGGGTTATTGCAATTTAAAGTCAATAAAACAGATGTAACAGATTTTACTCTTCCTAAAACAGAGATCAAGATGATTGTTGCTGATCCTGAACTTGCGTTTACCTATTCTTTTATTCCCAATAAAGGTGTGGGATTGGCTCGAGAAGAGTTTATTATCTCAAACTTTATTAAGATCCACCCCAATGCATTGCTCAATTACGATACTCTGGAAGATCAGGAAATAAAAAAGCAAATAGATGCACTGACAGTCGGATTTACAGATAAAGTTGCGTACTATGTTGAAAAATTAGCATATGGTATCGGGATTATTGCGGCTGCATTTTATCCACATGAGGTGTTGCTTCGTTTTAGTGACTTCAAATCCAATGAATATGCTGGACTTATTGGGGGAAAGCTGTATGAACCTAAAGAGGAAAACCCGATGATTGGTTGGCGTGGCGCAAGCCGGTATACAGATCCTAAATTTCAAGAGGCATTTGCTTTAGAATGTCAGGCGGTAAAACGAGTACGTGAGAAAATGGGACTGCACAATTTGCAAATTCTCATTCCTTTTTGTCGTACCCCAGATGAGGGCAAGAAGGTTCTTGAGGAGATGGCAAAGAACGGTTTGTCTCATGATAAAACAAAGAATAATCTGGAAAATACGCTTGATGAGAATTTACATGTGTGGGTAATGGCAGAAGTTCCTTCAAATATTTTATTAGTCGACGAATTCTCACAGATATTTGATGGCTTCTCTATTGGCTCAAATGATCTTACTCAACTAACATTGGGGTTGGATCGGGATTCCAAACTGATCGCGCATATTGGTAATGAAAATAATGAAGCAATCCATCTCTTAATTCATAGTCTCATAACACAAGCACATAAAAAAGGATTAAAGGTTGGTATTTGTGGGCAAGGACCTTCTGATTTTCCAGAGCTTTCAGAGTTCTTAGTACACGAAGGTATTGATTCTATTTCTCTGAGTCCTGATACTGTGCTTAAAACTGCAATGCGAATTAGTGAAGTTGAAAAGGCACAAAATTCATGAGAGATACACATCCTGAACCTCATACTCACAATACTGGTTCAAGATTAAATTGGTTGCGTGCTTCTGTATTAGGGGCAAATGATGGAATTGTTTCTATTGCGGGTTTGGTCGTAGGAGTTGCTGGAGCCACATCTTCAACTAATTTCATTTTCACTGCTGGAGTTGCGGGTATTATTGCAGGTGCAATTTCTATGGCTGCTGGTGAATATGTATCAGTCAGTAGTTCACGAGATACAGAAAAGGCTCTTCTTAAAAAAGAAAAATATGAACTGGAACATTACCCCAAAGAAGAATTAGCAGAACTTACAGATATTTATGAAAAAAAAGGCTTAAGTAGACAAACTGCCATGATTGTCGCGAAAGAGTTATCAGTTAAAGATGCCTATGCTGCTCATATAGATGCAGAACTAGGTATTGATCCTAATAATTTAACCAATCCATGGCATGCCGCTTTTGCTTCTGCTGCATCATTTTTAGTTGGAGCTACTATCCCTATTATTGCAATAGTGTTTACACCGTCGCCCATTCGTGTTCCCTTCACTTTTGGAGCAGTTGTTTTTGCCCTAGCATGTACAGGGACAATAAGTGCTAAAATTGGTGGAGCAAATGTTACTCGCGCTGTTTTACGTGTGGTGACAGGAGGCGCTTTTGCGATGGCAGTAACTTACGGTATTGGGAGAATTTTTGGAATTTCAGGAATATAAATTTATGACAGAACATACAATTACATTAACGCATATTAATATTAGACAAAGTATTGCTATCCTTTTGACAAAACTTGTTCTTATTGATGTGATTTTAGCTTTCATAGTTATTGGTTTTTATTTTATCTTGGTTAATGGAGGAGAGTTTACTCAATTTGCTGCATATAACAACATATTATTTCTTTCTGTTTTTGGTGTGATAGGAATATGTAAAATTTTTCTTAGTATTTACATCGTGCTCTTATGGTTAAATGAATATTATGAGATTACGCCTGAAAACATCATACACAAAAGAGGTATTATCTTTAGAAAGAGTGAAATGTATCGTCTTAGCAAAGTAAGGGAAATAAAGGTTCATGATAGTTTTCTCGGGGAACTTTTGAATTTTGCAACAATTACACTTTATGATATTCGTTTACAAAAATATTTAGATCTCTATCTTATTCATAATCCCAACCGATATGAGAGAATATTGAAAGCATTACGACCCTCATTGGAAGTGCAAACAGATCATGTCCATATTCCCTTTACGCACGAGCAATAAAGAGTCCAGAAAATTGACCCCTTTTGTATCAGAAAATGCTATTGATAAAATCTACGAAATGACGTATATTTTTTATTAATGCCAGGAGTACTCTACAAAAAAGAAAGACAAGTGTTGGAATTTCTCGTACAGTTCCAAAACAAACACACCTATGCGCCGACACTTCGTGAAATAGCCACAGGAACAGGACATCGTGCTGTCTCAACCATCCACGTGATTCTTCGTAATCTTATTGACAAAGGTTATATTCAAAAAGTCGATGGCAATACTCGCGTGCTTCGTGTGCTTGATGAAAATATTGTGTCTAAATTTATGGGCACAGAACCCTCTGTTGAGATTCCACTCATGGGATATATTGCTGCTGGGCAACCTCTTGAGCCGCATATTGATCCCAATGCAACCTTTCAAGTTTCAGCATCAATGCTTTCAGGTGCACAGACTTCGTATGTCTTGCAAGTAAAAGGTGAATCAATGATTGAAGATGGTATCTTGGATGGTGACTTTGTGGTGATCGAAAAAGTAAACCAAGCAAGTAATGGTGAGATTGTTGTAGCGCTTGTTGATGATAACCTTGCAACTTTAAAACGATTCTATAAAGATGGAGATAAAGTAGAACTGCGTCCTGCAAACGCGACGATGCAACCAATCTATCCTAAGACGCTTAAGATCCAAGGCAGAGTTTGCGGCCTCGTAAGACAATACAAATGATATAATGTTTTTACATGGGAACATTATTTATCGTTTCAACCCCAATTGGCAACTTGGCAGATATTACACTTCGTGGTTTAAAGACACTGTTTGCCGTAGACATAATTGCTTGTGAAGATACCAGACGTGCTGGTCTGCTTCTTACTAAGTTACTTGAAGATTTTGCTGCAAACCCAGCAGACAAACAAAAGCCCCGACTACTTTCGTATTATGAACAGAACGAACTGCAACGAATCCCTGAAATCATTGAGTTGCTAGAGGCAGGCAAAAACATCGCACTTATCTCGGATGCGGGAACTCCGATGGTTTCTGATCCGGGGTTTAAACTTATTCGTGAATGTATCGCGCAAAAGATTCCTGTCGAAGCAATTCCGGGGGTATCAGCTGTCATCACTGCACTTACTGTTTCTGGATTACCAACAGATAAATTCACTTTCGTTGGTTATCCTCCTCGCAAGCCTGGTCACCGGATGAAATATTTTGAGGATATTAAAGCCTCTCAGCAATATATTGTCTCAACGATCGTCTTGTATGAAGCGCCACACAGGATCGTTAAAACACTTGAAGAGCTTCTGAGTATCTTTGGTGATAATCATATTGTTATCGCCCGTGAACTAACCAAGATTCATGAAGAGGTGAGGCGAGAGAAAATTTCTCAATCATTACTTCATTTCAAAAAGACTGAACCTCGTGGTGAATTCGTCCTCCTTTTGCATCAATAAACCTTCTGTGGTATACTTTGCCTCTCTAGAGAGAGATTATCACTATGACTGAAAGACGAGTATATCCTAATTTGAGCAGTATTGGTAAACTATTGGGAGCAGAATCTGCTCGTATCAGTGGTGATTATGCTGAGGCATCCTCGCTTCTGCCTGCCATCCCAACATTAGAGGGTAAGAACAGACTGATTGCTTCCCGAGTCTTGGTCGCATCTCATGTGGGGCAAGCAAAAGCTTCAGAACAGCCAGATGTTGCTGGATATCATTTAGGGGAAGCACGGAAAGTTATTGTAAAGGAGTATTCGAGGGGCAGGCCTGATCGGATTGCTACTGGGCTTGATGAATTTGTTCACGATACACCAAATGATTTACTTGCAGATGAGGCAAAGTATCTGCTAACGCTTGCTGCTTTGACCGGCAATTCGGAGATTTTAGATGCCGCTCAAAATAGAATGAATACTGTTATTGAAACTACGAAGGATAATGCCTTGAGAGCAGCAATGGTTTTTGATATGCAACGATTACGTTACAAAGATGGAGAAAACAGCGTGAAATATGAGAAAGTTAAGGCTGCTTTTTCCGATATTGCCACAGACACATATCAACATGACAGGCCTGAGCTGGTAGCAGTAGCAGCTTCTCGTTACCTGTTAACAGCACAGGATAGAGAAGATTTTCGTGAGGTAGAAAGAGGTTTAGTTATTTTCGAGAACACAGTCAATCAGGATCAACGATTGCGTCATCATCTTATAGATGAAGTTACCAGCGAGCATAATGCAAAAGAGTGGGGAAAACATACCGCAGATGAAAATTACGTAGCATTATCATTGCCACCACGTTCTTAGTGGACATTGCCTGTAGCGCGGACTTCTTTGTTTGTTACATTGCCTTCTTTGTCTATGTCATAGACCAACACGCCACCTGTTGCGACTTCAAGGTTTGGGATATCCTCATCTGAAACGTTTTCAAGATATTTGATAAGCGCTCTCAGAGAATTGCCGTGAGCTGCAATGATAACGTTCTTTCCTGCTTTTAATTCTGGCAGGATCTCTTTTTTATAATACGGTAGTACTCGTTCATAGACCATTTTAAGAGATTCACCGTTTGGTGGAGGATAATCCCAACTGCGTCTAATCTTTTGAAACTCTTCTTCACCAACTTGCTCTTTGACTTCCCATTTGTTTTTTCCTGTCAGATCACCATAATCACGTTCATTGAGTTCTTTAGCTGCTTTTGCTTGGAGGAAGGTTTGTCCTGTTTGCGTAAGGATGCTGTGTAGGGTTTGGTGGGCTCGTTTGAGTGCAGAAGTAAAAGCAACATCAAAGTGAATATCTTTGAGCTTGTTTCCAGCCGCTTGTGCTTCTTCGATGCCTTTCTCACTCAATGACACATCTGTCCAGCCTGTCCACAGACCTTTTGCATTCCATTCTGATTCACCATGACGTACGAGAACAAGCTTTGCCATAGGCCTAGTATAAAGTAATAGATAGAATGGATCAAGTAACTCTTCATCATTCTGGGGATTCCAAGTGCAAATTATGTTGAAACCCTACTTATAGAGTTATTAGCTCATGGAAGTGTATTATTAAGTGTTCTTTTCAGTCTCTTGTAGAAGTATTTGTATCTGTTCCTTAAATTCTGGTAAATCTTCCTTTATTGTTTTCCAAACTCGTTCAAGGTTTACTTCATTATAGTCATGCACTAACACATCACGCATTGCGGTAGCAAACTTCCATGGGACATTTGAATGCCTTTGCTTAAAATCGTCTGGAATACGTTTTGTTGCGTCCCCAATTATTTGAAATCTCCTTATGATTGCATCTTGCATATATTCATCAGCTTCAAATACATCCAAAGATGCACCGTGAGTATATTTTTCTATATGGGTAATACTATTAACAATATCTTCAAAATATATAGTAACGTCTTTGGTCATAAAATTGGAAATTGTTCAGGTAAAATATATTTCTTAAGCCGAGGTTTAATAAGATGGTATTCAACCAGATCTACTTTTTTTCCAAGAGATTCTTCTAATTTCAACTTTACATCAATAAAATCAAAAAGACTTTTTCCTTTGGGAAAATCAACTAATAGATCAATATCGCTCGTATCTGTTTGTTCTCCTCGAACATATGACCCAAAAAGAGAGGAACGTTTAATTCCGGCTTCTTTAAGAATTGGAAGTGCTTTTTCTTTTATTTCTTCAATAGTAAGTTGTTGCATATAAAACTAGTATAGCATATTAAGTTAAAAGGAAGAAAATAATGAATGGTTATTCATATCGCAAGGCTTCGATCGGAGAAAGTCTGGATGCTCTGACAGCAGGCATCATGCCGAAGAGTACTCCCACGCCAACGGAGAAAGCAAAAGCCAAGACAACAGACCATGGAGTAACTTCAGAAATGAAGAATTGCGACAAGATAATCGAAGCCCCAAGTCCCAAAATGATGCCAATGAGTCCTCCTGCCAAGCAGAGTATCACTGCTTCAAAGAGAAATTGACTAAGGATATCTTTTCTCCTGGCACCAAGCGCTTTGCGAAGACCGATTTCTTTGGTTCGTTCGGTTACTGAGACCAGCATAATATTCATGACACCAATGCCGCCAACAATAAGTGAAATGGTGGCAATGCCTCCGAGCGCAACGGTGAGTGCACCAACGATACTTGAGACAGTATCAAGCGTTTGTTCTTGGGTTTGTAGCGTAAAGTCATCTTCATCCAATCGTTGTAGCAAAATACTTTCAGCTTGTCGTTTGACTAGTCCTACAAGTTCTGGCTTTTTGGCAGAGAGATAAATCGTATTGACACTAGTGACCCCAAATTGACGTTGAGCTGCATTGATAGGAACGATGACTGTATTGTCTTGATCAATCCCAAAAACAGATCCTCGGGCTTTTCCTACGCCGATAACAGTGTATCTGTTTCCGGCAACTGAAACTTTTTTGCCAATGGGATTTGTATTTGGGAACAGGGTTTTCTTAACCGTTTGACCGATGACAGCAACTCGTGCTCCCGAGCGTTCTTGGGATGTTGTAAAGAACGTTCCTCTCTCCATGGCTGTATTGATGATAATATCTGGATAATTTGCCGTGGTTCCTAGCACGGATGCCCCCTTATCTGTTTTATTATTGTATTTTAACGTTGCTGTTTTTTGTACCACAGGTCCTACATCTGCGATGGTGCGTAGTTTTATGTCCAACTTCTTTGCATCGTTGATGACAAGCTTATTGGTTTGTTGTCCGCCGGGCGTCCTCGCTCCGCCAACTCTTCCCGGGATGACAAAGACAAGGTTTGATCCGAGTCCACTGATTTGGTCGGTAATATATTTTTGTAGTCCTGAACCAATTGATACCAGGAGGATGACGGCAAACACACCGATAATAACTCCAAGCATTGTGAGCAGACTCCTCATTTTATTTGCTCGTAATGCTGAAAAGGATAAGCGTAATAGTTCTTGTAAGTTCATGTTTTAGCAATAAGACCGTCTCTGATCGTAACCACTTTTCTTGCCTGATTTGCGAGAGCTGGATCATGGGTGATGATAACTACTGTTTTGCCTTGTTTATTTAGTCCACGCAGAATTTCCATGACATCCTTTCCAGATTTTGAGTCCAAGTTGCCTGTTGGCTCATCAGCCAAAATAATCGAAGGATCATTCATGAGCGCCCGAGCGATGGCAACACGTTGCTGCTGTCCTCCTGAAAGTTGATTTGGCCTTTTATAGATATGATCACTCAGTCCAACTTTTTCTAGGAGTTCTTTTGCCCGGTCTTCCCGAATCGTTGTTGGTGTACCTGCGTACACTGCTGGGAGTGTG
This sequence comes from Candidatus Levyibacteriota bacterium, assembly GCA_023245475.1. GTDB lineage: Bacteria > Patescibacteriota > Microgenomatia > Levybacterales > UBA12049 > JAHFKF01. The sequence continues at coordinate 24,671 of JAHFKF010000007.1, forward strand.
ACGTTTTCAAGGACACTTGCTCGTTGTAACAGATTAAATGATTGAAAGACAAAGCCAATCTCATGATTTCTGATATCTGCTTGTCTGTCTTCTTTGAGTTTGGTGACGTCCTTATCATGCAAGAGATATGTTCCGCTTGTGGCAACATCAAGTAGTCCAATGATATGAAGAAGCGTTGACTTACCACTACCGGATGGTCCGGTAATTGCGGCAAATTCACCAGGGTAAATCTTGAGTGAAATACCATGAAGAATCTCTATTGTTGTCTCTCCCAAAAAATAACTTTTGGTAATATTGCTAAGCGTTATGACAGAAGTTTTCATTTAAAAGAATAGGAACTTTTTAGTCTGGGCTGCTTTCTCAGCTTCAAGTGGATCCAATGCTACTTGATCTCCTTGGTTGATGCCAGAAATGATTTCAGCTTCTGTATCGTTGGTAAGTCCCACGCCAACCTTTTTCTTCTCAAATCCTTTATCTA
>JAHFKF010000008.1 GCA_023245475.1 Candidatus Levyibacteriota bacterium
AATAACGGCCCGAAAGCCAGCAGTTTTTTCATAATTCTTCCTTCTATCCCGACTGTACGGTCGCTACTGGAATTGAACCAGTTCGTGATCTGCTAAGCAAATCTCGTGGAGTTGATCACGTTTACAAAGATGAATGTGATTTACCACCGATATTGATTTCTCGCCTTGCTAAAGTGTAACAAAGGCGGGTCACAAAACCCCGAAAGAATAATTCAAGAATACCTGACGTATGAAGCGTTGTCAATAAGGTGTACTGACAATCCACAGGTCTAGTGAAAAAAAGGCGCATTTTTGCTATAATAGACAAAGAAATTTGGTGGTTGTAGCTCAGTGGTAGAGCGCCAGCTTGTGGAGCTGGACGTCGCGGGTTCGAATCCCGTCATCCACCCACAAAAAATAACTAAGCTCTGAAGGGAGCTTTTTTTGTGGCTTAAATAAATATAAAAAGGTACAGCCTGGCACACATAGAAAGTGATAATCACAAGGGATCACCAAGCTCTTCCATTGACAAAATACTCATCAAGATATAAACTCTTCTCTTCATGCAAAAAGAAACCGTACCAAATTCACATAATCCCAGGCAGGACGTATCGAAAATACGTAAACGCCTTATAGCAGCTAAAGATAAAGGATTTGAAATATTTAATGATACCGTCGCTTTCCCTAGGGACGCACGAATCATAAAGGAAATTGTTGCTAAGCATAGAACTAACGAAGATACACGTCCATCAAGAGTTGTAGATATAGGTAGTGGCACTGGAGGATTAGGAAAAGCTCTCCATGATATAGGCGTAAATGTTGTTTCTACTGATATAGAAAATTGGCACCACCATAATGGCACTGTACCATTTGTTCGAGCCACTGCTGACCGTCTTCCATTTGGTACTGATACCTTTGATGTAAGTACACTTTGGTTTGTTCTTCACCATACTGATGATCCAGTGAAGGTTCTAAAAGAAGCCGCAAGAGTAAGTGATCTAGTTATAGTCCAGGAAGATACTGTCCGAACAGATGGACCGAAATGGTGGAGACAGTTGCAACAGATAACTTATGAAAGACATGTAGAAAATTTTCAAATCATTAACACCAATTCACGCTCAACTCCAACATCTTACACAAATGATGATTGGCTTACATCTTTTGAAAAGGCGGGTTTAGAGGTGGTTGAGGCAAAGCAGGTACATAAACCTGGAAACCCTGTTCGAAAAATACAATACGTGCTAAAAGAATCCGAAACTATATTCAAATAAAAAGCTCCCTGAGCAGCTACATTTACTCGTGAGGGAAACTATTCCAATCTTGTTAATCAGGAAGAATACGATTCACGGCTAGAAGCGAGGTCATATATGTTGACAATTCACCCTATCTTTGAGACCCTTGAAGGGTGGAAGGAAATAATCAAGAGAAACCAAAAGGTCTCATGCCAGGTCAAGAACATGAAGATGAACTTGATTACATGGGAGGAGCTTTATTTAGGGTTATCAAAAAAGGGTTAGCGTGGATAAAACAATTTTTTGTAGCAAAATAAACAACACTAAAAAAGTAACAATTGTTGGTGATTTCTGCTATACTGACTATAAGAAAGGGGAATTATATTTATGAATGGCACAATAAAAACAAAAACAGATAAAGGATTTGGCTTTATAAGTAGAGAGGGCGAATCTAAAGATCTTTTTTTTCATTCTAACGATTTAAAGGGTGTAACCTTTGATGAGCTTCAAGTAGGCGATGCAGTTACATTTGAAGTTGTTAGTGGTCCAAAAGGCCTAAATGCTAAGAATGTAGCACGAGCTTAATTGCCCGTAATATCCTTTAAAAGCTCATTGTAAAATGGGCTTTTTTTGTGGCAAACTATTAAACATGTTTGAGACTTTTTATATCTTTTGCTACTACAGATAAATCACTATTGAGTTGATGCCCCCCCTGCTCTATTTCACGTATAGTTGCCTGTGGTAAGACTTGGGCATAGAGTGCAAGGTGACCAAAAGGCACGACTTCGTCATCGCGGCAGTGGTAAAGAAATATGGGTGCGTTCTTCGGAAACTTTGCAGAAGAATCTTTAGCTAGCTCAAGCTGCTCGTAACCGTCATATAACCATCCGTCTCCACCCCAAAATGGATTAGCAATGAGAAAAATGCCGTCTATCGGTTTTTCCAGTTTTACTTCGCTTAAGAACTTAGCGATAAATGAAGCACCAACTGAATGTCCGACAAGAATAATAGAGCCCTCTAACGAGGCCAATTCTTTTACGAGTTTATCCTTCCACTGCTCATATGGTGCATTCTCTTCATCAGGCATCTTCGGATAGATAATTTCATAATCCGTTCCGAGCTTTTGTTGTAAACTATCAGCCAGCAACGTATCCTCTTTATAAGCGCCTTCGCCAGCACCTTGTATGAATAAAACTTGCTTTTTCATCGTTTAATTGTAACAAATGATAAAGATTTTTCAAGCTGACCAGGAAAAATGCTAGACAGCTTTGGTATAATAAGTAGTATGAATGCAATAAGTTTTGAAACTAAGCTGTTTACCATCCACGATTGGACAATTCTCAGGCTGCCTGAAGAGGCCTCTGCAAAGCTTCCGTCACGGGGTATGACAATGGTTAAAGGAGTAATTAACCTGCCTGCCGGCAAGGCAGGTGACGTTCCTTTTAAAACCCTGCTCGAACCAGATGGGAGCTATGGACCAGGGAAAAAACCAAGCCACTGGTTTACACCTGACAAAAAGTTACTTGAGGACGCAAATGTTGGGACAGGGGATACGGTACAAGTTTCGCTTAAACCGACCAAAGAGTGGATCGAGCCGGAAGTGCCTGATGATGTACAAAAAGCGCTGTCAACTTCTCCCAAAGCCGAGGCGTTATGGAAGGATATTACACCACTTGCGCATTGGGATTGGATTCGCTGGATACGAGCTGTCAAAACAACCGAGACCAGAAGGAAGCACATAGAAGTAATGCTCGATAAACTCAATAAAGGGATGAGACGCCCTTGCTGTTTTAATCGCAATCTCTGTAGTGTCCCCGAAGTATCAAAGAATTGGAGGCTCCTTGAGCCAACGCAAACGTAGGAGTAAAGGCGGGGGTTCTGGTTAACTCCCCATAATGAATCTGTTGAAAACCCCAACTGCAAGTTTCGCCCAAAGTAAGAATAATATTTATTAGAGCTAATGTGTCTCAATCGGGGTATTTTGATAAGCAGCAAATAACCATTTACCATTAAGTTTTTGTGCTATCAACGAATAAATTGTTCGCTCGTTGGTGTCACTCGAACGATTATCATTGTATTCGATGTGGCCATTAGCAATAATGAATGCAATGTCACTAGTTAAGAAACGAATACTTTTAATCCTGCCAACCAAATGACTGTTCCTTGCCCAAGCTGAAAAAATTATCTCATGTCCTTCAATAATTTCTTTCCAGCCTTTTTCTAGCATACCATTGGCAATGATGTAGTCAGCATCGGGGGTAAAGCATTCTGCATAAGCTTTCGCATCGCCCCAAGAATCCAATAACTGTTGATAAAGTTTTCGTATTGCTGTTTCATCACTAAGTTCTGGATTTATTGAATTTACGGTCTGATCTCGTTTACTCATATTTTGAGTATAGCACACTACTGAAAATGTAATAAATTTAGTCCTTTAAACCGTAACGAGATCTTTTTCAGCTCGATTGAGCAGCACAGCATTTGTAGCAACAATAATAGAAGAAATACTCATTAACAATGCGGATATCTCAGGTCGCAAAGCAATGTGGAATGCTGGATATAAAACTCCCGCTGCAACAGGAATAGCTAATAAATTATAAATAGATGCCCAGAAAAGATTTTGCTTCATCTTGGTTACCGTCGCTTTTGAAAGCCGTATTGCTCGTAAAATATCTGTTGGGTCGGACTTCATCAGTACCACTTTTGCCGTTTCAATCGCAACATCTGTTCCTGCACCAATAGCTATGCCTATATCTGCTTGAGCAAGAGCAGGAGCATCATTTACTCCATCTCCAACCATTGCAACAAATTTCCCTTCCTGTTGCAGTTTTTTAACATACATTGCTTTATCCTCAGGCATGACTTCAGCAAAGACTCTCTCAATTCCCAGTTTTTTGGCTACAGCCTCAGCAGTTTTTGTGTTGTCCCCGGTAATCATTGCCGTTTCAATCCCTAACTCTTTGAACTTTTCAAGTGCTCTGTAAACGGTTGCTTTTATTGGGTCTTCTGCACCAACGACAGCTTTTAGTTGTCCATCAATTGCCAATAGCATAATAGTTTGGCCATTATCAAGCATAGTCTCAATCTCAACACGTAATGGGTCAATGGTTATCTTATTACTTTCAAGAAGTCTTACTGTTCCGACCAATACTTTCTTACCTACTATCGTTGCTTTTACCCCAAGTCCTGAAAGATTTCCAAATTTTTCCACCTGACTTGGAATGCTTATTTTCTTTTGTTTGGCTGCATCCATTATGGCACTACTGAGTGGGTGATTTGATTTTGCCTCTGCTGCTGCAATAAATCGTAATGCATCCTCTTCGGTAAACCCTTTAACCGTTTTGATCGTGGTAACTTTGGGCTTTCCCTCTGTAAGTGTTCCTGTTTTATCAAGAACGACAGCCTGTATTTTTGAGACTTGTTCAAGCGTCTGTGCATCTTTGATAAGAATATTATGCTTTGCCCCAAGACTTGTTCCCACGGCGACAGCAGTAGGAGTAGCCAAACCCAATGCATCAGGACAAGCAATCACCACTGCTGATATAGCAAAGGTGAGCGCAAAAAGAAGAGGTTGTCCTGCAATTACATACCAATACACAAACGTTACAATTCCACTGCCAATTGCCAAGACAACCAAATAACCAGCAAATTTATCGGCAAGTCGTTGCCCTGGAGCTTTGGAATTTTGGGCTAACTCAACCATTTTTACTATTTGAGCAAGTGCGGTATCACTTCCGACTTTTGTTGCTTTTACTCTGACTGAACCTGATTGATTGATTGACCCGGCAACAACACTATCTCCTGATTTCTTTGCAACAGGAAGAGATTCACCCGTCACCAGTGATTCATCAATGGATGTTTCACCTTCAAGTATTTGCCCATCAACAGGCACTTTATCTCCTGGTTTAAGAAAAATGATATCTCCAATGATTACGTCAGCGGTCGGAACAAGTTCTTCTTTCCCTTTTCTAACAACCCTTGCCTGAGGAGGAACTAGTGCAAAAAGAGCCTGTAAAGCATCTGTTGTTCCACGACGGGATTTCATCTCCATCCAGTGTCCAAAAAGAACAAAGGTAATAAGCATTGCTGCTGCTTCGTAAAATGACTCATGGCTGCCGATAATGGTCAACATGACGCTAAACCCATAAGCAACTGTTATCCCAACTGCGATGAGAACAGACATATCAAGTTTGCGGCTTTTTAAGGAATAATATGAAGAGTAAAGGAATAACCAACCTCCATAAAAAAATACTGGAGTTGTCAGAATAAAGAGTATCCATTCTTTGGGAAGAGGAGTTGGTAACATCCAACCAAACCACATTTCACCCATTGTGTACGCAAGTATTGGAAGCGTTAACAAGAGCGAAAAGAAAAATTTATTGCGGATATCTTCTTCCATCATTTTTGCCATTTCCCGCCCAGCAAGACCAGTATGATCCATGCCCATCGTCATAGTCATACTCATTTTAAAGTTATCAAACCTTGAATGATTCAGTGAATGGTGGTTATGATGTTCCATAGTATTTAATAACCCCACTCCTTTTGCCATTGTTTCATTTGTTCAATCTCTTTGGATTGAGCAGAGATAATATCATCCGCCATAGCTTTTATCTCTTCATGCTTGGCATTTGTTTTTGCCTCTTGAGCCATGTCGATTGCACCTTCATGATGGATAATCATTTCTGAAAGAAATGCTTTATCAAAATCATCTTCTGATTTCCCCTTAAGAGAGTCTCTCATGGTATCCATATTTGTGTTCATCCCCATTTCCTGACTACGAGAAAGATCATCACTATCATTGTTCATCATTTGTTGATTTTGACTATGCATGCCCATCATTCGCATCATGCTGGAATTGTTGTCATTTACAGCACTGGTGGTCATAAACCAGACAATAACACCTCCAATTAAAGCGCCAAGTACTCCATATAACAGTAAGTCTCTATTGATTTGTTCTTTTGCCATTTTTGTCACCTCCTCACGTATTTGTTTTCTTAAATAATTGCATTATTTCCGAGATTACTTCATCTTTTTTTCCTTTTCCTATTGCAGCAGCAACACAGCTTTTGAGGTGGTTTTCCAAAATAAGATTATCGGTTTGTTTCAGACCTGCTTGTACTGCTTGACTTTGATGCAGAATATCAATGCAATAGGTATCCTCCTCAATCATCTTAATAACTTTATCAAGATGACCTCGTGTTATCTTGAGGCGATGAAGTATTCGTTCTTGAGTATCTTTTGGTCTGTATGCCATATCCCCCCCATAGGGATATGTTACTCTTTTTTCAATAAACGGTCAAGAGAGAATAAGATGGATCGTGGAATTAGTTACTTTGGAAATTGAGGTTTGATGGAGAAGCGGGGAGAGGCTTTTCCATATTCGTAACTTCTTTATCAAATACTTCTTCAAACTTTACATCATCAATCCAGACACTGCCTTTACCACTAAGCAGCACACCAAACGCAATCAGTTTACTGTCTTTGGGAACATCAAGGACAATCTCATACTCTTCCCATTCTTTGCTACCCGTGATTGGACGATTTTTCATATTGTCAAAGCCAAGAACATCATGTCCGGCGCCTTCAACTTTCATCCATAGACCAGACCAACCACCAACGTTTTTTGCTTTGATAAATGCAGAAAGCTTCATCCGCTTGCCTTTGTATTTGGTCGCAGTAAAGTCTTGCATGAGTGTGCCAAAACCAGAGGGCGTATCTTTTCTTGATTTGAGGAACCCACTTGCTGAACCTGTATAAAACACATCTGTGTCCAACATAAATTCGTAGTCTTTAGGATTACTTCCAGCCGCAAGCCAGCCAGTAGGAACTTGATCTTTAACCTTTGTCATAAAGCAATTATAGCATATAAAGGAAAGGTCTCTTGAAAAACATTCTAGATCAATATCCTATAGCTTGTAATTTGCGTCTTTTTTTCTTATAATGCGCTCATGGTAGAGGGCAGTCGTCGGCCAAACCCTGATCAAAGTTTATACATCCCTGCATTCCCTGTCGTATGGAGCACAACAGGAGAGACGGGTAAACTGCACTCATTAGTAATGGTTCCACGGAAACAACCAATTGCTATTACCTATACTAAACCTAACGGTCACGATATTCATTCATTAGCAATAGATATAACCATGGTTCCTGAGCAAACAGGCCACCGATGGACTGTATATGGAAGTGCTGACCGTCAAACACTTGCATCATTTCGTCTACGACGCCAACGAGAGCAACGTTATCAAATTCCGGAAATCACAAAAGATGATTTGCAAAAATTACAGCAATATGGACCTATACAACAAATTCATCAGGATCAATATAATCTATTCTGGCAACTCACGACAAAGCAATTAACGCCTTTTTTCAGAGAAGTATGGCAACCCCAAAATACGGAGGGTCATGAATTTAAATTAGCGGCAGATGACTATCGGATTCTTCCAGAAAAAATTCCATTATTTCATCAACTAAAACAAGCATCTCTGAGAGTAAATCCAATTAAGATGAATTCAAGCAGGTAATCATTATTCACCCGTAAAAGGTGGGGGCTCAATGTTTAATGATTTGAGAGAATAATCAAGCAATTCTTTCATCTCGCCCCTGCGATTTTCGCTATTGAGAAGAATACCAATAATTCGATGCCCCTCATAATCAAGGTAGGTAACGAGACATAATCCCGCTTCTGGGGTATAACCTGTCTTAACACCCTTAACTCCAGGATAGGTCGTTAACAAATTGGTTTCGTTCACTAAATTATACTCTTGGTGACCACTTGTTCGCACAATGGTACGTTCTGATGTCTCGACAATCTGAACAAAAATGGGGAAGTTCTCTAATGCATAGCGAGTAATTACTAATAGGTCGTAGGCAGTCGTATACTGAATGCCGTCACCTTGCAAACCAGAAGGGTTGCTAAATTTAGTGTCGAGTAAACCCAACGCTTTTGCTTTATCATTCATCGCGTGAATAAACCCTTCTCTTCCAAACGGTGAGTTACTTGCAAGGACTTCCGCGGCATCGTTACCTGAAGGAAGCATAAGACCATACAGTAACTCTTCAAGAGATAATGTCTCTCCCGAAACAAGTCCCATACTGTCTTCGCCGACAAGATTTGCCTCAGTAACCAAATATCGGTCATCTGGTTGAGGGTTTTCCAAACTAACGATAGCAGTCATAATCTTGGTAAGCGACGCCATCGGCAACCGCTCTCTGGGAGATTTTTCAAAAATAACTTTTTTCGTTGTGAGATCATACATCAGTACAGATTTGGCCGTCAGTGACATAGTATCAAAGTCACTTCCATATGTCTTTTCAATAAAAGGAAGCCATAAGTCGAGTAAGCGAACCTGCTTATTTTTATGAAGCGTCAGGTAATCGGGGAGAGGGGAATTGATCAGAACAGCATCGGTGCGCTGTGAATCATCGACGCGAAGAAACAGAAAGGTAAAACCAAGAGAAAGTAATGTAATACTAATAAAATAGAGGAAAAAACGCTTCATCGACGTCTTTGTATGGTATAATTTTTAAGGTTAATTTACAAGTAGTTCGTGTATGAAATTATCTCTTCTTAGCTTTAATACCTTTGGTGTCCCTTTCTTTTCTCCCGATGTTAAGGGCAGATATAAACGTGCTGCTGAGATTATAGAACAAAGCAATACTGATATCGTCTGTTTACAAGAGATTTCAACATACTATCATTTTTCAGTTATCAAAAAATATCTTAAAAGCTATCCTTACGTCGTTAAACACAATAATATTTGGGGTCCAAGAGGTGGACTTGTGATTGCATCGAAAGTACCCATTGAAGAGATAACCTATACCAACTTCCGTGCACTCGGGACGTTTCGTGATGCATCATTTTATACACGACTCAATAAAAATGGGCTGCTCACAGTAAAGGTAAAAAATCATGACTTGTACATCGTCAACACTCACACTGTTACTGATTTTGAATTTGAATGGTCTCCCCAGAATAAGCTTTACCAACATGTAAAAGGCCAGGTGCTTGAAATAACAGAGATGATCAAAAAGCTATCTCATCAAGAAAAAAATATTATCGTTACTGGCGACTTTAATATAAAGAAAAATTCTCAGCTTTATAAAAGCTTTCTTACTGAAACAAACGCAATGGATCTTTTTGGAAAAGAGATAGAACCAACGTACTTTCATGATCGAGATTCTCGATTCCCAGGGAAAACATCAGAGAGAATCGACTTTATGTTTTATATCAAAGGCAAAAAGAAACTAACACCACTGACACGTACCCATTTATTTGAAAAAGAAGAGATACTCAGTAATGGCAAAAAAAGTTACCTATCAGATCATATCGGACTTAAAATAGATTTTGATATAGTTTAATTGCTTTTGTGCAATTGACACAACTCTTCTATTAAACTATCCTACATATATCACAGCCAGCGCAACTCTTCCTATAACCTGGCGCAATTATTCCCGTATATGATGAACACCTGCCCGGCATTTATCCTTTATTATAATTCGTGGTCAACCTCTTGAGTTTTGTTTTTGGGGAAACTCCAGAGGTTTTTTTTTGGAAAGGAGGTGAATAAAACATGCGATATCTAAATGCAAAAATCGGAAGTGCCGTCGCAATTGCTTCAATTGTGGCGACCGTAATTGCACCAGTAAGTTTAGCTAGTACAGACATAGTTGTAGCTCAAAACGGAGCAAAGTCAGACAATACTGTTAAAGTAAATAACACTGACAAAACAATTGTTAATCAATCAAACAAGACAGTTGTTATCAACGATGTTAAAACCAGCTCAAATACAGGAGGCAACGATGCCAATATGAATACTGGCGGAGATGTTACTGTAAAAACAGGTGACACAAAAACAAAAGTAAATGTCACAACAACTGGTTCAGTAAATAAAGCAACGCTTGCTAACTCATGCGGTTGCGAAGATGACACAACAGTTACTGTTGAAAAGAATGGTGCTAAGTCAGACAACACTGTTAAGTTAAATAACGGTTCTGTCAAGAAAGTTAACCAAGGCAACAGTACCTTAGTCGTTAACAAGGTCAAAACATCATCAAACACAGGAGGCAATGATGCCAACAAAAACACTGATGGTAAAACGACCGTAAATACCGGTAACGAAAAAACAAAAGTAAACGTTACAACAACCGGTTCAAAGAATGTTCTTAAGTAACAAGAATATTCGTTTCCCTAAAAGCCCTGCAAATTGCTTAAAACCATGCAGGGCTTTTGTTGTATAATACACCTACAATGGCACTACAAAAGGATACAACAATAACCATCATCGGCGCTGGAATTGCTGGCGCTTTTCTTGCAATCTTACTCGCCAAACGAGGATATAAGGTTATCGTCTATGAACGTACTTCAGAAAATGAATTAAGTAAAAACGCTTCCAGCAGATCTTTTAATCTCACATTTTATTCCTATGCGGTTTCAGTGCTCAAAAAAGCTGGAATTTGGGAAGCTATTGAACCAACCCTTGTACGTACTGTTGGATCAATTACCCAAGTCACCCAAGACCCACCTGTCTCAAGATTTAATCCAACAGGCGCACCTCAATATGTTGTTCAAAGGGCGCTTATTCTTAAAACATTGATTAACGAAGCTCTTCGTTTTCCCAATGTAACATTTCATTTTTCAACGGCTCTGGTCGCGCTGGATCGCAAAGAAAAAACAATCCTTATCCAAGATCTTAAAACAAAAAAACACCAAACAGTTTCTTGCGATATTATTGTAGGAGCAGACGGAGTGAATTCACAAGTTCGTCTGTTTATGCAGCAAAGACAAGTAACAAAACATATCCAGGAATACGCAGATTGGGAATACAAACAAGTCTCTTTCTCACCTGAGCGTGTAAAAGAGCTTGGATTCAAAGAGAATACTATTTATGCCTGGACAAGAAAACATGCGGCATTACTTGCTCACCCAAATCAGGATAAATCGTTTAGCGCTCTCCTGATGTTACCAACGAATCCTCACTATGGTTTTCAGTCACTTGCTTCAAAAGAAGTCATAGAGCGTTTTATCGCCAAACAGTTTAAAGATTTACTACCCGCAATGCCTGAAATGGCTCATGATATCCTCAAGAATCCACGCGGACAATTTGTTACGATCTATACAGAGCCATGGTATTACAAAGACTTTATGGTGCTTATAGGGGACGCTGCTCATGGATTTTCACCGTTCTATGGACAAGGTATGTCCGCCGCATTTACGGATTGTATGGAGTTGGATACGCTTATTGAAAAATATGGAGATCAATGGCAAAAGGTTTTTGCTACCTATCAAGAGAATCGAAAAAAACATACAGATGCTTTAGCAGATTTGTCTAAAGAAACATTACGGCTCTATATTCGATATAAGAAAGCTGACTATGGTGCCGTTTATAATAAAGTTGAATCACTGCTCTCGACCCTTCTTCCAAGCATTTTCCCAACACCAGCATCCATTAACATCGCTTATGACCCAGGACATACAGCTGATCATGTGGCAAAACATACGAAACAAAGGAGATTATATAAAATGTTGGGGATTTCTTTATTGGTAGGAGTAGCAACGGGGATTATTGGACTTCACGAAAATATTACTAAAGCATTACACAGCAAGCATTAGTGATGTTCATCCAAAATAGCTACGACGACAAATCGTTTACTATCAAACCAACCAGCACATGTATAGAGCGTAATTCGTTTATCTGTTGTTTGATTAAGGATACTGCCTTCGTTGGCAGACACAGTTGAGGTATATTCAATGGTGAAGGTTTTACGAGTTCCATCAGCATAGATAATTTGTACTTTTTCTCCTGGCTTTATATACATAAGTGGACCAAAGAGACTTGCCCAGTTATGACCATAGATAATACTATTTCCTTTTTCGCCAGGAATAGGGGATGAGGTCAAATAAGAAGCACCGTTATTGGTCGTATCCCACAGAGAATTTCTAATTTCAGCTGATACGATAGGTAAATCAATTGTCACAGCAGGGATGATAAGACGAGTAGGTGTACTTGCCTTATGTTTGGATTGCTCGTGCTTTTGTGACTCCTTGTAATCAGCAAACGCCAAACGATTCGGATTGTGGGTTAGACCAAAGTAATAGCCACCCAAAAGTAGCCAAAGTACGCCAAAAATGATTAAGATTAGGGCAAAGTGTTTCATAAGAAATTATTTAGGAATTATTTACTTTTTTTAAGTAACAACCCAGTGGTGAGGGAAAGAAGCCCCATAAGAAAGAGTCCTACAATCGCAACAGTATTTCCAGTTTTAGCAAGTGCAATAGGCTTTGTAGCTGATACAGCTTGGGTTCCTTTACATGTGTAATCAATGTTCTTTGCAAGATATTTAGTATCTTCAAGACCCCATGATGCACCGGTTGTTACTTCAATCCAACCTTCACTTTTAAGAACTGAAATATCAGTTGATGAAAGCTTTGATACTTTGTACCAGTTTGTTTGGATACCTGAACCATTGTCAGGACACAAACATTGCATTACGTTTGCATCTGAGAGACGATAAATTGAGTCTGTACCAGCATAGGTGCCTTTGTTAACAACACCATGGTTGTTACCAGTGTTTACTTGGGAAACAGCAACTTTAGGATTCAAACATGAACCAAAGTCAGGAGTTGAAACCGCAAAAGCAGGTCCTGCAGAAGCAGCAAAAACGATAGGTAATGCGATAGCTGTAACAATTAATTTATTCATATAGATAAAATTTACCATAAACAGAACTTATAATAAATTGTTATAGGATTATAACACATATATTGAAAATGTCAATAGTATTGATAGGGGCAAAATTTAATGGTAGAAAATGAGTTTTTTGAAGAAAAGATACATCCCATAGAGTTTCTTGTTTCCTAAGATAGCATTATATAAGTAGTTACAAAGACGCCACCAATAGAAGACGAGCATGTTCTTGGAGAAAAGAATATCATACTGCACAGCAAAGAGAGGAGTAAACTCCTTCTTAAGAACAGTTACCCCACGTGAGTAGTCAAAAAGTTCGTATCCTTTCTCTCGCAAATGATCATATATATAAAAACTAAGCATTTTCCCGGGAGAAAGGAAGGCGTAGTTGCCATCAAACGCAGTCTGAAAGGCATGATAGGTCTTTTTGTATGTCAGCCCAATCGCATACACAACAGGCACTCCTTCATAGGACAAAATATCTACGGTAAGATTTTTACCAGCAACTGAGAGGAGTGCATGAATAAACTCTTTTTGCTCTTTTCCAGCCAAATCACTTGTTCCTTTTTGACGTTTGGTACTTCGCGCATCAATTTCAAATGCCTTTTCAAGCCCAAGAGAATTCCCTAGATAATTTTGAAACGTAAGAGATTTCTGATACCGCTTGATTTTATTCTGTATTTTATTTCTCATTTTATTGGTCATAAAACGCAAGGGGTTGCTCTCGAGAGGAAGATACGGATTAATTGATGCTTCTTGTTTGCGTACCTGTTTATTGTTACGAAGAATAAGTTCTGCCATTTCTTTTGAAAATTCTTCAAGATAAAGATTACTCATTCCTGTTAAGTGATTGATAATTGCAGTAATAAGTTTAGGGTCATTGTCTTTAAGAAGTAACGTGCTTTTATCAACAAATCTTTCTCCTGGGCAACAGATTGCTGAGATACCAAACCGTCGTTCAACAATAAGAGGGAAAATTGCTTCAAGCCTTCCATCTGTTTTTACTACGAGAAAAAAATAATCTTTCAGATGCAAACCTTGCTTGCAGGCCATAAACCATGTTGGACTATTATGGAAAGTAGCAAAATGTGATTCATTCCACAGTTGCTGCCATTCATGTAGCAATTCCTCATCAAGACTCGTGTGTATTGTAATACTTCTTGCGGACATAGATTGTTACTCAGGTATATTTAGTAAATAATACTTTTTTATTATAGAGACAGCTGATCGGGGAGTACCATTGTCATTCCACAGTTGCGTTGAACCTCCCTTATTGGTCCAGTAATTAACGCCCTTCAACTCTGGTATCGTAGTAAGCAGTGCAAAAGCTTCATCTAACCACTGCTTCTGGGCATCTTCAGTCATAACGCCATGAATATCAGGAATCGGTGCCCCAAATTCTCCTAAGATAATTGTACCACCACTTTGCGCTGCAAGAGACTGGACATCTTCTGCAAGCTTTTGCGGGGTTGAGACATAATGATCAATAACAACAACCCCACCTAATGCTTGAGTTGTCTCTTTATCCATCATTGCACGAGCCAAGTCTCCGTTCATTGAGAAGTAGTTGGATGTAACATTTTTACCAATCTCGGCAAAGGCATCTTTTGTGACATGGTACTCGGCAATCAAAAATTCTCGATGTAGTTGGACGTCAGGATGATGTCCCCATTCAATCTTCATTCCATTTTCGCATTCTGGACAAGAAGTAAAAATATCACCGTCGGTAAACAATTCAGGATGACCTACAATAAACTCTCGAACTTTTATTAAATGCGTCTGGCGATTGATTCGTGGATATTCAAACCAGCCTTCCCAACCAGCAAAATTCCCCCGAAACCACACCTTTAAGTTATACTTGTGAGCTGCTGCAACCCAACGCTTAAGCACTGGCACAAATTCCTCATCGTATGGTGTACCAATCGCTACATAGTTTGCTCCTGTCTTTGCAATATCTGCCATTTGGTTATCAATGGTGGCATCAAACGTTGGATCTGACTCTGCTTGGCGAGCTTGATCTCGAGAATATTTCATCGTATCAATAGAACGGACTGCCCATTGCGTTTTAACTAACGGACTTTGAATTGTATTTTTTAATGGCGTGACAAACAAAAGAATTGCAAATGTTATCAAAAAAGCTCCAATAAATAAAAATAGTAATTTTTTCATTGATAAGGTTATTATATCATTGACCAGGAAGCGATTGCAGAGAAGTCACATACTCCGGTTTCAATTCATAAATGTCTGCAAAAGGGAAATGCTTAACAAGAGTATATTTATTCTTAAATTCTTGATTGTGTTGTAAAACACGGAATGTAAAATCATTGGTATCATTGGTTCTGAGCACAATCCAGCGGGCATAACGCTGTGGATTTGCTGTCGCAATATCCCAATATTCACCTGTACCTTCATGAATAAATCTCTTCATTGGAAGACCAGATGAAAAGATAATAGCATCGTGTGACGCAACGGAAACCAATACATACCCTTTTTGATTAGTTGCATTGGTTCGCAACCAACCACTCACTTCACTGACGTTTTTTCCACTTGCACCAACTCGTGCGTCATCAATCGTCACGGCGTCGTGGTTGGCAAATGAGAAAACAGTAGAAAAGAGCAAAAGCCCTAAGACAACAAAACGAAGGGCGCGTACCCGGTAAACAAAATAACCAATAAAGATTGCGAGCGTAGGAATCATCATCAATCCATACCGAACATTGAACCATGAGTTTCCAGACAATCCTTGCACAAACAATACTGAATGTCCAAAGTAAAGTGCAACTATGTTAAAGAAAAAAGGAGCAAGTAACACCAATGTCGCGAAACGAATATTGAAACTGATTTTCTTATCAAACCATAACAATACAGAACCTACAGTGCCCAAAAAGACAGTGACAAAACTAGCATTATAAATGAGCGCATACATATACGTCTGCAGCGAGAATAACGCATTATGTTTCGTGGCAAGAACACCTGCTTGTTCAAGTTGCAGTTGCTGTTGATGAGCGGAATAAGGACCTAAAGCAAAGTAAAGCGGATCTTTAAAGATCATTAAATTCCATAATAACCACAAAAAGATACCAAATCCTCCAAGTGTCGCAAACAAAACAATTACTCCTTCTGCAGTTTTGTATCCATACTTTCTAACAGTATGAATAAAGACAAGCCCGATCGCAAAGAGGAACAAAAACCAACCATCATAACGAATAAGTGTAGAGAGCATAATCCAAAAAGCAGCCTTTAATAACCGAAAGAGTTTTTCCTCTTTATGCCACATGAGGAGTTCGTAAGCCCCTGCTGTCATAGTTGCCAACAATAATAGCTCTGTCATTGCAGTCGATTGCATATACAGCACATTAATATTCAACGCAAAGACGGCCACACCAATTAGGCGCCCGAACATACTCACACCCAGTTGCTTTAAAAATTGATAAATAATAAGTCCTGTTGCTACATATGCAATCATCGATTGAATAGCGCCAGACAAGCCAGAATGCCACATGAAGTCATTCCAAATAGTCAACGTCATTAGTAAATGGGGTAGTGGCAACCAAACACTTCCTAGCTGAGCAAATCCCGGTTTCAAATTTTCAACAACACGACGACCGATATCAAGATGTGAACGAGCATCGTTGTATGCAAGACCAATACCATTGGAATAGTAATACAAAAACATCGCAATCGAAAGCATACTGAGAACGAAAAAGAGAATCAGTGTCATTCTTTTTTCAAAGAAATCTTTTACATGATGTATAGCTGTATTTGAAAAAGTAAACTGTAATGAAAATGGTTTCTTATACTGCATGCTGCTCCTTTCTCTTTCGTGGAACACTCAACATTCGATAGTAGACTAAGATAAAAATTGGTACACTAATAAGGAAAATCATCAGATAACTATAGTAAGTCCATGCTGACACATAGTTACGAGCATATGTATGGAAGATGAACGACTTAGAGTTTCCTTTATCAAGAAAATGAATATTTCTCATATAGTTATCTTCTTG
The DNA here is from genome assembly GCA_023245475.1 of Candidatus Levyibacteriota bacterium. Lineage (GTDB taxonomy): Bacteria > Patescibacteriota > Microgenomatia > Levybacterales > UBA12049 > JAHFKF01. Next base: position 16,897 of record JAHFKF010000008.1, read on the forward strand.
AACTGTGTGTGTTTGCTTCTCTAATGCTGCGATTTCGACTTTGGGTGGATTCTTACTTGAGGTAATAGCCCCAGCTGTGTTAATAAACAATGAATAAGCAAGTACAACAAAAAAGAGAATCGAGATAAAAAATGAACGTTTATAGTAGGTGAGAACAAAAGCGATAAAGATAGATAAAATTGCATAGGAAGGAATTAAATACCGAGCACCAAATGCCCATCCACCATACGCATCTCCCCACATTGAGTAAACAAGCACGTTAAAACCGAAAATAGCAACAAGTAATCCAGCATATTTCTGTTTTTTTTGTAAGGCCAATACCAAACCTAAAATACCAAACAACATAATCGGTGTATAGTAAATGATTCCTCGATCAGGACTAATAAATAAGGTATACATTCCATTTATCGCGTTTCTATTTTTAAATGCGTTCATAAGCGAACTATCAATAACAATTGGCTCGATTACCTCACCTTGCAATTTCTTGAGAACATCTTTTTCAAACAGTGGCGTCCCGTCAGGTTTGATTTCAACAGCTCTCTCAAGCGTTCCTGAAATCGTAAGCGGATTATGATAGGACACAGCATTGAACCATAAGAAAAAAGCTAGAGGAATAATCATACCTCCCAAAGCAAGGATTCGTAACAGAGGAGCTTTCATTGTTACAAAATGCTCGTGCTTTTCAACTAAGAATGTTCGCACTAATGCAACCAACCCAATCGGTAACATCATAAAGAGATTCGGATAATCAACTGTAATAGAAAAAGCACATAAAAACCAAATCGCTGCCAACGAAGCAATCGTATTAAAACGGATCAATAAATAGACAGCTAACAGAATCAAAAATGTCGAGATATGATGTTGATAGAGGGTAACTGCATACGTAAAAGCCGGGGTCGCAAAAAGGAATGTAAACGAGGCAAGTGTCGCGGCGAGAGAATTAGCACCCAACCGAACAGCAATAGCCCGAATCAAGATGGTATTCAAAAGAGCAAAGAGAGCAACCATAGCAAATGCACCTACTTGAGCAACGCCAAAGTGTTTACCAATAAGATATCCAGGAATCACAAGGAATGACAATGACGGAGCAAACAGAGACACATAGCGCTTATCAGGAGTATATGCAACGTCTGGCGCAGTAAATCGTGCGATGTCTGTAGAAAAGGTAAAGCTGTGATCCTCAACAATCGAGTACAGAAGCGCATATCTCCCTCGCTCTGGAGAAAGCTCCAAAGGTCCATTGTCTTTCCAAGAGAGATCGTTAAGATCCTTACTTGTAGGATTGCCAGGAAGTCCTCGTAAAGAAAAAAACAGCATTAATGCACAAAAGAGGAAAAAGAATACCGGTCCCAGTTTTTTAAGTATCTTCATAACGTTCATAAATACCTCCCTAGAAATGACGTCTTAATCATCTGTCTAAAGCGTATCACTGATGGAGAAAAAAGTACACGGAATTCAGCAAAAGTATGTGTCCCATCAACACCAACACGAGGAACAAGCAAAGGATTGGTCGCAGTATTGATAGCACCATCATCCATAGTAAATGCCAAGATATAACCTGCTTTACTAAGAGTTTGCACAACCCGTGCGTTATGTTTCCCACGAGGATAAGCAAAATATGAGATCTTCTTATTAAGTAATTGTTCCAATATTTTTTTTGCTGTTGTTACTTCTGTTTCTAACTCTTTGGCGGTGACTTCAGTAAGATTGGCATGAGTTCCACTGTGGCAACCAATAATCCAGCCCGCGTCTCTAAGAGAAGTAATTTCTTTTTCAGAGAGGAGTGGACGATGAGTATCCAACTGTTCCCAATTTGCGTGAACCCCATCACTCAAAACAAACAAGGTGGGAGTAATGGCATGCTTTGTAAAAAATGGTTTCAGAGTAAGAATATCTTTGTAGCCATCATCAAACGTAAGTACAACGGAAGGAGTTTTCATTACTCTCTTACCACTAATAACATCAGCTACGTCCGCTGGTGAAACAAGATTATAATGCTTTTTAAGATACGTTAATTGCTTTTCAACAGTTTCTTTATCAATACTAAATTGCCAAGAGTCCTTGGCAATACTATGGTATGAAAGGACAACAAGGGAACTCTTACGCCCAAAAAGCATATCGATAGTACCTAATGTAAGATAGATGCATCGTCGTACCATAATAAATAAAGGATATAATAATTTCTTCATATTATTTTGTTGATGTAGCAATATTCCAAAGACCAGTTATCTTCTTATCACGATTTAACATTGTAACAAGAAGCACCCCACAATAAGGAATAAAATACCATGGCATAAGCAAACAATATTTCACTGCGGCAAAGATTCTAGGAAACAAAGGAATACTATAGAGAGCATTAAAATCTAATGAAAAATAACTTTCCATTTCCTCTCTGGAATTTCGATATCGAGAGGATTGATTGAGATGATCTTTAAAGGTAGTAGGGGATTTATAATAGACAAAACAATCAGAAATATATCGTGGCGTATAACCTGCGGCAAGTGAACTAAAATAAAAATATGTGTCGTCATTAACAAGCTGCAACGGCATCCGTAATTTTCTTGCAAATTCTTTATCAACCGCTAGTAAACATCCTCTAAAAGAAAGATAGTTCTTGCCATGATTCCACCGTTTAGCAATATCCTTAACAATAAACACTCCTACTTGAATACAATGTTCAAAGAAAGTTTTTGCAGGAAGTGGAGTAACATTGATCGACACCAATCCATCTTTAGACAAATTGCTGCTTCCAACTAATCGTGATAATAATTTCTGATCTGAAATAACAACATCAGCATCAACAACGACAAGAGCATCACATGTAAAGCTTGCAAGAATCTGATTTAATCGATACGCCTTTCCTTTTCTTTCAGTGCCAACGATCATCCGAATTCTTTTGTCATTTACTTGCAGGATTTTTTCTTTTGTCTTATCACCGCAACCATCGAGAGCAATAATAATTTCTTTTAACAAATATGATTCTTCTTTTTGAGAAAGCAACATATGAAGAATATGCTCGATATTTGCCTCTTCGTTATATGCTGAGATACCTACTGATAATGTTACTTTTTTCATAGATTTATTAATGAAGGCGCTACTGCTGTATAGTCAGCAAGCAACTCTTTCTTATGAATACTTTTTCCAATTAACATATAAAAGTCATGTGCACTTTTATCCCAACTGAAGTTTTGTGCCCACACCGAAGCGTTGTGTGAAAGTTCCTTGCGATAACTTTCATCTGTAATTATCAACTCCATTGCTTGAGAAAAAGCCTTTACATTCTTAAACTCTACCAGTATACCAGTTTTGCCATCAACAACCGAGTCTTGTAATCCTTTAACTCGAGAAGCAATAACTGGTGTACCCACTGAATTTGACTCAATAACAGTAATACCCCATCCTTCAATTTGAGAAGGTTGGATCATCGCCCAGGCCTCGGTATACAATCGATATTTTTCTTCTTCATTTACCTTACCCAAAAAATCAACATGGTTTTCAAGATGTAATGACGTAACCAGTGCACGCAATTCATTTTCACATTCACCTGTCCCGACAATAGAAAATTTTGCTGTTGGATGTGCTTTGGCTACATGAGCGAATGCTTCGATGGCAACAGCCACATTTTTATATGCTTTTAACCGTCCTAAATACATAAATGAAGGATAATCTGTCTTAGCAAATATTTGCTCTGTATGTCCTACAATACCATTGTGAACGACAGTAATATTTTCTTCTTTAGTAAATCCAAGTTTCACGATTTCCTTCTTAGACGATTCAGAGACAGTAATAATTTGTTTGTTTTTATAAACAAGCGGCATGACTTTACCTTCCAAAAATTGGGCGAGATGATTAAAAGGAAATCTTAAAAAAGCTCTAAAGACTTCCTGATGGATATGATGGATTACCAAAATAACAGGACGGCGAGTCCACAATGGGGCAAAGAAAGGAATGCCATTTTCACAATCAACGATCACATCATATTTACCTCTGAACTTAAGAAGATAGTAAAGAATAGCGAAAAGATACACAGTATACGTACCGCCATTTCGAACAATTTCAATGCCATCAACGGTTTGATGTGCAACACTTTTATTATCGTTCCCACAGAATAATGTAACTTTGTTACCATCCTTAACCCAACGCTTTGCTAACTCATGAATATATACTTCAGCTCCTCCTGCATAAACATGTTTGGTATCTCTCCAATTAAAAACCAAGATTCGCAACTCCTTCTTTCTCCATGCTTTTTCAGGAGAGGATGGCATAATTGCACCCAAGAAACTTTTAATGTTATTATCAAGAATTTGTCTATGATATGAATCAATAACAAAGAAAATGGTTGCTCCAAGAATTAGTGTGGTAAAGTATGTGTTAAGAAGCACTATGTCACTAATAGTATTGTGTGATAGACTCAAAGCAATGAGTTGTATGATCAGCAGGAGGATTGACGAGAATGTCATTGCATAACTGCCTCGTTTGAAATAATACACACCGATAACATCAGCAATTACAAAACAGAGACATCCGAATAAATAGAAGTCTAAGTAAGGAATTCCACCATACCCTTCATAACCAAAGATAATAAACCCAATCCATTGAAAAAGGAAGGTAAAGAAGATCAACATATATACATGAGAACGGGCAACTAATGAAGCCAAAAGCTGTGCAGCAATAAACAGAAACTTACCAGCAAATGCAAGCAAGAGATAACTACTTGCCAAATTAAATGGTAATAACAGCGTCGCTATAGTCACATCTCCTGTTAAGAACAGTAAGAAAGGAACACCACTTACCACACTAGCAAGTGTTTGCCATAATCGAACACGCAGTTGGAAAGCAGCAAGTCTCTTAGCTGGACTAAGGACAGGAGCTGCTACTGGTTGCTGTATAGAAACTGGACTAGTAGATGTTGTTGCTGCTGGAACAGGAATACCATTTTGTTGCAAATGGAATCCATGAACTGTCTTTTCCCAATAATGAGGTTTTAAAATAAGCTGATATAACGCCATACATCCCGCAATACTAAGTAATACCCAATAAAAAGGAATAAGAAAAATATATTTCATCAAATCCCATTGGTTACGTCTGGCACAACCAATCATGTAGTAATAAAAGAATAAGAAGTTACCAAAGATCCATGAGAAGACAGCAAGATAAGAAATCGGTGGTTGATATATTGCCTGAATTGCAGGACCAACTAGTGGATATGCAAAAAAGTATGCCAAGGTAATAACCCACATTAATGGATTCAAAAGAATAAAAAGTAATTTCCCACCAACAGTCAATTGGAAGATAAGATGGTGCCATAATCCTTTTTCTTTAATATAAGCAGCAGGATTTCTTGTGTGCACAAGATATGTTTGCATGTATCCTTTGATCCATCGAGATCGTTGTCGAATCCAGTTTTTAACTTTACTCGTTGCTTCTTCAAGGGTTGTTGATTCAATGATTGCAGTTTGATATCCTTTTTTAAAAAGTCGAACTCCCAAATCAGCATCTTCAGTAACGTTAAACGGATCCCATCCTTGAAGCTCTCGTAATACTTTGGTCTTAAAATGATTACTTGTTCCACCGAGTGGAATCGCTGATTTAATTGATTGTATTCCGGTAAGGGTAAGATCAAACCACAATGAGTATTCAGCAGCAAAGAATCGAGTCAAGAAATTTTGTCGTGCATTATAATAGTTAAGCTTTGCCTGTAAACAGACAACGTGTTTTGGAGAATGAGCAAAACCAAGATATGCTTTTTTAAGCTGCGCCGTATCTGGAATATCTTCAGCATCATAAATAACAAGATATTCACCCCGAGCATGAAGAAGTCCATAGTTACATGCTTTTGGCTTTGTCTTTGGCAACGAATGAGGAACAATAATTTTTCGGATATATCCAGGTAGCTGCATTTGATCAATTGTTGCAATAGAATCAACATCATCTTCTTCAAGTAACAACAACACATCTAGTTTATCTTTTGGCCAATCAAGTGCTTCAATAGCTTGAACGAACTGTGGCAAGACGTGAGCTTCCTTATATAATGGACATAAAATAGAGTAGACTGGTAAATCTTCATCAGCAACAGATTGAAGTTCCTCCTTGGTAAAACGTAATTCTTTTGGCTTATTTAGACTTAAGAGAATCAATACTAAATTAAAAACAGTATCAATGAAATAAAGAATACTAATAAAAGCAACCCCAAACTGTAGGGTTTTAAAGGGAGTAAGCCATAACGCAATAAGAATTGTTACAAGAGAAATGCCAATAAAAATCCGCTGTCCTACAGAAAAAGTTTGCAGGGCAGAGAGAGCCGAAGGAAGTTCTGTATGAGTTTTGTATGTCGTTCTTTGTTTCATATTTCTTATAGGTTGATCATTTCTTAAAAAGATATCGCATTAACTGGATATCTTTCTTTATAAAATTACTAAAGAAACAATCACAAATGCTAAAAAATAATTAAGACATTAATGTCTTATAGTATGCAATACTATCAAGAATATAGCTGAAAGTCAAGTCAAGACTGTTTATTGATCACAATTAAATAAAAGACATGTATAACATAGAAAACCTATATTGTCAAAATAGGATAACCGTTGTCTATAAACTGAAAGATTTTCTTATTTATTTTCACTTACTAATGATAAATTAAGGCTATAAGCTTGCGTTAAATTGTATCTTTTATTATTTAGTCTTTGTGAAGAACATTGCGCTTGTGTTTGTTAAGTTGAAAAAATGAAGCTAATCGTTTATAATCGCTACTCTAGGCTGGCCTAGAAGAATTATTATGATGACGCGATATTTACGATCAAAAAAATTTCTGCTCGATATTATCTTTCTTGGCTTACTCACCGTAATTTCTGGAGCGATAATTTCGTTCTACTTTCCTGCGGAGAACTTAAATGTAAGCTATCCTGATTGGATGGTGCAGGCATTTCGTATTCAAGAACTGAATCTTCATGGAATGACATCCTGGACACACACGTGGTCAAACGGTATTCAGCTTTGGAGATCTTACCAATTTCTCCCACAATGGTTTACCTTGGGCATAGCAAATCTCTTCGCTGTTGATATACCCCGAGCAATGGTACTCGTAGTTATCGGACAATTTATTGCATTGAGAGTAGTAACCTATATTGTGGCACGACTACTTCACTATTCACCTTTCACCGCGCTTTTTGCGGGAATTATGACATTTTCTATCTCATATTTCTGGAAGGCAGTCGGGGATTATTCGCTATTGTTTGCCTTTTCTATCTTCCCATTGATGATTTTTCTTTGGGTAAAGTATATGCAAGGAAAAATGAGATGGCTTTATCCATATCTCGCTGGTTTAATGTTTTATGTGCACCCAATACTTGGTATCACAAGTATATCGCTTTGGGCAGTATCAAAGTTTTTTGAAGGATCACAAGTATTTTCTCGACAGAGCTTTATCCAATTTTTCCTTTTTCTACTTTCATCTGGACTCTTCTGGGCACCAATTGTATTTAAGACATCATATACTAATTCTACTGCATATCTTGCTACTAAGGAATTCCTACAGTTAAGTCTCAATCCATTCTCATATTTTGGGTTGAGTTTATTCCTGCTTATCGTTTTCTTTATTGGATTCATTCATCAGTTTTTCCCTGTACAGAGAAAATATCGATGGTCTAAAATTCTTTTTCTTTTTGTCGTTTTATTCTTTGGACTGATCTATATCGGAACACATATTTCTTTACCCGCTATTATTAATCAATTTCAATACACGCGCGGAATTGGACTTATTGGTATTGGAATTATCTTTGCT
>JAHFKF010000009.1:0-2755 GCA_023245475.1 Candidatus Levyibacteriota bacterium
CTGCCTTCCCATCGTCCAGCATCTTTTTTGGCCAGACGAAGGAGTTTCAAATTACTCAACTCTCCGTGTGAAAGTGTTTTGCCCCAGATGACATCGACGCGCTTGAAGTAAAAGGCCTGATAGAGCTGCTGAGGTTCATTGACGCTTGCCATAATCTCGTACCACAAAGCTGAAGACACACGCTCATCGGCATCAATAAAAAGAACCCACTCTCCAGTTGCTTTTTCTAAACCGAAGTTTCGCTGAGCTGAAAAATCATGAGGCAATGAATGGGCAAACACCTTCGCCCCCATCTTTTTGGCAATTGCTACGGTTTTGTCTGTTGAGTTATCATCGATGACTAAGACTTCGTCACACCAAGACAAACTCGACAGGCATTCTGTAATATTCTTCTCTTCGTTTTTGGTTAACACCACAGCACTAATCATAGATAATACACAAATTATACACTAAGCATTTATCTCCTCCATCTTCTTCTTACTCCTTGCTGAGAAGTCATAGTCATTGGCGTCGTAATCCTTCTTTACATACTCATCATTGTGTTTGATGAGAAGCCAACTGTCTTTGGGACCCCAACCCTTGGTCTTCACCAGCGCAAATGATCCCTTGAGCTTTTTGCCATGCAATACAAATTTAATTTCACCTTTTTTAAGCCCTTCCTTCATAACCTGTTCTCCTTCCTCCCGATCATGAATCTCTTTTCTCACTCCCTTTGAGACTTCGACTTCAGGAATATAATATCCTTCATCCCAAATCATCACAGGCCCAGCTCCGTACGAGCCCTCTGGAATAACACCTTCAAAATTTCGATACTCCATTGCATGATCCGTTGTGGGCATAGCAAGACGCTTCAGTGTGTTATCAAGAGTGGGTCCTTTGGGAATTGCCCATGATGGCATGGTACCACCAATTTCTAAACGAAAGTCATAATGAAGTGACGTTGCTTTATGTTTGTGAATAACAAAAACCAATGAATCTTTTGGCATAAATACAGTATACTATTTTGTGATAATTATCGCATCAGGTGTCTCACTAATGATAAATTGTGTGCCTGTTTTATTGCTCGTAGGTGGATTACCAAGATACCATGTCAGGTATTCATAGTTCATTGTGAAACTTTCAAACTGACTCCCCGCACCTTTTCCTATAAGAGAATATGGTCTACCAGCAGATTCTTGTACCACTTGTCTAGCAGCATTCATACGCTGAGTGAACCGATCTAGTACTGTTTCAAACGAATAGAGATGAATGATAAGAAAATAGCTATTACACATAATAAGAAGCAGTAATAATGAAATCGTCGAGGCTTTAAAGAGACGAAACTGCAATAACCAATCAAAGAAATATGCAATTATTAAAAAACTCCCAGGGAAAAGCATCGGTAAGTATGCATGCGATGGTGTGGCAACGGCAACAAACCCCGCAGTGAGTACCAATTGGATAAGAGCCAACAATAATAAATTTGCAGTATGTTGTGTATAAGCTTTTTTGAGAAAAAGAGAAATACTTGCAAAAAAAATAGCACAAGCAATAAGGACATTACTAGGAAATACTAATCGACTTATTTGCTGAAAAGAAAACTGAACTATCTCCATCAAGGAAGCAGGATGACTCGGATTAATCTCAGGATAACCAAACACTGTTAGTAGTTTATAAACAATCCATACCACAAATCCTATTGTTTGAGGAAAGCCATGTTGTAGATCATAAACTAACATAGGCCACATTGCCACTACAAAGCCAAGCAACGAAAGTAATACGATTTTCTTCGTCAATAATCCTTCCACCCATTTTGCTTTACGCATGCCCCCTACAAGAACAAGCGTTGTAACAATGACTGTAAATAATCCTGTTGCGATTTCGAGTTGATACAAAATCCCTAACAAAAAAATTACTAAGGGAAAATAAGAGACTTTGCCTTTGACCCATTGATGCATTACGTAGAAAAGAAGTAATGTTACTAGAGGAATAGGACTCGTATGATATGGCATACGAGCATTAAGAACAATAAGTGGAGATGTTGCATATAATGATGCAGCAATAATACCTAATCGCCGCGAAAACATTACTGTTCCAACTTTATACATTATTAAGATAGCAAGAAGATCAAGTGTTGTACTAAGATATGCACCAGTAATAGGATTAAAACTAACAACGGCAAAACTGCTCCCCAACAAATACGTCCATAATGCCCCCTGATGTAACCAAGTATGACTTGAAGCAATACCGACCAAAGGAAACCCTTGTCCCAACATCATATCCCTCGCAGAGAGATAAAACCAACCCTGATCACCAATAAAGATCATCGTCTGCTGAATCAGATCAAGACGCAAGAAAGCTCCTGCAAGTAAAATACTTAGTAATAGTAATGTGTATTTCCCCGTCCTTAAAATCAATTCCGCACCAAGTGCTCTAGCAAATCCAAAATGTTTTCTTAAATAATAAAAACGACTTTGCATAAAAATATCTGAAACATTAGCAACCTGTTTTGTACTACTACCAAGCAAATGAGAAACTTTTGCAGATGGATACATAACAAGTTGCCATCCAGATTCTTGGACGCGTTTACAAAAATCATTCTCTTCAAAATACAAAAAGAATCGCTCATCAAAACCTTTGATCTTCTTGTATATCGCGCGTCGTATCATAAAGGCAGTCCCGGGAACAGAATCGACTACATACGGTAACTTTTTATTCCATCTGTCTAAGTACCAATACTTCCTAGCAATGGGATTATTTGGCCAAATTTTATTGA
>JAHFKF010000009.1:2765-24593 GCA_023245475.1 Candidatus Levyibacteriota bacterium
TTAATGAAAAACAAAAAATCGCAGTAAGTGGAGTAAGCATTTTGGCTCCCTGCAATTGCACTAACTTTTTATCAGCATCATACAGAAGTGGTGCGACAACTCCAACGTCTTTATGTCGTTGTAAATATGAAACAAGTAGATCAAGACACCCAGAATACATTTGTGTGTCAGGATTGAGAAAAAATAAGTACTCCCCTTTTGCAAACCGTGCACCAACATTATTCCCTTGACCAAATCCTTTATTGTCATTGGGAATATATCGCACTGTAGGAAACTTTTTCAGAAGAGGCTTTTGTAAAGTCTTTTCTTCATCATTATCAACAACAATAATTTCATACGCTGTCTTCGGCTTACTTTGTTTTATAGAATTAATTGCCGCAAACAATTCATTCTGCACATGATACTGAACAATAATAATTGAAACCATATTTTTTACTAACAAAATTGTAGTTTGGGAAATTTTAACACTCAACGGGGTAAGACACAAGTCTGTTGCGAATTATAACTCCATATCGTCTTCATCACTAGAAGGGTTGGTTAATTCAATGTACGGTATGTTCGCCGCTTTCATAAGTAACTTTTCAAGTTGAGGTATTTGTTTTTTCCATGTCCAACTTTCTTCCACCCATTTTCTCCCATTTTCTCCCAATTGTGCGGCTCGGTCAGGATGATTAATAAGATAGATAATTCTCTTAGCTATTTCTTGTGGATCAAATTCAACAAGATATCCTGTTTTTCTGTTTCTCATTGTTTCTCGATAGCCAGCAACATTGAGAGCAATTACAGGCGTTCCACAGCTCATTGATTCTAAAGGAACTAATCCAAAGGTGTCATAACGACTAAGAGATAATGTCACCAATGATTCATTGTATGATTCTACTAATTCTGCATCGCTAATACGACGTGATTTCTTCGTTCCAAAAACCATTTTGAGTTCTGGCCGAATATCTTCTGGAATAAGTTCCAAGGCTTCTTTTGCCAAATCATATCCATAAATATACTCTGGCTCGGCAACAAACAACACCTGATTTTTTTTCTTTGTTCTCTGTGGTTTAAACAATGTTTCATCAACACCAAGATAAGAAATGCGTGGATAAAGATTATATGCATGAATCATATACTCTCTTCCGAATAAACTTAGCGTTAGTGTCTCCATTGCAGATCTAGCATTTTTGCGATCAATTGTTTTACGAATTGATCTGGTGATGTTTTCATACAGCTTATTAAATAGACCTAAATACTGGGAAGGGCGAAGAGAATATTCATAGACGATTCGCAAAGGCTCAAGACAATAATACACATTGCGAGAAGTAAGGAATCGCAAAATAAATGGTGATTGCGTAAAAGTATCTGTATGAACCAGAACAATATCATAGGATTTAGCATCAATTTCTGCAGCAATTTTTTTATGCAATTGTTTTAGCTTATAAAAAACTTGGAAGTCTTGGACAACTCTTCCAATGATTGGTAAAGGAATTTTTGTTACAGCAAATGGATAAAGATACTCGGTACCAGCAAAACGTCCCGGAGAGAACTCATCTTTCTGATTATCATGAGTAAAGACATCAACTGCATGCCCTAGCTCTTTAAGACCTTTTACATGTGACTGCACGGATCTTTTTGCACCTCCATATGCTAAATTGTAATAAATTGCAATTTTCATTGTTTGATTAATAATTCATTAGATACTATCACATTGTAGAGCAGTTCAGCAATTTGCGCATTACCTTTTTCCGTGTAGTGAACATTATCTAAAAAATAATTAAGATTTTTTGGAACTCCCTTATCTAAATCGACAAACAGTAACTCATTGTCCACTGCAATACGCTTTGTTGCCATATTAAAAGAATCAAGACCTGATTTCATGGATTGTGCATCATAATATTTACCATCTTTTATACAAATCAGTTGTGTAGCAAGTATCTTTTGCGTCTCTTCAGAAGAATTATTTGTCTTGTATAGACTCGGCTGATCACCTAAAATTATTGGCACGCCGTCTGCTTTTGTTGCAGCAATAAATGATTCAAGATTTCGTTTATACACAGAGAGACTAGGAAAATTTTTAACTGAAATAGTATTTTTATTATCTTTATATTCTTGGGCTACATAAGCAATTTCTCGTTGTTCTTTTGGTTTTATCAGATCAGAATATAAATTATCCTTTAACGCTTTGGCAATGAAATCAGCAGTCACTAATTTAATTTGCATAACCGGGGGTATTGTGAAGTACTGCATTGCGACTTGAGTGACAGGCCCCAATACATGAGAATAGTCAGATTTCACTTCTCCATGACTAAAGATTCCTTCACGAGGACATGAACCAAACACCATATCATTGATGCCATGCCACATAATGATAAGATCCGGATCTAAATCTTTAATGACAAATAAATACTGAATTAATGAATGTTCACTTGTGTAGTAATCTTTGCCGGCATTGATCACTTCAATTTTTCGGTCTGGAAATTCTTTTCTGAGCTTTTTTTCAAGAAGTCTCACCGCGTTTTTTTCAAATGACACCTCTCTGTTTAGAACTGTTGATCCACCAAGAACAACAATTCGATACGTCCCTGCTTGCTTTTGCTGTTTTATTTCTTCACTGCGAAAACCCAATGAATTAATAGTGAGATTATCTTCTTTTGTTAACTTCGCTTGCAAAAATGGATGAAAACTATCAATGGTGTATCGATATGTATTTGACTCAAAATTATGATATTTATGACGCAGGAATAATTCAGCTGGCAGAACAATAAGTAAACAAATTGCAATAAAAAGAATCAACATTTTTTTCCAAGACATATGTAATAAAAGCCATAGCAAAACCGGAAGGAAAAATATCAATCCTATCAGCATGATGAAATACTTAATTGTATATTTACTAAATAATTGGGGATGTGCTGAACTATGAAAAATAAGACCCAAAAGAACAAATAGATAAAAAGTAATTCCAATAATGATAATAAATTTTCTCATTTTTTGCGGACAATCATGTTATGTATCACAAGCAGATCGATTCCTGAACGATTAAAAGTATTTAATGCTTCTTTAGTTGTATTAACAATTGGTTCTCCTTTGAGATTAAATGATGTATTTAAAATAACTGACACATCTGTCTTCTCGCCAAATCGTTTTATCAATTTGTAATATAACGGATTTGTTTTCTCGTCAACAAATTGAGGACGAGCAGTACCGTCAACATGGGTTATTGCACCTAATTGTTCACGTTTATCTTTTTTGACTGAGACGACATACAGCATAAACTTAAATGGATCATGTGTTTTTTTACTCCCCACACTAAAATATTTATCAGCGTCTTCAATCGTCGTCGCTGGAGCAAACGGGCGAAATGCTTCTCTAAATTTTATTTTGCTATTTACTAAATCTTTCATAGCAAGAGATCTCGGATCAGCAAGGATGCTACGATGGCCGAGAGCTCGTGGACCCCATTCAAACTCTCCCTGAACCCAACCAATAACTTTGCCTCTCTTCATAGCGTCGGTCACTTGATCAATCAATGTCTCATCGCTCTTAATAGTTTTATAAGAAACATTTTCTGCTTCCAAAGTTTGCTTTGCTTCACTTGTCGTTTCTGCCGCACCATAATATGCGTGCTCCATGACAAAAGTTCGCTTCTTGCCGAGCACTGTGTGATATACCCATAAGGCAGCACCCAACGCACCCCCAGAATCTCCTGCTGCAGGTTGGATAAATATTTTCTTGAATGGTGATCGCTTAAGAATTTCCCAATTTGCTTTACTGTTAAGAGCAACACCGCCGGCATAACACAAAGAATCTAACTTTGTCTTTTGATAAACATGGGTAACAATCTTTAATAAGATCTCTTCAAAGACATATTGAATACTTGCAGCAATATCGGCATAGTATGTCTGTATCTCATCTGGTTTTGTATTTTTCTTTCCAAAGACTCCAAGAAATTTTTTGGTGTAAATGCCATGTATATCATAATGATAAGAAAAGTACGAAAGATCCAATGCATAACTGCCATCCTTCTTTTGATCTAACACTTGATATACTTCGTCAACATATTTAGCTTTTCCATAAGGAGCAAGTCCCATGACTTTATACTCTCCTTCATTTGCTTCATACCCTGTAAAGACGGTGAATGCACTATAAAGCAGTCCCAATGAATGAGGAAAACGAATTTCTTCTTTTATATCAATATTAGTACCATTCCCTACGCCCCAACTAGTCGTCGTCCATTCACCTACACCATCAATACTGAGAAGCGCTGCCTTTTCAAATGGTGAACAAAAAAAAGTACTGCTCATATGAGACACATGATGCTCTGAAAAAAGTAATTTACGAGGATCTATGTTGAGAGCTGAAACAATGTGACTTTTTACCCACATCTTATCAAAAAACCATTCCTTCATGGATTCATTGAAAAATGAAAAACTTTTAGGAGCTCCTGAAAGACTTGAGAGAAATTGTCGTTCAAATTTCAAAAATGGTTTCTCATAAAAGACAACATATGAAAGATCATTGGCAGTGATTCCGGCCTTCTTTAAACAGAACGCAATGGAAAGTTTTGGGAATGAAGCATCGTGCTTTTTGCGAGAGAAGCGTTCTTCCTCTGCTGCAGCAATAAGTATCCCATCTTTGATGAGTACAGCTGCGCTGTCATGGTAATAACACGAAATACCTAAGATATACATAGTTACTGTTTTTTTGCCCACATGAGAGTATATTTAATTTTTTGACGTTTAATCCAGAAGCTATTACTCGTCTTTTGATAACCATGACCTAGGAGAGACTTTTCAAATGAGGATTTAAGGATAAACCCGAGAGGAATGATAACTATATAGTAGACAATAAATAATAAAATAGTCGCTTGAAACCGCGCGACTTTTTTACTAATAACTAACCATTTTTGCCAAACTTTTTTCATATATTAAAACAAGGGATAGATAAATGCTCCTACGCCAGTATGCCCACCAACAAAAAACAAAATCATAAATAAAAGGAGAAGAAAAATAATAGGGATGCTCCACCACATATTAAATTTTAATAACGAGCCAAAGAATTCACCAATGATAGCAAAGTAGAGTCTAATCTTTTTCATTTATTGCAATTATAACAATTTTTCTTATATAATACAGTGGCTCTTGCATATGCAAACAAAACTTAAACCTATCACTCAGTGTCGATCGTGCCAGTCAAAAAATCTTTCCGATATTTTGTCATTGGGCAATAGTTACCTCTCTGATTTTGTCAAAAAGAAACAACGCCCGCCTGGCTACCCACTTGTTATGACACTTTGTCGCAATTGCCACTTAATGCAACTAAAACATACAGCACCAGCTTCTGAGCTCTATACTGAGCATTACGGTTATCGTTCAGGAATCAATCAAACAATGAAGACAGAACTCAAAGGGATAGTTGATGACGTTCTTACCAAAGTAGATTCTCCCAAAAAGAAACTGTTAGTTGTTGATATTGGAGCAAACGACGGAACGCTTCTTAGCAATTATCCCAAATCCTTTGAACGCGTTGGTGTTGAACCAATTAAAAAATTAGCAAAAATTTGCGCAGATAACGCAGACATTGTTATTAATGATTTCTTTAATTACAAAGCGTATGAGAAAAAATTGGGGAAGAAAAAAGCAGATATTGTAACAGCTATTTCCTGTTTTTATGACATGGAAGAACCCAATGATTTTGTTAACGACATTACCAAAGTTCTTGCAGAAGACGGAGTATTTGTTGTTCAGCAAAATTATTTAGTCAAAATGCTTTTGCAGAATGCCTTTGATAATATCGTCCATGAACACCTTGAATATTACTCATTAATTTCTCTTCAGAACTTGCTTAAGAGGCATAATCTTGAAGTGTTTGATGTAGAACTACGAGAGCTAAATGGTGGCAGTATCAAGACCTATATTGGCTTTGCTGGCAAACATCCAATTGCAACAAGCGTCTATGAACAAACCCAACTTGAGAATATGATTAATCTTACCCGTAAAAAAATCTATACAGACTTTGCAAAACGAATTCGAGACAATAAAAAAGCTGTTTACCAATTTATTAAAGAAGAAGTAACAAAGGGCAAAAAGGTTTATTTGTACGGAGCATCAACTCGAGGCAATACACTTTTGCAATATTTTGGATTAGACAATAAATTGATTGAAAAAGCTGTTGAACGAAATCCAGAGAAGTGGGGAACAATGATCGCGTCGGTTGATATTCCAATTATCTCAGAAGAACAAGCCAGACAGGAAAAGCCTGACTACATGTTAGTTCTCCCCTGGTTCTTCAAAGCAGAATTCTTGAAAAGAGAAAAAGCATATCTGAAATCCGGTGGACGCTTCATCTTCCCTCTTCCAACAGTCGAGATTGTCTAAAAATAAATTAGATAAATCTCTTGACAATGTTTAATTCTGTCTGCTAAAGTAAGTCTTATGTGGAATACTCTTTTTACAAACCCCTTTGTTCAGTATATTATTTCTCCTGTAGTTGTTTTTGGTATATTATTTTTTCTTATTTCCAAAATTTATAAGCTAGGCGGATTTATGAATAAAGTTTCAACTGGTTTAGGTATAGTAATTGATTTAGATAAGGAAGTAAAAAAGCTTAATAAGCATGTTGGAGTTATTAAAACACATCTAGTGACTACTCAAGGATTAGATGCAGGACTATTTGCCCCAGGCAGTCCCTTAAAATTACTTGATGCAGGTTTAAGCTTATTGGGTAAAACAGGCTTCAAGAATATTTATAACAAAAATAAGAAATGGTTTATTCAAGAAGCAAAAAAGTATTCAGTTAAAACAGAAGTAGATATCGATGAGGCAAGTCTTAAAATTATCGAGGCCTGTTCAAAAGATAAAAAATTTGCAAATTACAAAGAAATAGCTTTTCAAAACGGAGTTACAGTGGATGTGCTATTAAAAGTCCTTGCCATCTACTTACGTGAAGAACTAGTGAAAGAAATTTTAAATTAAGGATGGCCTATCGTTGTTTACTGAAGTATTGTTGCATTGGTTTCCAATAATAATCTTCCCAACCTTTTTCAATAGATTCTATATGCTTCTCTGGAACACCTTTTTGCGTAAATATGAGTTTTGTTTGATTATCTTTCGCTTGAGTAAATTGCAACGTAATGGTACTGTAATGACCTTCCGTCCAATCTGTTGATGTATCTCTCCATTCCTGTACAATTTTTAAGCTTTTAGGATCTAACTCAATTGTTTTACCAATGAGATAATCATCCCATATAGAAAACATTCCACCTATATTTGGATCAATCACAGCATGAGCATTTATCATCTCTCCATGTATCTTGGAATCCAACCAAGCATTGTAAGCTGTCTGGGGACTACATGAGAGAATGACTTCTTGTTTAATAATTTTTGATTGCATAACGTTATTATAGCATTGTTACTTTTTAAAAACTCGATAGGCAAAGTAAAGAATCACCGGCATTTCAGTAATTGTTGATAATAACATTGCATATGCGGCTCCAACCAATCCCCATGTAAGAACGAATGGATAGATGCTAATTGCCAAGACAAAAAATCGTATAGAAGTCATTATTGTCACATAATTCTGTTTCTCTAAAGCAAGAAATAAAGCAGATGCAGGCCCTGCAATTGTTCTTATAACGCCATACAATGAAAGAATCTTCAGTACAGGAACAGCAGCAAGCCATTTATCTCCAAGAAAAACTAAAATAATTTCTTTCGGAAACACAAAGATTAGTAGCCCAACAACAAAGGAAACAATCGACATTGAAGCAATCGTCTTGGAAAATGCTTTGAGTAATCGTTCTTTATCTCCTGAAATCTTGGTGTACACAGGAAATACCACACGACTTACAACATCTGAAATTTCTGAAATTGGCAAAATCGAAATTTTGTATGCCATCTGATAAAGTCCCAAGTTGGCAGAGCCCATGACTCGGCCAACAATGATATTGTCTCCGTTTTCTGCAATATAGTTAAATATGCCATAAGCGGTAATCCATTTCCCTTTATGAAATAACTCACTGAAGTATTCTCTATGCAAAATAAGCCGAGGCCGTTGCACAAACAAAATAAATGAAAGCACAACTTCAAATACTGCTCCTGCAAGCAATCCCCAGACTAACGCATAAACAGAATGCGTGAGAAGAGCAACAATAATGGAAACACATGCGTCAACAAAAAAGATCACTGAACGGAACCAAAACTCAGAACCAAAACGCAATTCTTTTTGTAATACAATTTCCGCAGGGTTGATAAAACCTCGAACAAATGGCACAAGACTCATAAAGAGAAGAATTGGCAAACTTTCTGGAGAATTAAAAAAGTTCACAATAAAAGGTGCTGAGATAATAATCAGTAAAGAAATGACCGTCCCTCGAATAATTGAAACAACCCATGCAGAATCTAGATATTCTTCAATTGATCTTTTAGATTGAACTAAAATAATATTGATACCTGTTTCTGTGAGGATTTCAAGAAGTGCCAGAATCAACGATGCAATACCAAATACACCAAACTGAGAAGGAGAAAGAACACGAGCAAGAACACCGATTTTGACGAATGCTAAAAGACGAGTAAAGACCCGAAATCCAGACATCCACGTTAAACCCTTTAATGCATTGCTTTGATAGCCCATACCATTTATTATACTCTTATTTACGATATACTGTTATACCCGTCGGCACAGTAACAATACCTGCAATATAAAAATCTTGTTCCTTACCAAAAAGATGGTAATAGTTTAGATCGGGTATAAACGTAGCTATTTTCTTATACCTTTCTCTTTCAAGACGTTGTAGTAATAATTTCTTAGGTGATTCATTTAATAATTTCTGCTCCATATCACCATTACTTATCACAATAACCGATGGTAATTTTTTTGTTTTATTATCCACAATGGCATACCGATAATTCGTTTTCTTGTTTACTTTATACTCTTGAAAGTAAAATTCTTTCACGATGATATCAGGCAAATATTGATAAATGGGGATATTTTCAATACCAATTACTTTTTTTTGCGAGACATTTTTTTGTATCCATTCAGATGCTTGTTCTTCCGGACTGGGAGAGAGTTTGACAGAATCCCAAGCAAAGAACTGCAATAGTTGGAGCATAATTATCACCAAGATAAGCATTGGAAAAAACTTATTCTTTATTTCTTTTACTGCCAATCCAATTAGTACAATAATGAAAGGGAGTAATACCAACGTTCTATTCCCTGCCGCCATCAAACGTAATGGCAAAAGACTAACAACAAATAGTCCTAGACCAGCAAGAATAAAATTTGGGATCTTATACTTTTGCCAATTACTTTTTCGGAATAACTGAGCAATCCAAAAGCTAACAACAATTAATGTTAAACCATATAAACCATAACCAAAGACAAGTGGAAGATGACGAAAAAATATATAACTAAAGGGATCAATACCTAGCTGATAATTACCTGTATAATTTGGTGTTCTAATAATATTGTCATAAAGATAGTCCAAGACATTTCCGCGACCAAACAATGTATCAGGCATTCCAAAAAGGAGAAGTGTTCCTAAAAGAGTAAGTATACCAACAAGAAAAATTTTAAGATTCTTTCGCCACTGAGGATAAAACCAAATAAATGCTAAAACGTAAAGTGCTAACAGAGGAATTGCACTTACTTTCACAGCAATTGCAAGACTTAATGGAATTGCAGCAATACTATATGTTCGAAGACTTGGCTCTTGAGCAAAACGAATCAAATAATAAATTGCTAAGAGTATCCAAAAGATAAGAGCAATATCATACTTAAAATATCCACTAAGAATAAGCCATAAAGGTGTAAATGTGAATAGCAGTAAAGTTGGTTGTTCTGAAATTTTAAGAATTTTTGTGATGTTATACAAAACAACTATTGATAAACATCCCCAAATAATGGTTTGCAGACGAAGTAACTCAAACATTCGAGCACGCATTTCAAAGTTATCAATTGAAAGCTGAGAAAAATCAATAAATCCAAAAAGTACAAAAGGAATTAACGCAAGACCAGAAATAATAAAATGAAACATCGTGCCATTTGCAGAACCAGGAGTGTTTGGAGTACCTTCTTTAAACGTTGTTCCTACAGCATGAAGTTGGTGCCACTCATCCATATGGTATGGGAAGGGATGAGATGCATTGGGAGCACCCCAAGAAAATGTCATTGCGATGATACAAATATACAGCGTTATGATAAATATAACTGATCCAGACATGGTATGCTTTTGTTTAACTAAGCCAATTATTGATCCAGCAATCACAGCAACATCAGCTGTTAACTGTAATGCAGGTAAAAAGACTATTGCTTTTATATCATTAACATAACGATAGTTTTTCAAGATAGACCACAAGAGATAAAGAATAAATAATCCTACAACAAGAAATACCCCAATCATGGAGTGATATAACAAACTTAAAAAAAGCAGATAACCGATAAGAAGATATCTCGCAAATAGCAAAAGCACTTTAGATCGCCATAAATTAGATTCCGCATCTCCCAAGGCAAAACGGAAAAACATCACGAATGCTTGCTTAAAGCTATTACGCGGCAACCAATGAACCACAGCATCTTTTGCAAAAACAATCTTGGCGTTACTTTCTTTTAACTTGTTAGCAAACACGTAATCTTCATTATGTGAATATTTTTCATCAAATCCACCAACCTTCTTCCAAATCGATTTTGTAAATGCTATCGAACGTGTCGCGGGAAGAAAATTATCAGGATTAACTTTGTCCGGCATTACAAGGGCATAGGGAATCAGACATTTTTGAAAAATGGTTTTTGCAATTCCCTTATAATATCCAGCAACAACATCCACATTTTTTTTGATAAACGGCTTAGTAATATACTTTATCCAATTTTTATCTAACACATTACCTGCATCCGTACAGACAATGACATCTCCTTTTGCATGTTTTATTGCTTCGTTTCTCCCAACAGAGCGATTACCAGTTTTTATCAATAATTTGAAATGTATTTTTTTCTTTTTAAAGACAGCTTTTTGCGTTTCAATTTTTGATATGGTGCTATCACTGCTCCCACCATCAACAATAACAATTTCATCAGGTGCTTTTGTTTGCCCATGAAGTGACTCGAAAAATTGGTCTATTGTTTTTTCTTCATTAAAAACTGTAGTGATAAATGAAATTTTCATACTTGTTTTGGATCAGTTTCCGTGTATATTATATCAGTATGATTGATCCTTATAAAATGATTGTAATTAATGGCATCTCAAGCGTTGTTTTAATTGGCATATTGCTGTTTTATAAATTTGTTTATCCAAAAAAGAATATTAATCTGTTGATACTCCTTATTCTTATTTCAATTGTTCCAACTATTAGCATCTTCAGACCAGGTGCTTATGAAAGCGGAGATTTTACTATCCACATCTATAGAACCATTGAATTTTATAAGTCACTTCAAGAAGGCAACATTGTGCCTAGTTGGGCAGCCGGACTCAATGCAACATATGGTTACCCTTTATTCATTTTTAACTATTCACTTCCCTATTATCTAATTAGTCTTTTTCACTCTTTGGGATTCACTTTTATTATGAGCATGAAATTATTTTTGGCTTTCAATTTTATTCTTTCAGGTATATTTATGTATTTTTCTACAAGAAAATTACTGAACAATAACCTTGCAGCATTTACTTCCGCTGTGTTTTATCAATTTGCACCATATCACCTTATCGATCTACACTTTAAAGTTGTTATTGGAGAAATTTTATCCTTTACAATACTTCCTCTTACGTTTTGGATCATTCAAAAAATGTGGGAGAACAGGACACCCCTTTGGTTTTTGTTTGCTAGTATTTCAGTTGCACTGCTTATTATGAGTCATGTTGTGATTGCATTATTTAGTATTGCATTATTATTTTGTTATGCATTATTTATTGCGTTCCAAAAAAAGGAAAAATTTTATATTACAACCCTTCTTATTCCGTTCCTGCTTGGAAGCTTATTTACAATTCATGTTTGGTTGACTCCATTTTTTCTGACCCAATATACACAATTTGCAAAACTTGCAGACTTTGTTTATTTTCCGCAGTGGTGGGAGTTACTCTTTTCGCCATGGAGATTCGGTTTTCTCTTCCAGGGGCCTTATGGTGAACTTTCCTATTTATTAGGATATATACACACAGCTATTATATGTATCAGTATCTATATACTTTTCAATAAAAAATCTAGTAAGAAAATAAAACCGTCCTTGCTCTTTTTCTTTGTCGCGTTAGTATTAATTCTCTTCTTAATAACACCCTGGTCAAAACCTCTTTGGGGATTATTTACCTTTCTTAAAGTCACAGGGTCGCATCGGTTGCTGCTTATGGCAGCGTTTATATCTGCCATACTTGCTGGATATGTAAGTTTATATTTTTTGAAAAAAAAGATATTTATCGCTGTTATTATCGTCTTAACAATCTTTTCAACAATACTTAATTGGGGACAAAGAAAAGTATTGCCAGAAATAAACGATCAAAAATTAATTAATAATGTCCCTCAAAGCACAGCAAACGGTGAAGGGCATTTTTATGCAAATCCAACAACACGCTCAGTTAAAAATCCATGGTTCACAAAAATTCCTAAGGAATTGATGACAATTACTTCGGGCAAAGGAGACATTCTATCATTACGGAGAACGACAACGAACCACACATACGTAGTGAAACTAGAGACAAAGGCAAAAATCAGAGAAAATACACTTTATTTTCCTGGATGGAAAATCCTTGCCAATGATAAATCGATCCCCATAAAAACAGATAAAGAAGACCTAATGACATTTACACTACCCAAAGGTTTATATGCTATAACAATTTTATATAACGATTTACCGGTCTATACAACATTAAAAATGATTAGTGGAGGATCTTTCCTAGTATCTCTGTTTGTTGTATTATTTCTTCGACCGAGGTTTTTTCGCAATAAATAATAAGTTTGTTCCTTCTTTTTCTTCTTTGGATACGAGTGGTAAATATTTTTTAACCATTATATCTTCAATAAACTTTGGACGAAATACAACTCGTTTACCAATAAATGGCCTAAGGAGTTGAGACGGCCAAGCAGTAATAAGCCAAATATCAAACAGTTTATTTACTTTCTTGGAAATAATATCTTGTTGTTTTTCAACCACAAAACCTGCCTTTTCAATTTTCTTGCCCCAGACACTTTTTGGAAGAAGTGTTTGTCTATGAAAAAGTGAGTTATATCGTTTTGTTGCGAAGTTCGCTACCGATGGCATACCCAGTTTTTTGAGAAGTGGACGATAAAAAGTTGCCTCATCTACTTCATCTGTTTCTAATGTCAAAAATAATATTCCTCCTGGCTTTAATACACGATACGCTTCTTTCAAGACTTTATCAGAATTCTCAATGTGCTCTAATGTACTAATTGAAAAAACGGTTGCATAGCTATTATCAGCAAACGGCAAATCACGTGCATCAGCAAGTGTTAAGTTTTTATATTTTTTTGTTTTTGAAGCAATATATAAATCCTTTGCACTAAGATCAATTCCCATATCAATGGGCTCATCAGCATAAGCTTGTGCAAACTCACCAAACCCACAACCTAAATCAAGAATTGGTCTTTTAAGTTCTAATTTACCCAAGTGGCGCGCTTCCACAGATCGCCATAATGCGAGTGCCAAAGGGCCAAGTCGTAGATAGCGTCGGAAATATTTTTCAGTATTATTTTTTTTCATTGGCAAATCGTAAACGAATAATGGTACTAAGCGCTTCTTTAATCTCCTTCCAGTTTAAATTTGATTTAGAGACTTCTTTGAAATGAAAATTAATTGGCACTTGAGCAAATAAAAATCCATTTTTGTAACATATGTATGCGATTTCTGATAGGACAATATATCCACGTGATTGTATCTCATGCATTGTAACAAATGCAACTGCTTTTCGGGAGTAACACCGAAAACCGTTTGTATAATCACTGATTGGAATATGAAGTAGTAACTTAGCAAAAGAATTAATTGAAAAGCTCATTAACTTTCTTTTGATATTCCATCCTGTGATTTTTGAACTTGGTAAATATCGAGAAGCAATCACAACATCAACTTTCTGACAGGCAGCAACCATAGGTTTAATATATTTGGGGTCATGACAAAGATCTGCATCCATCTCGATAAAATAATTTATTTTCTTATTTTTCAATCCTTCTTTAAATCCTGCAAGAATTGCTGAACCTCGACCACCTTTTCCTTTCCGGATTAAGAGAGAGATATGCTTATCGTTAGCAAAATGTTTTTTTACAAGATCAGCCGTTCCATCAGGAGAACTATCATCAACAACTAAAATATATGCATTAGGAACAGCTTGTTGAATCTTTTTTAAATTTTCAACAATCCCTTCTTTTGCGTTATATGTAGGAATAATAATTAAGATGTTTTCTTCCATAACATTAAGTAATTCTGTACCATCGCTTCCCATGTTTGCTTTTTCACCCAACTAAAAGCTTTATCAATTCGTTTTTGTTCTTCTTCTGGATGTTCTAAAAAATATGTCACTTGTTCCGCAAGTTCTGATGGATCTTTTGCGATAATGAGCCATTTGGCAAAAGGACTTAATCTCAAATAATCCTCTTTTATTGGATTATCATACACTGCAAACACTAAACGATTAGCAGCAAATGCTTCCAGAATAGAAAGATAGCGGGAGACAAATGCAAAATGGTAACGTTCTAAATATCTTTCAGGATTTTTTTGAAAGTCTAAATGCTTTGCTTTCTTTGCAATTTTTGTTTTGTATTTTCCTTCTCCCATAACAAGTAATTCAAATTTAGGAAATTGTTTTTTTAATAATTCAAAACCAGCGACATAAGTCATCACACATGTCTGGTCATCCAGTCGACCAAAGAACAGTGCAGAATCCTCCTTGCCCCCTTTAATAAGAGTGTCCCTCAGGACGGGGGATTTTACAGTAACCGCCCCATAACTTACAATCGTTGGTTTCGTACCATACCATTTTGTGATGAAGTCTCCAATGCAAATATTCCCCCATGACAATTTTTCCGAAAACTTGCGGACAACAACTGCATTTTGCTTGATAGGATAACCTTCATAACCATGAAAGGTTGTATACACCGGCTTTTCAGGAAATAAGAATCGAAATGGTAGATACCAAAAGAAAACATCATGGCAATGAATTATGTCAGCATCACGAATTAATTCACGATTGTTCCAAAGCCACCGCCAAATCTGAAACTTTTTCTTTTTTTCATCCTTGCTGACAGGAATTTTATAGCTTTTTATGCCCGTCATTGCGAGAAGCGAGGAATCGAGCGACGTGGCGCCATCACGAAGTGAGAAGTACCCTTGGGGTGCAATATTATGAATACCTTCAGAAATGATAGTTACAGAATGCCCCAATGAGACCAAACGTTTACTTATTTCAAAGACATGTTTCTCTACTCCTCCAATTTCTGGGTAAAATCTCCTTGCAAAAAATAAAATACGCATAATAATGCTTTATATAATAGCAGATTTTTTATAGCTATGTTATAAGCTATTTAAAGCTAACAGAAGTTCTTGAACAAGTAATGTGAGGAATCTTATTCTATTACTAACGGACGTTGAAAGACGCTCTTGCTTTTACTTTACCCAAAAGCATCATCATAACGTAATTGTAAATACCATTTTTTGCATAGCGATAAAAGATTTTGGGCTTTATTTGTTTACGAGTAGAAGTGATGACCTCTAAATCTTTAATATAACGAATACTTTCTTTGCCAAAACGCTTCTGTAGACGTAAAGCAACCTCCCAATCCTCACTACTTAATAATGAACTATTGATCCCTCCCACTTCTTCATATGCGCTTCGCTTAATTGCCATATTATATCCCCACATCAGAGGCTTTCTTAATGCATTGTTAAGGCTCCAAAACCAATCATAAAATCCAAACAAGAACCATGCTCCTAGCGTCTTTTTATCAGGAATTCCTGTACCGCCTACACATACTACAGTTGGATCTTTCAACAATTCATCAATCTTGCTGAGCCAGTCCGGCTTTGCAATACAATCTCCATCCATAAAGACCAAAATGTCTCCCTTTGCTTGTGTAGAACCAAACTGGCGAGATGCTCCACATCCTTGGATGTCTTTGTACACGAAGACTTTTGATGTGAACTTCCTAGCTACGGCTGCTGTATTGTCTTTAGAGCCATTATCAACCACGATTATTTCAAATTGGTCTTTAGGATAGGTTTGGTGCTGTAAAGACTCTAGGCAAGAGGAGAGATGCTTACCTTCGTTATACGCGGGAATAATTACAGATATGCGGACTTTCATGATATAATTAGTCCATTATACACCAATGGTGAATAATGCCATATATGAAAGTTTCAGTTGTAATTCCGGCCTACAATGAAGAAGGATATTTAAATAATTGTCTTGACAGCCTTATGGCACAGACTGTTATGCCAGATGAGATTATTGTCGTAAACAATAATTCGACGGATAAAACAGTCGCAATTGCCAAAAAATATCCTGTCCGTATTATTAATGAAAAAAAACAAGGAAGAACCCCAGCACGGAACCGAGGTTTTAGTGAAGCACAATACGAAATCATTGCCAGAACAGATGCTGACACAATCGTACCTCCTACCTGGATAAAACAAATCAAACAACAATTCAAAGATAAGAAATTGGTTGCATTATCAGGGCCTGCACATTTTTATGATTTACCAGATGTCGTTAAACAAGGTAAGCTCACAACAGAAGCATTTTTCTCATATATACGACTCTTTAAACAAATTATGAAATATGATTGTTTGTACGGACCAAACACTGCACTTCGAAGAGATGCATGGGAAAAAATTAAAAATGAAGTTTGCATGGATGATAATGAAGTACATGAAGATATTGATATCGCAGTTCATTTAGCACCTCTTGGAAAAATTGTTTTTGATTATAACTTTGTTGTTGAATCTTCATTTCGCAGGTGGAAAAAAATAGAATCATATTTTGACTATACCAACAGAATGATTAAATCAATTAGAAAACATAAAACGTTTGTGGTAGAACAAAAAGGGAAAAATCTTGTAAAAAGACTCGTCGCAAGAGCATTTCCTGTAGATGATATTAAATAGTTGCTCTTAGATAGCACTTCCTTGCAGCACTAATTTAGTTATAGCCCCAAAACGTTTTGCATTTTCCATTACAGGATGATCTTCCCCAGGAAAGATGAGTTGTCTCACTTGATCAGGATAGTCTTTCTTTAGCTTTCTTGCGATATTAGTAACCTCTTTCAAAGGACTGACCGTACTTATTCCTCCATTGATGAATGTTATTTGCATTGGCTCACTTGGTTTTTCGTCCACGCCAACTTCCTCCAAACTCCTTAACTCAGCTTGAGAAGAAAGTGCTTTCACAGCTCTGCCCTCAGCCGTATAATGACTCATGCCTCTCCAATAGCGCAAAAAGGGATCGTTCCCTGGAGTACTAGCAGCCCAAGAGAGAAGGTCACGGGTTTGCTTAACGGCTGAGTTATGGAGTCCACTTGATTCAACCATAGCAGGATCAAAAGGAGATGCTTGATGAAGAGCTAATGTTTCGCCTGAAGCCAAAAATCGTTTACCCAACTCTGTACTCGACATTTTTTCGACACCTGGTAATTCAATGAGAACAGCATTCCTTACAATGATTCCCTGCTCTGCCGCCTGAGCAGCTATAGCAAGTGCAGCAAAAGCACCCATGGATACTGCCGCAAGGTTAATTTCTTTTACTCCTAACGATTTGAGGACACGCAATTCAGCATCAGCAACAGAGAGATAGCTATCTTCTTTTCCGGTCTTCTGCTCTTTAGTTAATCGATCTGAGCCCCCCATACCGGGATGATCAATTGCAACCACGGGAGTTGCTAATTGCCGTGCAAGTTCGGCAACGCGATGATGCGTTGAACCAACCCCAATTGCATTATTATACGGTGGAAGAAATACGGTTACTGACTCTTCTCCAGTAAATTCACCCCAATTAGCTTTGAGAAGATTGAGCCGTTGCCCACTCTCTGGGTCTGAAACAAGAATTTGTGTTCCAAGTTCTTTTTTAAGAGCCTCAGTATAGCGATGGTCAGGTAAAGACAAGGGTGAAGATGGAGCAAAGTCGGGGTTAACACCTCCCAATGACATATTTGTTCGTGCAATTGGATTGGTGACTCTCGAAGATTGCTTGTTAGTAACAGCTTCTGCTGCTACACGATAGTTAGAAGGTATCTCAGATTGCTCTCCCATAGATTCAATTGTAAGTATATACTATACAAATTACGTTGACAAAGTAATAGAAAAACTGCGATAATCAGACGTATGGAATTCCTCAAAAAAGCATATTTCTTTTTCCTTGATACAATGCAAACAGTTCTTCTTGCTGCATCAATTTTCCTAGTCATTTACATTTTTCTCTTCCGCCCGTTCCAAGTCAGTGGAGAATCTATGTTCCCCACCTTTAAGAATCACGAATATATTCTCACCAACATTATCTCAGTTAAGATGAATTCTCCATTAAAGCAAGGAGATGTTATTGTCTTTAAAGCACCAACCGATCCTGACAAAGATTTCATTAAACGTATCATTGGGCTTGCCGGAGATACTGTCTATCTTAAGGAAGGATTTGTGTATGTGAATGATAAAAAGCTTGATGAGCATGGATATCTTGATTCAGATGTACGGACATACGGCGGAAGCTTTTTGAAAGAAGGAGAACCTGTTGTCGTTCCTCAGGGAGAATACTTGGTCATGGGAGATAACAGACCATATAGTTCTGATTCACGTGAGTGGGGATTTCTTAAAAAGCAAAACGTTATTGGGAAATCCTTCTTTGTTTATTGGCCAGTAACTACGATGAGGTTGGTACAGAATCCATATAAGTAATTGTCATTCTGAGCGACCAACTAAAGCTCCCTCTCCTTTCAGGAGAGGGCCTGCCTGCCGGCAAGGCAGGTCGGGGCGAGGTCTGCATGAAGAATTGTTACCCCGTTGACCTCATCCTAACCTTCTCCTAAAAGGAGAAGGAATCTCATTTCCAGGATGACGATATACTATTCTTCAGTAAGTGCCTTGTGGATCTTTTGAATCTTTGCCGTTGTTTCATCAGGTGAACCTTTTACTTCGATTAACACCTTTGCTTTACTACGTGACTGTCTGATTTCTACCTTATCAACCATAAGCCGCTCTTTAATGCCAGCAGCCATTTGATCTTGCTCAGGCACATACAACGCTTCTTTGTTGTGAGCTGGTTCTTTTTCTTTAAGAACTGTTTCTCCCTTAACCTTACGAGCCATGTCTTCAGCTTGCCGTACAGTGGCGTTTTCGCGAAGGATGGTTTTAAACACATCAAGCATGAGTTTTGGATCACCGAGCGTCAAGAGGGGGCGTACATGCCCTTCAGTAATCACACCAGCAACCAATGCATCTTTGATTGCATCAGGAAGTGAAAGTAAACGAATCGTGTTAGAAACGGCAGGCACACTCTTTCCTACTCGCTTTGCAACTTCGGTTGTACCAAGACCGAATTCGTCAATCAAGCGACGATAGGCCAAGGCACGTTCAATTGGATTAAGATCTTCACGTTGGACATTTTCAACGATAGACATTTCAAGCATACCCTGTGGGGTAGTGTGTTTAACAACGACAGGAACCTTAACTAAACCAAGAATTTTGGAAGCTCTCCAGCGACGTTCACCAGCGATAATTTGATATCCAGCTGGAGTTTCAGCAACAACTATTGGTTCAAGAATACCTTGTTCACGAATAGATTCAACAAGATCTGTGAGAGAATCGGGAGTTATCACTCCGCGAGGCTGGAGTGGATTTGATTGCAACTGATGTATTTCGAGTTCGTAAATGTTACCAACAACTTGATTATCCATGAATAACCTCAATAACTTGTTTTCCCCTATGGGTTTTGAAGTTGACTACACCTGCTTTTACAGCAAATAAGGTGTAATCTTTACCCGTTTCAACGCCGTCTCCTGCGATGAATTTACTACCTACCTGACGAACAATAATGTTACCAGGGATAGCTTTTTGTCCGCCATAGAGCTTAACACCACGACGCTTTGGCCGTGAGTCTCTGTTTCCTTTTACTGATCCTTGTGCTTTTGTATGTGCCATAGTTTATAATTAATTTATATCTTACGACAGTTTTAAATGACTGTCAAGATTAAGCTTTTGTTTCTTCTTTTTTTGGTTTTTCAGTTGTTGCAGTCTTTTTGGTAGCTTTTTCACCTTTTGCTGCGATGTTTGAGATCTGGACACGAGTCAATCTTTGACGATGACCGGTAACTTTTCGATATCGAGCCTTTGCTTTAAACTTAGCTACACGAATCTTCTCACCTTTGATTTGGTCAAGAACTTTAGCTGTTACCGTAATATCTGTGAGAGTTGGCTGACCAACTACGACAGTGTCATCAGCAACATACAGAAGTACTTGATCAAAAGTAAGTTCTTTATCTGCTTCAACATCGAGTTTTTCAACTTCAAGAATTGCTCCTTCTTCTACTTTATATTGTTTCCCGCCCGTGGCGATAACTGCGTATTTCATAAGATCTCACTATTATAGCAAACTCATCCTGCTTCGACAAGCCTCAGCATGCTACTTCCTAAAATTCCCTTTTACTTAATTTCTAACACACTTTTATCTTTTTGCGAAACACTCATTGTAGAAAGAATACCCAAAAAAATAAAATTAGATAAGAGCGAGTTTCCCCCAAATGAAACAAATGGCAAGGTAACCCCAACAATTGGCAATAAACCGACATTCATTCCGATATTCATAAAGCCTTGCACGATCAAGAGACTAAAGAAACTCGCAGCAAATACTTGCGTAAAACGATCTTGTGTATCTCGAAAAATAAGGTACACTCGATAGCAAAGAAAGCCAAAGGTTAGCACGACGAATGCTGCGCCAATAAAACCTAATCCCTCAGATAACGTCGCGAAGATAAAATCAGTATGTCGTTCTGGCAAAAAAAGCAGTGAGGATTGTGTGCCCTGGAACCACCCTTTACCAAAGAAGGAACCAGAGCCCACGGCAATAATTGCCTGCATACTATTATAAGAGGTACCAAGAGGATCAGCTGTCGGATTAAGAAACGTAATAATACGTTGCTGCTGATAGTCATGCAAATGTGGCCAAACAAATGGAATCGTAATCAATGCAGGTAAAGAAGCTAACAAGAACCATTTCAAAGAAAATCCTATCGTAATAAGCGTCAAAATAACTGTAGTCACATAGACTAAAGCACTGCCTAAATCAGGTTGACGATAAATCAAAAATGCCACAGGTGCAAGCAAAACAAATAACAAGAAGAATGATTTTTTTGTTGGATGATGCATATTTGATACATAAGTAGCAAACGAAATGGCAAGAAGCGGCTTCAGTGCTTCAGAGAACTGTATCCGAAGGCCAAAAAGATCAATCCACCGTACCGAACCTCGAGTTTCCATACCAACAAGAAAGACAATTAATAACAATATGATCGCTCCAACATAGATAGGAATAGTTAACTGCTTTAAGGCATTGATATTGATACGCGAAAAAATAAAAAAAGCAACGATAGAAACAGCAATAGAAATCAGTTGTGCTTTGAAATAGAGACTACTAATAGAAAGTAATGTCGTCAAACTAAATGTAAGTAGAATTAAAACTGGTACGAGCAGCCACCAATCAATGTATAAACGGGATTTCATCATGAATTCTTCCCCTACTGGAGTCGTTTTACTTCAAAGCTACCTTTTATTAATTCCTTCACTAAAGCATTTTTCTTAATATATGCTTCTTGTTCTTTTGGCCAATCTTCAATCTTTACAGAGACTTTCTCATCAAGTCGAGTACCAAGTTTC
>JAHFKF010000077.1 GCA_023245475.1 Candidatus Levyibacteriota bacterium
TTCTTTGGTTCGTGTGAGAGAGTTATAAAGCTTCATGGAACTATTATAGCTGGCCTTACCTAATACTTTCAACTGCTCTTACGACTGGATTTTGTGCTGAGAGGATTTGATCCGCATAACCGTCTTGTTTCATTTGAGCTCCAACCGCTTGCCGAATGTCGGGAGATAAATACGCCATTGCGAGTTGTCCTGCTGCTACATCTGCATGGACATTCGGGGGTAGGATTGCTGTAAGGTTGATCATCGCCTCAAGTTCAGTTTGTCTCAGGTAGATACGCTCTGTCTGTCCATCTGCTCCAGGTCTTGTTCTATACGCAACCACAGGAGACACGGCATACGGATAGTTCTCTACCGGAATATCGGTTGCAACAAGTTGGGCATTATTCTGTTCATTTGCATTCCCGCTTGGTGCGACCACTATCTGTTGTTTGCGTCCTTTCAGTGTATTTACATACTCAACCTCATCTGTTGGTAGTAACTTAATTTTTAGCCCTGGCGGTGCATGTGATGAATAGCCTTCTTCATCCTCAGTGCCATATGTGCTACGTGGATATACGATGTCTGTTAATAGGTCAATCAAGGTAAAGCCTGCTTCTTGTGCTTTGATAATTGCGGTTTCATTGATTGTATGTTGTATTTCGGCATCCTCACTTGTTATAAAAGAGTTAATTAAGTTTTCATAGCCCCAGCCATTTTTTCTTCGAAAGCGATGAAAAAGCTGCCCTAATTTACTATGGGTTAAGAATTCTTGCGTAAAGAAGTTGAGAGCATGATCTCTGTTGTTATTATAACGGCCTGCAATATCTTGTATGAGTTCTTCCATATAGACATGTCCAAATGTTTCAGGATCAATGTATCGTGTATGCCATGCTGTATGGTACAGCTCATTGATTTCAATTGGAGTTTCTTTAAGCGCTGTCAGTATAGCTTCTCGATTATTAACGTCAAATTCATTATTTGGTGCATGTTTCGGTAAATAGAGATCTGTAATTGTGCTAGGCAGATCTGTTTGTAATTGCCAACTTGGGGTAACAGCTGCCATAAGATTGTTTAATCCCTCTCCTGCTAGAGGTGTGTTTATGACAGCAATTGATATAGTATCGTCACCATCCGCGAGTTTGAAGAAGTCCGTGTGTGCGTTTTGGAGTCCGATGTTCTTTAGTCGTGGACCATGGATACCAAGCTTTGCAAATGAACCAGAAACGTGGCTGCGGAATTCAGGTTTTCTCGGTTTGGTATATTCTTGTGGTGCTGTTTCCTTTGTCATATTGAAAAAGATTGTACCATATTATGGGCTCTTTTACAGTAGATTTGTATTCAGAATATTTCTTTGCTATGATCCATCAATGATTGAGCGCAAAAAAGCCTACTTGCGGAGAAAAGACACTATCGTTGCCAATATGCTTACGAAACTAGCGCCACAAATAGGTTCTGAATGGAGGCAAAGTCACACAAAACAAACACTTGAAAGAAATCTTGCTTTGCCTATCTCATTGCTCGCTCGTCCGGTAACGCTATATTTATCACGTCAAGCTCTCAAAGATGGTATAGAGCCTTTTTATGAACAACCTCGAGTGGGATCTGATCTGACTGAATCGTTGTCTGTTACAAAAATTCGTACTATGTTTCCTAATTCTGATGCGTCTGAGATGTTTGGCTCAGTGGGGAGTTGTGATGCTCGAGGGGATGCCGTGGATGAAAGCCTCGATCCAAGGGTAACTCGTTTTGGTCGTCGTCTTCGTAGATATGAACTTGACGAATTGCCACAATTGGCAGATGTTGGAAGAAAAGATGGTAAATTATCTTTTATTGGACTTCGGGCTGTCCATATGATTGATGTTCAGCGATTAAAATCTGCACGTGCTTCTACCAAGGATTTTGCTGTGTGGGAACAAGCCTATTCCGAGGATAAACCGTCTTTACTTCACTTGCATGCCGTAATGGATAAAAAGCGAAAGGAAGATAATACGAGAAGATATCATTATGACCTATTTTATGCTCGCAATGCCAGTTTGGCTCTCGATCTCTATATTATGTATAAGGCTTTAACAACTACGTGGGAGAAAATAAGAAAGAAGCGATAGCTCCGCTGCTTGAGGAAAAGCGTCATTTTTGCTATACTGCGAACATGCGGGCGTAGTTCACTGGTAGAACGTCTCCTTGCCAAGGAGAAGGCAGTGGGTCCGATTCCCATCGCCCGCTCACCTACAGCTAATCAAATTAGCCTCAAATGGGTTGACTTTTTAGTCAATTTTTGGTATAATACAAGAACTAACGGATCTATTCCGTAATCCCTCCAAGGGTCCTCATGATAGTGCTAGACGGCACCGCCAGATAAGAGCAAGAAATAGGAAAGCTGATTCTTGCACGTGAGATTTCGAAAGGAATCTTATGTTGCAAGGTCAAAAGTTACAACTAGCGTACGACGATTACATCACCAACTATTCCTTTGAAAAAGGGTTAGAAGAAGTGTCAATCAAAAACAAAAAAGATGTCCTCAAAAAGCTTTTACCGTTCCTCAATGAAAAACCTCTCACCCTAGAAACCTGCCGAGAATATGCCCTCTTTATGTATAAGAGCGGTTGGAGTAAACCAAACAGTCGAGTAAATGTCATTAAGAACCTTCGGGCGTTTGTGAACTTCCTTTTTGATCGTGGCTATATCGAAGAAAACTTTGCCCAGAAGCTAATAAAGCCAAAAGTTGTTCGTGCCCCATTACGGCTTCCCAGTGAGAAAGATGCAGAACGCTGTATCATTACTGGCACCACACCTGGACATTATGATAACGCAAGGAATATTCGAATAAAGGCTGAGACAAGATTATGTTTACAATTTGTATTACGAACAGGTTTACGTATCTCTGAAGCGTTAGGTGTCAAAGGGCAAGATCTGTCCCCTTTTGACGAGCAACCATCATTTCAGGTACGGTCAAAGGGTGGCAAGATTTCTCTACTTCCTATCCCCGCTGACATGGTTGAAGAGATGAAACTGCGAGTGCAACGAAAACGTGTGTTTGAGGCTACTGATAAGACCTGCAATAAAAACCTTAAGGATGGTCTGAAAGCACTAGGAATACCTTTTGAGCTGACTTGTCATAAGCTTAGAGATATCTACAGTCTTTCACGATTACGTAGAGGTAACTCCCTGCAGTTGGTATCTCGTACTCTTAGGCATTCAAGTGTAGGGATCACAGATAAGTTCTACAGTGACTACATTCTTGATGATCTTGTAGGAACCATTAACGACTCTCCCTTAATCAAGCAAGCCCTATCTCCTGAGCAGT
The DNA here is from genome assembly GCA_023245475.1 of Candidatus Levyibacteriota bacterium. Classification (GTDB taxonomy): domain Bacteria; phylum Patescibacteriota; class Microgenomatia; order Levybacterales; family UBA12049; genus JAHFKF01. The sequence goes on from JAHFKF010000077.1 coordinate 3,284, forward strand.
TGCTAGATAAGGCAATTGATGCATTTAAGAAGGTTATCGGGAATGATCAACGGATCAGTATAGAGATTCGTAGCGAGACAAAATTAGAGGTACTATTAAAAATAAGTTTAGCGAATAGTCAAGAATGTCTTCAATAAATTATATGTATGTCTAGTCTAGCAAAATAACGCTTAGTTGCATTATTTAAATAATCCTAAGATTTTTTTGGTTATTGAATTTTTATATCTGGGGCAGAGCTTAGTAGTTTCTTAACTTCTACTGTATTTGGTACATAAATATATTTTTTACCTGATAAAATTTTGTCTAACAAATTTTTTTCCGTAAGAAATGATAAATCTGATCTTGCGGTTTCGTACGAAATTCTGTAATGACCTTTGTATTTCGCAAGGTCAACAGTTGTATCTTTTTTACTATCCAGATCTTGTAATAAATCTATCTGACGTTCGTTATATTCACCTAATTTTCCTGCTATTTTTTGTAAGATTTTTTCTTTTGTTAATTTATGTTCATAGTGCTCTAAGAAATCTTTAATAGATGCTACAATAACCTTTAATTTATATGAAATAAAATATGTTAAATCATTATCATCGTGTTCTGAATATAAATATGAGTTATCATACTGGACTTTAGACTTTTTAATAATTCTAGAAACAGAGAGATATTGGAACATCCAATAATTGTTCCTAAGTAAGTACCAGTAAAAGATAGCTCTGGCGGTTCTTCCATTCCCATCAACAAAAGGATGTAGATATGCTAGCCAAAAATGTAATAGAGTTGCTTTAATAACAGGATGAATAAAATCGTTCTCGGATTCTGGTGCATTAGCAAATGCAATTAATTTATCCAATTCATTTGATACAAATTCAGCTTTTGGAGGGGTAAATACAGTTTCTCCTGTTAGCCTGTCTACAACCCCAATATTATCTTCATCTGTTCTAAATCTTCCTGAGTCATTCTCATCCTCTAAGGTTCCAGCTGTAATATTTTTTTGTATATCTATTAACATCGATTTACTAAGTTCCAAATCTTTCCAGTCAAGCAATCTTTGCATAACTTGATAGTTATTTATAATCATCTGCTCGTCTTTTGTTCGGGCTTTTCTATTAGTCAATAACATTTCTTTTGCTACTTTTCTAGATGTGTTTGCTCCCTCTATTTGGCTTGATGCAATTGCTTCTTCTGTTAATCCACTCATAATGAGCTGACTTCTTTGTGCATTTGTTGGTTTATCAAAGCTAGACGTTAAGAACCCGCTAGTATTGGAATCAACAAAACTCAGTTTTTTATACATGCCCTTTGTTAAATTCATAGTAAAAGGGTTCTCATTGATTGCTTTTATAGGTGTTATTTCTGAAGTTATTTGTCTTGTAAATTTCAGGTATGACCAAGCTTCATCTACCTTAATACCTAGTGGCATTTTATAGTGCATAAATTTGTCCCAATAGACATAATCTTTCTCTGCATGTTTAAGTAGCTGTTTGAGTTCTTCTGAACTTAATACTTTTTTAAAGAAATCTTCATTTAGCCCTTTTTTCCAATTTGGTGGTTTCTTAATCATATTTACTACTAGTTATCTACTAGTTTCTACTAAATTAGTAGATAAATTATATCATATTTACTACTAGTTATCTACTAGTTTCTACTAAATTAGTAGATAAATTATATCATATTTACTACTAGTTATCTACTAGTTTCTACTAAATTAGTAGTTTGTATCTAATTCATACCATAATGTTGCTCTTCATTAAGTGTTAGTTCTTGCAATTATATTGCTTCGCAATTTCTTTAAGCATGTAGTAGTTACGTTCCTCATATAAAGTATTGATTTCCTTCATCAATTTTTCATATCCCTGAGCTCTGTCAGGGTGAAATCTAAAAGCTAGTTTTTTATAAAGATGCTTAATGCTATCTGCTGTTGGTGGATTATTAATTCTATCTTGCTTTGAAGCTTCTTGATATGAATAATTTTCAACTAGTTTGTATCTAAATTTGTAAGCAATATACTTATTAAAATATCTTCCTGCTGAGGGAGCGTGCGATAATTGGCTATAAATTTCTGTAGGAACATCGAAGTATTGATAAACCGAGCCAGATCTAAATTCAATCTCTAATAATTTTAATTGCTTATCATATCCGACACTACTTAAACAGCTTGATTCTATTGATGATCTTATCATAGATTAATTACTTATCTTTAATCTGCAATACTCAAGCTATTATATCAGAGCTTATTAAGGAAAAGGTAAAAAAGGTTTGCTATAATGCATTAACTATGCGTGCTAAATTGTCTATTCCTAGCCATTCTGGAGAACTTGAGGTATCCCCTACTGATCTAAATGCATTCCAGAAATTTTTTTCTAATATTACACCTGATTTTATTAAAGATGGTTTAGGTATTTATAGCGATAACATGAAATTTGCTCGTTGGAAAAATGTGCTAAGAATAATGCACGAAGCTCAAAAAATAAGAGAAAATTACAACCTGGAAGTAGTTCCTCTTCCATTGAAAACATCGGTTGAATACCTCGAAGCAGCTTCTCTGGAAGAAGATGCAACAATGCAAACAATGTGGGCGAACCTTCTTGCAAATATGAGTATAGGCAATGGGAGTATGCACGCAACTTACATATCAATTTTGAAAGAATTATCTCCATTAGAGGCAAAAATTTTGAATAAATTTTTTTTAATAGCAAGAGCTAGTAAACCTAAAGTATTATCTCGCATGAGGCTACGCAGGAGTGGTCTCATTAAAGAATTTAGAGTAGAAGGTGATATTGTAGAAATTGCATTAGAAAATCTTATTAGATTACGTCTATTAAAACAGCCTGAAAAAAGACAAACCTCAATACCTTATTTCCCTGTAGGTCCTTTTTCGGGAACGATGCAGAG
>JAHFKF010000078.1 GCA_023245475.1 Candidatus Levyibacteriota bacterium
CTTAATTTACTTGACTAATAATTGTAGAAAGCCAGTAGAACGCCTTTGGATATCATCGTTAACCAAGGATGATATTGAAAAAGGGTTTTCTAATCTTAGATCAGCTAATCATTATGCTGGACTCAGAGATTCAGCACATGCAAGACAACAAGCAGATTATTTGATTGGCATTAATGGAACTAGAGCCTTTAGCCTTAAAGCTAGCGACAATCAAAGTGGTAGAAGGGAGGTATTTTCGCTTGGTCGGGTGCAAACTCCAGTACTTTCTATCCTAGTTACCAGAGAAGAGCAAATTAATAATTTTAACCCTACAGAATATTTTGAAGTTTTAGCAACATTTGCGTCTAATAATGGTAGTAATAGTAATAATGCTAGTAATAATAGTTATTAAGGGTTATGGTGGTTAGGGCGTTATGGTATTACTCCTTATCCTTATCATGGTCAACGCCGTTCCACTATTATGATTAAAGCCTCTGAGCAATTTATTACTGAGACTTTATTGCCTGAATCTAATCAATTGCGAGCTACTTTGGTTTCTTACTTTGAAGAGGTTACTCGACGTGTTGTTCCTAAAGCTCTTTTCTCTGACACTTCTGAACCTGAGCAACGTTAACTTTCTCCAGCACTTTTCCCGCAAACTCATCATTTGCTACATTCTGGTAAAATTACCTGATTGGAGATTTAAGCTGCGATCCGTTTCCTAGAAATGGCCTAAACAGTCAGGGATAGGAGCATAGATCCAAAAGGTCTTTGATAACTTAGTTTTAGTATTGGTGAAATTCCAATCCTCTAGATGCAAAAGGAGTTGGTATAAGAAATTACATCAACCTTAAAGAGTGAAAGCACAATCCTCACGGTAGAGACTGATCATCAATCCGTGAAGCAGGAGTGAAAGGCGGTAACTCTGAACTCAACAAAGAACCCCGCCGAGCACAGTTGAATATGGAAAGGAAATCAAACTCATGTCTGAATCGTCGTAATCCAAAACAAGCCTACGTGAGTTATTGGCTTGATCCAAAATGGAAAAAGAGAAAGCTGGACAAATCTTAAATTGATCCAGGAAGCATCCAAAAGTACCTCGGCGAACAATGAGAACCTAAGTTCAACACAAAACTAAAACTAGGAACGGAATAACGAACCTTTAGCTCTCCAATGCAAATTGGAGCAGGTGTCAACCGCAAGCCAAAGGGGAGTGGGATCGTCTCAGAAGCCAACGACTATAGGAAAGCTATAGTATATGCTGACAGAGACACGATAATTTGGAAGGTATAGGTGTAGAAAGGAGCAAATATGTTATGGCCACGGAAGAAATCCCGATGGATAAATGGAAAAACATTGATTGGAAGAAGATAGAAAAGAATGTTTTTAAGCTCCAAAGACGCATATATCGAGCCTCAAATCGTGGAGATCAAAAAACAGTCTATAGACTCCAAAAACTTCTAACCAAATCTAGATCTGCAAAACTATTAGCAGTCAGAAGAGTGACACAAGACAACCAAGGGAAGAAGACAGCAGGAATTGATGGAATTAAATCATTAACTCCGAGCCAGAGATATACCCTTGCAAGTAACCTAAAAATAGGAAGGAGAGCTAGCCCAGTAAGACGCGTTTGGATACCAAAACCTGGAACAAGCGAAAAAAGAGGACTAGGTATTCCTACTATGTACGATAGGGCACTCCAAACACTGATTAAATCAACTCTTGAACCTGAATGGGAAGCAAGATTTGAGAACAATAGCTACGGATTTAGACCAGCAAGATCGTGTCACGATGCCATAGAAGCAATTTTTAATGCAATAAAGCAGAAAGCCAAATGGGTCTTAGATGCTGACATAGCAAAATGCTTCGACAGGATCGACCAAAAAGCCTTACTGAAGAAAATAAATACCATTCCAGTGATAAGACGACAAATAAAAGCGTGGTTAAAAGCAGGAATGGTAGATAATGGGGAACTATATCCCACAAAAGAAGGTGTTCCACAAGGGGGAACAGTTTCACCATTATTGATGAATATAGCTCTACACGGACTAGAAACTGTAATTAAAACTAGATCTCAATACAATGGCAGAATGAAAGTCAACTCTCCGATTGTAGTAAGATATGCGGATGATCTGGTAATTTTACACGAAGAAAAGAAAGTAATAGAGCAATGTCAATCAATCACCTCAGAATGGCTCAAAGAGATGGGTCTAGAATTAAAGCCAAGTAAGACCAAAATAGTTCATACACTTAAAAAATCAGAAGCAGGAGTAGGATTTGATTTTCTTGGATTTAGCATTAGGCAATACCGAGTAGGAAAAACCAAATCAGGAAAGACTTCACACGGAAAACTACTTGGATTTAAAACCTTCATAAAACCAAGTAAGCAAGCAATAAAAAACCATACCCAAAGACTTAAAGAAGAAGTATGCAAGCAAAAAGCGGGAAAACAGGAAGAACTAATAAAAATCCTTAATCCCATAATTGTAGGCTGGTGTAACTTCTACTCGACAGTAGTAAGTAAAAAAATCTTTGGAAAAATAGGAACAAATTTATTCGCAACCTTACTTGCTTGGGCGACACGAAGACACCCAAAGAAATCAAAGACTTGGATAGCCAAAAAATACTGGAGAATCATTAAAGGAAAAGGATGGATATTCCAACCAACCGACAATGACCGCAGATTAACCAAGCACGTAGAAACACCGATCAAGAGACACCAGAAAGTGCAAGGCCATAGAAGTCCATATGACGGAGATTGGGTATATTGGAGTAAAAGATTAGGCTGCTATCCTAGAATCCCAAAAAGAGTTGCAAGACTCCTTAAGGAGCAAAAGGGAAAATGCCGAGAATGTGGATTATTCTTCACAGAAGCAGACTTAATTGAAATAGATCATATCTTTCCAAAAGAAATTGGTGGACTAGATATCTAGAGCGTGTCGCAGAATAGTTTGATAAAAAAAGGTAATGTTTTGTTTTAGAGCCTAACATATGGTTGCATCTTAAGGAGAGAAATACCATCAATAAAAGCTCTAAGACTGATCAAGCCACTTTTTTGAGAGCAGAAACTCTCTGATTGGACACATCTTTCAAGAGAGTGTTCAAATTTAAAGAAAGAATAGAAAGTTGTCCAGAGGCTCGAAGTGAAAGAAGGTTTCGTTGTTTTGGAAAGTTGAAACCATATTTTGGGGATTTCAAAGTTCCAATAATGCCTTCGGTTTTGCCACGCTCGCTTTTGACGATTTGGCGATCTTGGCCTGAAACAAGCCATTGAGCCTTTCCTTTTGGTTGAATACCAATTTTGCCTACTCCTTGTTTGGTCAATTTCTTTATTGTATTTGATGCATGCCCCCCTCGGTCGTACACTAATATTTGTGGGGCTGATTTTTCTCCAAATATCTTTCGGTAGTCTGCCAATGCTTGAAGTGGCATTAAGGTTTCGTGTGTGGTATCTAATATCATTGTACCAAAGACATAACCTCCTTTTATTTTGTTTATTAAATATTTGAAACCAAACTCCACTAGTTTTCCATTTTTGTTGCGTACTATTGCTTTTGCTTGGGTAATTCCAGAGTGTAATATCTTGCCTGTTGCTACTTTTGCTGTGTTTATCCAATACTGGATTTGGGGTATCAATATTTTGGTCACTTCTACCATTTCTTTTAGCTTTTTGACTGCTGATTGTTGTAAGGACTTTGCTCCAACTCCTATGGATTCTATGATTTGTGTGCTTGACACCATCAAATCTTCTGTTTGTCCTATTATATTGTTCAATAACTGTTGTTTTTCTTCTATCGTTTTGGCAAATAAATGATGTTCTTTTACTAGCTTGAGTACGGTTTTGGCTTTCTCTACTACTTCTGTTGCTACTGTTATTGTTGCTTTTTTTAATTGTCCAAACGCTCTTAGGCATCTCTGTGCTATACCTTTTAATATTCCTGGTTCGTTTGGATATCCTATTGGTAATTCTTGTGCTGTTGTATCTGCACTTAATACTTCTTTGTTCCCAAATCCATATTCTACTGCTTTCTTTATTATCAATGCGTTTATTTGTTCTATTGCTTCTGCTCCTAATGCTTGCATTGCTCTCGCTATATTTGCATGATCTCGTACTTGAAATTGAGTTTGTTCTTGCCATCCTATAAACACCCGCGCTACTACGCTCTCTGCCATATATTCTTCCATTTGCCTTGAGTGAAAATGTTTTATCATCATCAGTACTAATAATGGCACATACAATACTATTGGCCAAGCTTGTCCCCTTTTCCCATCTACGTTTTTGCCTGCTTTTCTCCATTGCTTTACCATTACTTCTGTTATTTCTTCCCACGGTAATGCTTCTTTTAGTTTCAGCAGTGGATGATTTGTTGGCACTAATATCGATACCATTTGCTCTTCTTCCCTTGAAGTCTTCTGTACTTCCAGGGTAATATTTTCTTGCTCGTTCATGTCTTTCCTCTGGCCTTATTTCTTTCATTGCTCAAGGAAATTACACGAACTTATTAGAGAATTTCAATGAAAAAGATTTGAAATTCTCTAATCTTTCCTTTTTTTCAAATATCTTTTGCGCGACACGCTCTATCTATAACAATTTACAACTACTTCATCGACATTGCCATGATGCAAAAACAACCAGAGATTTAGACGAGAGGAGGTGCGGATGACAAACGCCAAATTATTGAGGAGCCGTGTGAGGTGAAAGTGTGCGCCGTGGAACTAGTTATTGAATCCTTGATGAAATCAAGAGAAGTTCGGAGGAAAACTTCTGGGTCATCTGATTAACCTGAAGGCGAAAGCCAGAGGGGAAAAGAGCATGTCAGAAAAGCGGAAAATATTGGAAGACGTTTAAGATATTGTTCTGCAAGACCCGCGAGATAGGGCAAAAGCTAAACTGCCTGAATCCTAATCTCCAGTGGTGGAAACTCACACTCGCTGCTACAACGTCTATTAGGCAGTGCCATCATATATGTACTGTTAAGCTTTCGCAGTATGTAACTTCCGTTTGATGGGCGATGACTAGCGAAGTCATTTAAGGAGATGAGTAGGATGCCTAAGTCTCGCTAGATACGTTCAATGGCAAAGGAACACGGGATTGTCTAAGGGACGCGAGTCCTAAGATGACGGAGTACTCATAGTAGTCCGAGATAAGGAAAGCTTACTACATGGCGAAGGAGTACAGGTAATCTGACAACCAACAAAGTGAGGTACGCGAGATGCGAAATGCCGAAACAGTCTTGGGAGTCATCCGAGATCGAGGTAAACGAGAATTGTTATTGGAAGATGTCTATAGACAACTCTACAACCGAGATCTTTATCTACGTGCCTATAATCGCCTCTATCGTAATGATGGAGCAATGACACCTGGAGCAACAAAGGAAACTGTGGATGCTATGTCACTGGAGAAAATCGACAATATCATTAAGGTCTTACGTAATGAGCATTATAGATGGATACCAGTGAAACGGATTTATATACCTAAAAAGTCAGGGAAATTACGTCCGTTAGGATTACCTTCATGGTCAGATAAGCTACTACAGGAAGTAATGCGTTCTATATTAGAAGCGTATTATGAACCGCAGTTTAGTCTATATTCACACGGTTTTCGTCAAGGCCGAGGATGTCATACAGCACTTGGAGAGATAACTAAAAGTTGGAGAGGAGTGAAATGGTTTATCGAGGGAGATATCTCGCAATGTTTTGATAGTTTTGATCATGGGATCTTGTTATCCATTCTGAGCGAGAAAATAAAAGATAAGCGTTTCATTCGGCTAGTATCTAATCTACTAAAAGCAGGATATTTAGAGGATTGGAAATTCAATAATACCTTAAGTGGAGTTCCGCAAGGTGGTGTGTTAAGTCCCATCCTTAGTAATATATACCTTCATAGATTAGATAAGTTTGTTACTACAGAACTTTTTCCAGTATACAATAAAGGAGTCAAAAGAAAACCTTATCAACCTTACATGAAGCTACTAAATGAAGCTTGGAAGGAAAGGAACAAAGGGAATAAAAAAGAGGCTAAAAGATTGCGCTCTAAAGCACAAAAGATGCCTTCTCGTGATCCCAATGATCCTAAGTTCCGACGCTTTAAGTATCTGAGGTATGCAGATGATTGGCTGATCGGTTTTAGTGGTT
>JAHFKF010000079.1 GCA_023245475.1 Candidatus Levyibacteriota bacterium
GGACCGGCTCCTGCCAACAACACTCCCCCAGCAAGTGGTTACAGTTATCAAGCGGTCAAGACAGAAATTGGTACATATACCATTGGACTTGTTGCAGCGGATCTCAACTCCACGAGAGTCATTGTGGATACCGCAACCGATGGAGATTGCCGCGACAGTTGCCCTGTACTTTCTTTGGGAGATTATGTTGCTCGAAATGGTGCCTTTGCTGGAGTGAATGGTTCCTATTTCTGTCCGGCATCGTATCCAAGTTGTGCTGGTAAGACTAACTCATTTGATACGTTAGTTATGAATAAAAACAAGAAGTACATTAACTCAGAAAACAATGTCTACAGCAATGTTCCGCTTGCTGTGTTTGGCTCAGGCTATGCTCGTTTTCTGGGATCCTCCTCGGGCTGGGGGCGGGACACGGGCGTTGATGGTGTGATTGCCAACCAGCCACTCCTTCTTTCTGGTGGCAACATTGCATTTGGTGGAGGTAGTGACCCAAAGCAAGGTGGTAAGGGCTCAAGAGGTTTTGTCGGCAACAGAGGAAATATTGTTTATATTGGTGTCATCTACAATGTGACGGTTGCCGAGATGGCGTATGTACTTAAAGCTCTTGGTCTTGAGAATGCACTCAATCTTGACAGTGGTGGTTCAACTGCTCTCTGGGCGGGAGGTTATAAAGCCGGCCCCGGTCGGGCAATCCCCAACGCGATTTTGTTTGTGAGGAGATAGTTTTTCTTACACATGGTATTATAACTAATGATATACTTTTGGTATGGCGACGAAGACAGCAGTACAACGATTAGAAGAAAAGTTAGTTAAAATCACCTATAACCAAAAGGCAAAAGGGTGGGAAAATTTTGATGTTAAAAAATTTGAGAAAGATGCAAGCAAGGTAAGGGATACGTTCTCTCAAGATGAAACTATATTATCAAAAAGAGATTATTGATAATCTGGGAGTTGGTTACCTCTTCATTGATACCTGTACTCTAATTTTACTAACTACTTATCTAGAAGAATTCAGTTCTGTTCTCCGTTCTCTAAAAGACCAAGGTAAAGAACTGATTACTATTCCATCCGTAGAGTTTGAGTTTTTAAGGACAGATAATTTGCTAGTGTATAACAGTCGAGCACAATTTCTGAAAGATTATGTGACTGTATATCCAATAGAAAAACATCTCGATAAGCTAAGTAGTGCACTTAAACTTACCATTCAAAAAGTAGCTGGGACTGCCAGTTACAGTGATTTTCTCCTTTACTATTGTTTATACACATTTCACCATGCACATCTTTTGACAGAAAACTACAAAGACTTTAAAACCTCCTTGCTTGATCGCGAAAGCGTATTTACCATTGATACTGATAAAGACATTCGACATACGGGATTATATCGGTTCTCACCAGTGAAGTATGAGAAGATTGCAGCTACTCTGTTGAAAGAAGTTTAATCTACCCTTCATAAAACTTCATCCCCTTCAACCGTTTGGAAGAGCTGTTGCATACCTGAAAGCCGCTGCTGTAGTGGAAAGATAGGAGGATTTAGGAATGTTTGCGGATATAGATTGCCATCCCCAAAAGAAAGAGCATAAGAAATGTTTCTCCCCCGATAAGAATGATAACTTGTTCTAAACTCATACTATTTTTTTGTAAACCAGCGTCCTATTAACCAAAAAATAACGCTTGCAATCAAATTGAATACTATCACAAAAATTTTATTACCGTCAAGCGGTGGAAAGAATCCAATTCCCCAGAAAACACCAAACGTTACTTGAGAACAAGCAACGCAGATACTTGCCCAATACTCCCGTTCTTTTATGTTAAATCGCCTCGACATACAATTTAAGTGTACATCATTCTTGAAATAATTTCCTCCCCTTCAACTTCTCAGGAAGGTTCGACAATCCTGCTTTTGCCCCTACTTTTCCTTCTTGCCAGCTGTAGTCTTTGGCATAGCCGAGGTCTTTCATAAGCTTCGTCGGAGCGCCCGCCTTGCCTCCCGGCAGGCGAGGCAGGTTCCTCAAGTGCAACGGAATTGGTTCGTTGGGAAAGTCATATACTGCTTGCTTTGCACGACCCAAGGCATCGACAACAGCTCGTGACTTCTTGGCAAGGGATAGATAAATGACGATGTGAGCAAGAATGATTTGTGCTTCTGGCATTCCAATTTTTGTTACCGCTTCAAATGCTTCGTTTGCTTGAATGAGTGCTCCCCTATCTGCCATCCCAATATCTTCTGAGGCAAAGATGATCATACGTCGGGCGATGAACTTTGGATCTTCGCCGTTCTCAATCATTCGAGCAAGATAATAGAGTGCTGCATCGATATCAGATCCTCGCATCGATTTGATGAACGCCGAGATGATATTGTAGTGCTCGTCGGCTTTTTTGTCATAGATGCCAGCGGACTTTGTTTGGAAGACTTCTTTGATAATTTCGGGTGTGATCTTTTTTTCTTTGTATGTGGTCACCGCAATCTCAAGTGCATTAAGCATAGTCCTTGCATCTCCTCCCGAAAGTCGTATGAGAAGCTCTTTTGCGTCAGGTGTAATTGTTTTCTTATACTTCCCTACTCCCCGCTTTTTATCAGTGAGTGCCGTATCAATGATTTTCTCCAGATCTGCCTGTTCAAGACTTTTGAGAACAAAGATTCGTGATCTGGAAAGAAGAGCGCTGATAATTTCAAAGGACGGATTCTCTGTGGTTGCACCGATAAGCGTAATTAGTCCACTCTCCACATATGGCAAGAGTGCGTCTTGCTGGGCTTTGTTCCAGCGGTGAATTTCATCGATGAAGAGAATGGTTTTTTTCGGTTTGTCATTCTGGAGCGTAGCGATAGAATCTTTTTTATCAGAGATCCTATCGTGGTCGGTGCCACTCCAGGATGACACTACTTGCTTGGTTTGTTTTGATTCAGCTATTTCAATTATCTTTCTCAAATCTGCTTTGCCTGTTTCAACGGCTGAGAGATGATGAAAGTCTGCATCACTTGCATGAGCAATGAGATATGCCAGTGTCGTCTTTCCACTGCCGGGCGGTCCCCAGAAAATCATCGATGAGACGGTGCTGGTCTCAATCATTTTTTGTAGGATTTTGCCTTTACCAACGAGATGTTCTTGCCCGACAAATTCACTTAACGTTTGTGGGCGCAGATTATACGCGAGGTTCATGAGGCAATTGTAGCACACTAAGTATTACTCAGAATCGATGATTCGTATGGATGTAAAGTTCTTGCCAGTAAGTCCCGTTATTGCAATTTGTTCTGTGGTTATTTTGTTTGTCTCAATCTGTTTAGGTGACAAGATATATTGTCTATAGCTGTCTGCATCTTTCTTGAGTGTTCCAACCCCAGCCCAGAACTTGGCAATTGAAGTCTTGGTTGTACCGAGTCCCAGTGCAAGTCCTGGTATTGATTGATTAAAGGTAAGAATCTTATTAGGTTGCAAATGATAACCTGTTTCAAATTTGGTAAGCTTGATGTACGCATCATGCATGAGGACATTCTTTGCTTTCCAGTCAGGATTATTCTGGTCTGTCTCAGACGGCTTTCTATTGAGATTAATCATAATTGAACGGCTTTCAGTTACTTCAGGCAGACCACTTGGGAATTGCTGGGCATACTTCTGTACATCATTTGCAAGCTTTTCATCAAACGATTCGGATGAATCAAATTGATCGCCTACTCCTGTGATTGTCATTCGCATATTGTCTGGTTGATAAGGCTTTAAAAAATCCAGTACAGCCTGAAAGCTTTTTCTGTATGCAGTTACATCTTCAAGTGGGATATTATTGAGCTTTGGGATTATCAAATCATCGACAAAGTAATCAAACCACACACCTGGTTTATAAATCGAACAAATCGGTGCAAGCCAATTGGTATAATACATTGCTGCGAAAAGCTCAGCCCAGTCAGCACTTGGTGATTCTTCAAGTCGCCACAACTTATATGCTCCATGCAGGAATGTCGCGTTAATTGGTTCTTGCTTTTCCACATTGATTTTAATTGCATTTTTGATGTGCTCAATCAAATGTGGCTGAGCAGAATACTTGCGAAATTTTTTGGACATAAGTAGCCGATAAATTGCGTCTTCAATCGTTTCATCTTCTCGGAGTGAAGCATCGGTTGTTTTTAACGTATTTAAAGAATCGATAATGTAGTTTGCTGGTGTCATAGTGAGATGCGGGAAGGCGCTGAACCCTCGTCTCCCCGCTTGCGGCGGGGCGCCTGACAACTCGGCAACCGCATCCTACTGATTATAACATTTCAATTCTTCATAAATCTCGTAGAGGTTTGCCCGGGCGAAAAAGGGTTGATACACTGTCACGTTATCTTCCTCTAACGGCAGGCCAGATAAGAGTTTCGGGCGTCCCCTCTGTATTTATCGTTTGTAATTCAGTTGAGAAGGTTAGCATCGCTAGCGCATTAAGAGGCTGCTCTGTTATATCGATTGTCCCCCCATTTCGTAACACATGCATTCTCTGTTCAATATAGTCAGGTCTTCCTTTTCCCGTTCCAGATTCTTGTTTTGCAAACACTTCGAGCAAACGTATTTGTTGTTCTGTGACATCTCCATCTTCTTCTTGGATACACACAATTGCTGTTTTTTGTTCTGGTGGTTCAATCGTACGAGCATACCTTAGTACAGTTTCTATTACTCTGTTTGTACCGATTCTATTGGATAGTGAACTGAAAGACCTTTTTAAGGTTGACTGAGACATAGAAAGCGTACGTGCTAGTTGTTCGGTTATATTATTATCCAGCTGTTGTTTGTATGCTGCATCTAAGACTGCACATTCTCGTGATGTTAATACGCTCAATTGCTCGTCTGAAATTGTAGGTACATCTCTAACAACGCCCAAGATCACTGCTTGCTTAAGAGTTTCGTTCGTAGATGTGGTGCCAAATTTTTTAGTTATTTCAACAACACGATGTTTGATAGTAGATTCTGCTATAGGCATCTGAGTTGCTTGATCTCTAAAAATTTCCCCTTGAGATTTGCGAGTAAGAATATCACGATCTCTGGGTGATATCCTGATAATTCTTCGTCCGATTTGCCTTTCTGTTTCTTGAGGATTAGATCTTCCCCCTCTTTCTAGAGTGTTCATTGGGGTATTATAATGCAGAAATGTTTCTGAAGCAAATAGGGATAAAATTATAAATCTTGTAGTGGTTTGCCCGGGCTAAAAAGCTTTGCTACACTGTCACGTTGTTCTCTACTAACAGCTGGCCAGATCACAATTTGTGGATTTCTACCCGTCTCAGTAACTTGTAATTGAGTTTGTTCCCTCAGCATTTCAAGGATGTTAAGAGGTTCTTTTATGAAATCTAGTGTTCCTCCATTACGTAACACCTGCATTCGTTGTTCAATATGGTCAGGTCTTCCTTTCTCTCTCCCATCGTCTCGTTGTGCAAAGTCTTCAAACCAACGTATCTGTTGTTCCGTAACATCTCCCTCTTTTTCTTGAATACACACAATTGCTGGTTTTTGTGCTGGAGGTTCAATTGTACGAGCGTATTTTGCTATTCCATGGAGCATATTTCTCGCACCCAGATTACCATAAGTACTGGGAAGATCTTTCTTGACTGTAAATTCACTTAGATGCAGAATCTTTGCTAACTGACTTGTTAGATTATTACTAAGGGGATGCTTATATGTTGCATCCAAAATGTCACGTTCTCGTTTCGACAGTGAACGTAATTGCTCTTCTGACAGTGGCTCAATATCTGTAACAACTCCCAAAATCACAGCTTGCTTCACGGTCTCTTTAGGGAGAGTGCCAAATTGTTCTAAGATCGGGGGAAGATACTTTTGGCTAAAAGTAGTTTCTGAGACAGATAGTTGATTTGCTACCTCCTTATGTGTATCTCCTTGAGCTAGTCTCGTGAGAATGTTGAGTTCTCTTGGCGTTATCATGATAATTCTTCGTCCTGTTGGTCTTTCTGTTTCTTGAGGAGTAGATCCTCTCCCTCTCTCTAGAGTATTCATTGAGGTATTATACAACAGGGTTCTTGCGGAAGCAAATAGAGCTTAGTGATCTGCCAACTGGATATCTGCAAGTTCGGCTTGGCGTTGCTTGTGTTGGATGGATCTGGCAATAAACAATAGAATAAT
>JAHFKF010000080.1 GCA_023245475.1 Candidatus Levyibacteriota bacterium
CCGTCAGAATTCATACAATCTTCACAAATAATTAAATGTCTGTGGCAGTTATCATTTTTGCAATTAATATAATGCTCACTCGACTTGCCACACGATTCACACTTCCCTATTACTTTGTGCTCCGCGCTGTCAGTGTTAAAGCCCATCAAGATTCGATTATCAAAGACATACAGCTTGCCCAAGAAATCTTCATTGGGATATTTTTCCATGTAGGTCACGATGCCATCTTGCAGTTGATAGACATCTTTGAAGCCATGCTTGATCAGAAGACCTGATGCACGCTCACACCGAATGCCTCCCGTACAGACAGTTACAATTGGCCGATCATCATATTGTTTGAGCTGTGGTAAGACGTTGGGCAAATCACGAAATGTTTCAATAGGTGGCAAAATAGAACCAAGAAACTGACCACTTTTGTGCTCATAGTCATTGCGCATGTCCATGATGTAAAACTTCTTTTCCGTATGAATCCATTCATGCAACTCCTCTGCTGTCAGATATTTACCTGTAACAACATGGGGATCAACGCCCCACTCATCAGTCTTGTCACTCACTAAATCTTTTCGGACACGCACTTGCAGTTTCGGTAAGGCCTTGCCTGTCCCTTCACTCTTTTTAAAGACAATATCAGCAAAGCGTGGATCTTGCTTCATCTCCGTAATATACTCTTCAATGCTATCATCTTGCCCTTCGACAGTTGCATTGATGCCATTGTACGCGACAATAATCCTGCCTTTAAGATGCAGCCGTTCACAGAGTTGACGCTGTGTCTTTTGGACAATTTCAGGAATGGCAATCTCGACGTATTGATAAAATAATAAGACTGTGTACTTCATGTGGCTATTATACCAAGAAGGAGCGTATATATAAAACTCCCGTTGACAAGTCTTTTACTCACCCTCTATCATAGAAGATGATATGGCAAAAGCAAAAAAGAAATCATCACGAAGACTCCTGCTTCTTATTGTCCTTATGTTCGCCTCACTCTTTCTTCTTGGTGTTACCATTGCAGCCAAACATACCGTCTTACGAAAAGCACATCCAGTCACAACGACCTATACCGGTACGTTTCCTTGTGCAGATTGCACTGGAGTTGTAAGGACGATTACTTTAACAAAAGCTCACCCCATGGCAAAAAGTGGAACCTTCGTTGAACATGATCTCTATCAGGGCAAAATGACCTCACCAATTGTTACTACTGGTACATGGACACTCACAACAGGGGCACCATTTGATCCCAATGCCGAAGTCTTTAAACTACAGGAAGAAAATGAATCTGTCCAAAGCCTCTACTGGATGAAGAATGACACGACGATAGAACTACTTGATACCAATGGGCAAAAAATCGATTCACCATTTAACAATGATCTTACGGCAATACATACACGGACTGATAAACAAACATCCACACTTGCAAATCCAGCATCAGAAAATTGCGCTAAGGTTGGAGGAACACTAGTCTTGCAACAACGTGGCGATGGAGGAAGTTATGGATTGTGCATGTTTGAGGATAATATGGCATGCGAAGAATGGGCACTCTATCGGGGACAATGTCCGGTCGGCGGCGTCAAGACAACTGGCTATGACACCGTTGACCAACGGTACTGTGCATGGCTTGGTGGACAAACCGTTGCTGAAGAAAACGCCTCATGTACCTTGCCCAGTGGCAACGTCTGCCGTGACGATGCTCTTTACAATGGGACGTGTCAGCCCTAAAATACACTATATGCACAAGCAATACATTATTATTATTTTCCTAGTTGCAGTTGTTGTGGGTATAAGCATGCTTTGGGCACAAACTCACAGAAGTGCTTCTCAATCTGAGACAGCTTCAGTAATCACTTTGAATCCAACAACAGAAAAAATATTTAATGTCCTTCCCTCTTGGCTACCTCGAGCTAACTGGAGTAACCCCAAAGCAAGTATTCAATCAACAATGTATGGAGATATAAACGGCGTTGTCCGTTCTGCAACAATTATAACGAAATCGGTGAGTACAACTCATTTTGAACAACAAGCTTACATCCAACAATTAGGGTTTTCGGCCGATGATAATCTTTCTGCAGATGGACCGGGATCTTCAACCTGGGGATACAAAAAAGAATCGGGAGATCAGACACAAATCATACTACTCTCTTCCCAGACGATGCCAAGCAAAACGCCACCAAATAGACCATTGCAATTTAATTGCCCCTGTACAACAAAAGTAAGTGTCTTTGTCAGTGAAAGTTTCACTCCTAAAAAGTAATCAAACGGCTAAGAAGTACCTTCATCCCATGAAGAAAGATATTTTGCTTGTTCGCGTGTCAGCTTATCAATAGTAATTCCCATTGCATCAAGTTTGAGCTGTGCTACTTTAACATCAAGCGCTCGTGGAAGAACATGAACTTTGTTTTCCAGTTTGCCTTTATTTTGAACAAAGAATTCTGCTGCAAGAGCTTGATTAGCAAATGACATGTCCATAACTTCTGCCGGGTGTCCTTCTGCTGCTGCCAAGTTAACAAGTCTTCCCTCACCTAGCACATACAGTTTTTTACCATTTGGCAACGTATATTCATCAAGCGATGTTCTGATCCGGCGTTTACTCTTTTTCAAATCCTCAAGTCCTGCCATATCGATTTCAACATCAAAGTGTCCAGAATTTGCAACAATGGCACCATCCTTCATATGCTTCATAATATCAAGTGAAATGACATGTTTATCCCCTGTTGCTGAAACAAAAATATCTCCAACCCTGGTTGCATCTTTCATCGTCATAACTTGAAAACCATCCATTGCTGCTTCAAGTGCACGAACTGGATCAATTTCGGTAACGACAACATTTGCTCCCATGCCCTTTGCCCTCATCGCAATTCCTCGAGAACACCAGCCATACCCACCAACGACAAATGTCTTCCCAGCAATCAGAATATTGGTAGCTCGAAGAATACCATCAATGGTCGATTGCCCTGTGCCATATCTATTGTCAAAGAGATGCTTGGTGTCAGAGTCATTGACAGCAATCACTGGAAGTTGAAGTGCGCCCTCTTGCTCCATTGCTTTGAGTCGAATCACACCGGTGGTGGTTTCCTCTGATGAACCAATAATATTCTTAAGCTCTGCTTTGCGATCAGTATGCAATGCATAGATCAGGTCGCCTCCATCATCCATGGTGATGTGTGGTTTATAATCAAGCACTGCGTTAAGATGTTTAAAGTAAGTCTCGTTATCTTCTCCTTTGATTGCATAGGTTGGAATACTAAAGTCTTTTACCAAAGATGCTGCAACACTATCTTGCGTTGAAAGAGGATTTGAAGCATTTGCGACCACAGTTGCTCCTCCAGCTTTTAGAGCAATTAATAAATTTGCTGTCTCACTGGTAATGTGTAAACAAGCAGCAATCGTCATGCCCTTAAATGTTTTTTCTTTAACGAATCGTTCTTGGATTTTTTTGAGGACGGGCATTTGCTTTCCGGCCCACTCAATTTTGAGTTTTCCTTCAGAGGCGAGTTTGAGATCTTTTACGTCGTAATGTGCTTTTGCCATAGTCCTAGATAAGTAGAGTTTCATTATACGTATCTTTGTATCGTTTTGCAAACTGCTGTTTTGTGTAGCTGTGCTCTTGAGGTCCATAGTGCTCAATTGCATAACAAGAAGCAATAGATCCCATTTGTCCACATGTTTTGAGATCGTATCCACGTTGCCACCCTGCAAGAAAGCCACCTCTCCAGGCGTCCCCTGCACCACTGGGATCTACAACAGCAATCGGCTTTGCTGGCTTGATTACTGTTTTTTTACCATTTACAATAATCTTTGCTCCATCTTTTCCAAGCGTTGTAATAACCATTTTTTCCTTAGTTAATGATGCAAAATCTTTTACTCGATCGTTAATTAACTTCAGCTCATAATCATTGCCAATAAGACTGTGTGCATGTGTCACCCCGTACGTCAAATCTGTATCACTCACATTGGTCAAAGTAAATCCAGGATCATAGAGATATGGGACACCCAACGTAACCGCCTGCTTTACCATGCTTATAGTTCCTTCTCCTTGCGGGCCAATGAGCACGAAATCATTTTTCTTTGCAACGCTTTTGAGTTGAAGCTTTGTGCTATCAGCAATAGCTCCATTAAAGAATCCCCAAATTTGATTATTGGATTTATCTGTCATTGCAAAACCTGTAGCTGTATAGATTTTTTTGTTTATTGAGATATGCCGTGTATCAATCCCAAGCTTTGCAAATGCCTCTTTGTACTCGCCAAAATCCATTCCCGCAACAGAAAACAGTATTTGTGGTGTAGTAAGTAAACCCAACGTATAACTTACATTCCCAGCAGTTCCTCCTCGACGCTTGGCAAAGGTGTTTACCATAAAAGAAAGATTAATGTTGTGCAATTGATCAGGAAGAATATGATCCGCAAATTTACCGGGGAAATCCATAATGTAGTCGTAAGCAATGGAGCCAGTAATGAGGAGCATAGAAGGATTATATACTATTTTGAAAAATTTGCCAAAACCATGTACACTAAAGAGTACGGTTTTATGAATTCAATTCTTATATTTAATATCGACTGGATGTTATTTAATATCTGGCTGGCAATCGTGCCAGTTATCTTTGTGTGGCTTTTCTTTGCTGTAAAAAATAGAATACTTAAATGGATCTTTGGCATCCTGTGGCTCCTTTACCTGCCAAATACTATTTATATCATTACCGACATGGAACATATTTTTACACAATGGCCGCGTGTCGATGAAGCATCACGGCTTATTCTTGTTTTGCAATATATAGTATTGGAATTTGTAGGAATTGTTACATTCTTCATTGCGTTGTGTCCGCTTGAAACATTACTTACCACCTGGAAGCCAACAAAAACAGCCGCAACAGGGATTCTTATTACATTTAATATGCTCATGGGATTTGCTATGGTGCTGGGAAAAGTTGAACGCATCCATTCATGGTATGTATTCACCCAACCACTGCATGTCCTAAGAAGTATTGAACAGGTACTTAGTTCAGGTGAACTTGTCATACTCGCACTGCTTTTGGGAGTCTTTACTAATTGTCTTTATTTTCTTTTCAGAAAACCGCTTGTTAAGATGTTTACGCGTTAGTTTTTAGGTGGCTCAGGTAACTCATCAAGGATACTGCTTAGTGTAGCTTTTCGCTTTCCCCACTGTTCTCTTGTCTCTTCATTCACTGCGCTGTCTTTCAGTCGTTGCAGGGCTGTATCGGCTTCTGCAATCGCTGAATCAACTGTCTTACGAAAGAGTAAACGAAGAACAGAATCATCCTCACCTTTCTTAAATTCTTGTAATTGATAATTCTGTTTTTGAACTAATAACGCAAATTCTTGTACACCAGCATATCCGGGAGTTAGAAGATCAGCAAAAATAAGAGGATCTCTTCTTTTCGATACTGCTCTCAGTCTATTCGAATATTCCGTAAGCACGCTACCGAGTCTTCCTTCTGTTGCACGTAGATCACGTCCTGAAGGAGCTACATTACTCACAATATTCAACAGATTACGCGGCTGGGGCTCTCTTGGCTCCCTTTCTCTAGAGTAAAACATGCCGGGATTATAGCATACAGCAAGAAAATTGTGCTACACTAATTATGGTATGAAAAAAATCTTTATCTTTGTACTCTTGGGACTCATAACAATTGGCTCAACAAGTCCTGTCTTTGCGCAGGAAAAAAAGACACACACCGTTCTCCCCCAAACAGAAACGTTTGAAGGTGATTACTTTGCTGGGGACGATACCGTGACAATGTTGGGAACGATCAATGGTGACGCATACGTCGCTGGAGGAACGGTGACAATTGACGGAACCGTCAACGGAGATGTCATTGCCGCTGGAGGAACGGTTATTATCAAAGGACATGTACAAAATGTCCGAGTCATGGGCGGACAAGTCATCATTCATGGTATTGTCGATCGGAATATTACAGCGTTTGGTGGAAATGTCACGCTC
>JAHFKF010000010.1 GCA_023245475.1 Candidatus Levyibacteriota bacterium
TGCGATAAAACTTCTTTATTCTTCCCTTTACCTCTTCAGAGTTGGCAATAAAGTAATCAACTCGCTGGGCTGCTGTAAAATCATACATTCGCATGAAATGTCCAATGAACATGCCGTAGAGCTTAATCGGCCAGAAGCGTTGCCATTCAATGGATGTTCTGTATCCATACAACCATCTCGGCGGAGTATGGCAGTAACAAATCTCAATCGCCCCTGTTCTCCGTTCTCCATTCAGAGTTCTCGGATCTCCGTTCTCCGCTCTCCGTTCCTTGAGAACCCCTTTGGTAACGTACCAAGACGCAGAAGTTATTACAACGTCGTACTTTGAGAAATCAAAACTCCCCCAAATCCAAGGGGCAAGAAAGCGTAGGGGGCTATGTAGCTTAGTTACAAAAAATGGCACATGCTGTGCCCACGAAGCAATGATCTTTCGATGCTTAAATCGTTGCCAAGCATTGGAGTCTTTTCGATAAAACGCGGTATAAATCGGAGCATCAGGATACGCTTCACAAAGTGATTCAAGCACCCGCTCTGCCCCACCATATTCTTTGATGTAATCGTGGACTAATGCTACTTTAATGTATTTGCTATTATTCTTCATCTACAGGGTAGTATACCTCACTTTTGACAATTAAGAAATTATGGATATAATACCACTATTATGAGTAGCTCAGAACAACCACAAAGAACTCCAGAAACTGATCCACTTCTCATATAAAGAGAAGCATGATTCTAGGCTGTATGTGTTAATTTGTAAATTCCTGGCTGTACATCTTGCCATAAATGCCACCATCAATCACACCAATCCCGACTTTGGTAAAGTTTGGATTAAGGATATTTGCCCGGTGTCCTGGACTATTCATAAGCCCCTGCATGGCAAGCTTTGTCGTTGGCGCAAGAGCAAGATTTTCTCCGGCAAAGGTGTATTCTATATTTGCCTTCTCCATCCGATCAAACGGAGACTCTCCTTCGGGAGAATAATGAGAAAAGTACCCCCGCATAAACATGTCTTCTGAATGAAGCCGAGCAACATCAGCAAGTGGATCATCAAAAAACACAGGAGCAAGACCAGCATTGAGACGCTCCTGGTTAATCATCCGAAACATCTCTTTTTCTGCAACGGTATCAACCGTTCCGTTTCGTACAGTAAAATGTAATTGCACGGTTTCATCACTTTGAGGCTTCACCGTGACAAAGTTGAGTGTTTCATCCAATGCTCCGCCAAACACATCATTGAGCTTGCTCTCAAAAAATGAGGTATTGGCAACAAGCTTTTCTCCAATCAAAGAGCCTGTCACAAATTGCTTAATAAAGGGAGACGATGGCAAAGATATGATAAGTGTCAGCAAAAATGACAGAATAATAAAGCTCGAAAGAAGCCCGGGAAGAATTCCCAACCAATGATTTGTCTTACCCAAAAATCTGACTACCGGATTTTCCCCCGCAACAGAAGGCATACGACGAAGAAGCAATCGAAACGACAACGAGAGAAACACTTCAACCACGAAGGCAATAATAAAGAACGAAATCGCGTTGGCAAAACCAATTGGTAGAGAGAAGCCTGCCATCAGAAGCTTTGCTACCCAAGGATACAGTTTAAGTGCTGCAATAAATGACAATACAAAACTTGCCAAATCAAGCGATGCCAACAGAAATCCGAGAAGATATCCTTCATAGGCATAAAAGATCACCACAACTGCAATCACAAGATCTAACCAATTAATGCCCAACCCAAACATAGCTTTATTATAACCCATTGAAAAATCTTTACAAAGATCTGCTAAAATAGAAAGATACAGTATGGTTAAGCGGTATCAAAAGATTGTCAAAAAAGCACGTATGCTTTCGATAAAGAAATCTCTCCTGCTCACAATTCTCATTCCACTTCTTCTGGGCATTGTGGCTTTGGTCGGATTATATTTCTTCTGGATCAAAGATTTACCTTCTCCTACAAAGCTACATGCAACCACAGGATCCTACTCCACACACATTTATGATAGAAATGGTGAGCTACTATACACACTCTACTCCAACCGTAATCAAACCTTTACCCCACTCAGTAAAATCCCTAAGCATTTGCAAGAAGCAACAATTGCCATTGAAGATAAAGACTTCTACAGACATGGCGCCGTTGATTTCAGAGGTATTGCCCGGGCTCTCTACGCCAACATGTTTCATGAACAATTCCAAGGTGGATCAACCTTAACCCAGCAACTCGTTAAAAATAGTCTTTTGACCCCAGAGAGAACCGTTCAACGAAAGATCAAAGAAGTCGGGCTTTCCTTCGTCGTAGAGCTCATGTACAACAAGAATCAAATTATGGAAATGTACCTCAATCAAGTTCCTTATGGGGGGACTGCTTACGGCGTTGAAGCAGCATCGCAAACCTTTTTTGGAAAGCATGCCACAGAGCTTACTCTGGCTGAGCAAGCATTTCTCGCAGGACTGCCAGAGTCGCCAAGTACATTGTCCCCCTTTGGCTCACATCCTGAACTTGGGAAACAACGACAAGAAACAGTACTCAAAAAAATGGCTGACCAAGGATATATCACCGAAGCAGAACGGAAAAAAGCAGCCGAGCAAGAATTACAATTTGAAAAGATCTCCAATCCCATCAAAGCTCCTCACTTTGTCTTCTATGTCAAAGATTTACTGGGTAGAAAATATGGTGAACAAGCAGTAGAACAGGGGGGGCTTAAAGTCTACACGAGTCTTGATCTCAAACTACAAGAATATGCACAAGCAACCGTCGCGGCGGAAGTTGATAGCGTGCGAAAATACAAAGTAAGTAACGGCGGTGCCCTTATCACCAAACCAGGCACAGGAGAAATTCTTGCCATGGTCGGAAGTACTGATTACTTTAATCCACACCACGGTAACGTTAATATTACCACGTCAAAGCGTCAACCTGGTTCCTCCATCAAACCAATCAACTATGCCGTAGGTCTCATCAAAGGATTCACCGCAGCAACGCCCTTTATTGACGCACCAGTCTGCTTCCCTAACCCTCCACAACCAGCCTATTGTCCACACAACTACGATAATTCTTTCCATGGGGTAGTTCAGATGAGACAAGCACTTGCAACATCGCTTAACATCCCTGCTGTTCAAATGCTCAAACTCAATGGCATTGATGCCATGATAGCAACGGCTTCTGCGATGGGAATTACAACATACCAAGACTCCAGTCGATACGGACTTTCTCTGACCCTTGGTGGCGGCGAAGTCATGATGACGGATATGGCAACAGCCTTTGGTGTCTTTGCAAATCAAGGGTATCGTATTGACCTCCATCCTGTTCTTAAAGTTGTTGACAGGAACGGTAAAATACTTGAAGAATACAATCCACCAAAGAGTGCTATCTTTGGTAAAAAAGTAATTCCTTCTGAAGTCGCATTTATCATTTCGGACATTTTGGCCGACAATAATGCCAGAGCTCCCGCGTTTGGTATCAACTCCGAACTTCGTATTGATAAACAACGCGTCTCTGTAAAAACAGGAACAACCAATGATTACCGCGACAACTGGACTATTGGCTATACTCCATCCTATCTGGTAGCAGTCTGGGTCGGTAACAATGACAACACACCAATGTCTGGAATTGTCTCTGGCGTCACAGGCGCAGCACCAATTTGGAACGATCTGATGTCTCACCTCCTCGAAGGCAAGAAACAAGAGATACCGCAAAAACCACCAAATGTGTTTGGTAAATATGTCTGTACCAATCTTTCATCAGGCACTAGTGAAGGAAACGACAAATGTCCAACACGGTTTGAGTATCTTATTAAAGGAACTGAAAACAAAACAGGTGCCTCAATCAAACGAGAAAAGGTATGGATTGATAAAGGAACCAATGCTCAAGCTGCAGCTGGGCAAACAGACAATGTAGAAGAACGAGAAGAAAGTGTCATGGTTGATTCATTTGGCAACAAGTTTTGTATTAGCTGTGCGCATCCAACACCACAACCTTCCCCCACTAAAGCTCCGTAGTTTTATTGACACGAGGTAAGCAGTGTCATATCATAAAGACTATGGCACAGACAAAAGAAACGCCTCCGTATAAATCAGGGGAAGGTGGCTATAATCGAGAATCAGGCAAAAAAACATTGGTGCTGGTGGCAGTTTGTATTGCAATTATTGTTATCCTCTCACTGCTGCTTATATTCTTTATCATTCAGCAATCACGGGTGATGATTATCTAAGAGCTCTCTTATTTCTGCTGAGGATAGGTTATGCCAAGATGTTCGTAGGCGGATTGAGTTGCAACTCTCCCCCGAGAGGTTCTCTGCAAGAATCCTAGCTGCAACAGATAGGGCTCAACCATATCTTCAAGTGTTCCTACGTCTTCTGAGAGAGTGGAAGCAATCGTTTCGATGCCAACAGGACCGCCTTTATGTTTTTTAATAATTGCCGCTAAGTACTTCATGTCTAAGGGATCAAGTCCCATGGTATCGACATCAAGAAGGCTTAATGCCTGCTGCGTCAATGGGAAGGTAATCGCGCCTGTTCCTTTGACCTGTGCATAATCCCGCACTCGCTTGAGAAGCTTGAGTGCAATACGAGGCGTCCCGCGTGCCCGCTTAGCAATTTCAACAAGACTCAGTTCATCCAAGATTACGTTCAACTTCGTAGCAGCTCCTCGAATAATAATCCCCAACTCGTCAGGCTTGTAAAACTCTAGCCGATGGATAACCCCAAACCGATCTCGAAGAGGAGCAGATAGCATACCCGCACGAGTCGTTGCCCCAATGATGGTAAATTGTGGAAGATCAATACGAAGTGTCCTTGCTGACGGCCCTTTGCCAAGAACCACATCAAGCGCGTAATCTTCCATTGCCGAGTAAAGCGTCTCTTCAACTGTCTTATGCAATCGATGAATTTCATCAATGAACAACACGTCACCTTTCTCAAGGTTTGAGAGTATCGATGCAAGGTCACCAGAACGCGCTAGAGCTGGCCCTGAAGTGATTTTGATAGTGGCATCCATTTCGCGTGCAATGATATGCGATAAGGTCGTTTTACCAAGTCCTGGAGGTCCATAAAAAAGCACATGTTCAATTGCCTCTTCCCGCTTCTGTGCTGCAGCGATGGCAATTTGTAATGCTGTCTTAATCGTCTCTTGCCCATGGAACTCATCCCATGAAGAAGCCCGAAGCGAAGTAAATAATTTTTCTTCTTCTGGATTTACGTCTTCAACTGTTGCTACAATTTTTTTCATATTATTTACCAAGCGCACGAAGAGCAAGCTTCACTTTTTCACCTGAAGTCGCACCGGCTCCGTGTAATCCCTTGAGTGCGCTTCGGGCTTCAGCTGGTGTAAACCCGAGAGCTTGCAACGCAGCAATAACCTCAATGCTTTCACTACCGTCTTGCCCCAAATCTAAATCAGTTTCTCCTCCAAGTTTATTTTTAAGTTCTATGATAATTTTCTGGGCATTCTTTTTGCCAAGACGCGGCACGGCAGTAAAGAAGCCAACGTCGTTGGTCGTAATCGCTTGAATAATCTCTGATCTACTTCCTACACTAAACACCATCAGTGCTGTCTTACAACCAACACCAGAAACACTGATAAGATATTTGAAGAGCTTTAAATCCGCCGGATGCGAAAAGCCATAGAGTTCGAGTACGTCCTCTCGGACATGCGTATGCGTAAATAACTTAATCTGATCACCTTGGGTAACAGAAACTGAGGAAGAGACAAGAACACTGTACCCAACACCATGGACATCAACAATGAGCAAGGATTCTTCTTGATAATCTACGATACCGGTAATTGTGCCTATCATATGCGAAGTAGAGAAATTATACCACGAGCAATCTACCACACAAATGGAATGAGCATTTTACTTTTCTTTTTATACGCTGTGTACTTCTTTCCAAAATGAGCTTCGAGGATCTTTTCTTCACGCTTTCCTTGTGTATAGACAATTGGCAATGCAAGTAAAATACCAAAGATAAGGTAACTACCAACAATAAGCTCTGCGCCAATCAGGGACAGATAATATCCCGCATAAATGGGATGACGAATATACTGATAGATACTCTGTGTTACTAGGTCATGGTCTTTTTTGATTTGATATTCTACGGCGTGTGCCCAGTTGGCTCCGAGTGTCCGTCTGGCTTCAATACTGACGGTAATCCCAACAAGCACAAAAAAGAATCCAAGTAGCTGTAAAACGATGTTTGTAGTAAAAGGGAAAAGAGAGACACCAACAAGTTGCAGTATAACCAAGATTCCTAAACATGCGTCAAATAACCAGCGACTCGTATCCCGACTTCTTGTCTTTTGTTTGGTACGATCTGCTTTTGTTTCCGTCCATTTCCAATAGACAAACCGTATGCCAAATAATAACAACGTAACAATACGCAAAGCACTCTCCATGCATTTATTTTAGCATATGGACCTTGTAGGAGAAAGCATGCGTGAGGGCAATCGCCAAAGCATCCGCAGTGTCATCAGGAGTAGGTACTTTGGAAAGTTTTAAAATCGTCTTCACCATCTGCCCTACTTGACCTTTTGTGGCTCGTCCATAACCAGTCACGGCAATCTTTACTTCTTGTGGTTTATACGCAGCAATTTGCAAATTATGTTGCGCGGCAGCAAGTAACAAGACTCCCCTCGCCTGCCCAACTGTGAGTGCTGTCGTCACATTGGTGTTAAAAAAAAGCTCTTCAATTGCAACAGCATCAGGTTTGTATTCACGAATGATCTGAACGATCTGCTCGTAAACTTCTTTCAGTCTGAGCTCAACAGACAAGACTTTTGAAGTTTCAATACACCCACAGTTCTCCATTCTCAATTCTCCATTCTCAGTTCGTACAATGCCCCATCCAACTCTCCCAATACCAGGATCAATACCCAAAATTCGCATAGCACTATAGTAGCATGGAACACCACGTTTAGGTACCAGAATTGTGGGTTGTATTGCTCAATTAGTTGATATACAATGGTCTGTATGAAACGTCCACAGCTCTCAGCTGATAAACGCGAAGTATTTGGTAAAAAGCTTAAAAAGATTCGTCGAGAAGGTTTGTTGCCAGCAAATGTCTACGGTAAAGGACTTGAGTCAACAGCACTCCAAGTAAAACTTTCTGATTTTGAATCTGTTTATAAAGAAGTCGGAGAAACAGGGCTGATTGATCTTCAGTTTGATGGTAAAGTCAAACCAGTGCTTATTAAAAATCTGCAATCGAATTACAAAGAAAATACTCCTCTCCATGCTGATTTCTATCAGGTGAACTTAAAAGAAAAAGTAAAGACAGTTGTGCCAGTTATTCTTACAGGAGAAGCTCAAGCAGTTACCGACAATGTTGGCATGCTACTACAAACACAATCTGACGTTGAGGTTGAAGCACTTCCAGACAGCTTGCCTGAAAAGATTGAAATCGATGTGACAGCTCTTGCTGAGCTCAATCAACAAATCACTGTTGCTGATCTTCTCGCACCTGAAGGTGTTACCATTCTCACCGATCCAGCCCAAGTTGTTGCTAAGGTTGGCGAACTCGTTGTTGAAGAACCAGAACCTGAAGAAACCGAGGGTGAAGAAGGTGCTGAAGGAGAAGCAGCAACCGGAGAAGAAGGCGAATCAAAAGAAGAATCTAGCGAAGAAGGTGCTGAAGAAAATAAAGAATCTAGTGAAGAGAAACCTCAGAGTAACGAAGAACCTAAAGAATAGTTTTCCTTTCCCCTATCATTCCTGTTGTTTTATTCTCTCCGCTAATTGTTGTGCTGGTATAAAATTAGGATCAAGTTGCAACGCTTTTGCTATGGATAATTGTGCTGAGCCATTGTCTCCTAATTGATATTGCAGCGCACCAACCCGAACTAAGATATCTCGATGATTAGGATATGCTTCTGATTGTTGCTGCCAATACGCAAGCTCCTTAACCAAAACTACCCGCTCTTTTTTAAACTGAGCAACCTGTACCACATTGTCATAGAGAAGAAATGATTGGCGGATAATACCAAAGGAAATAACGCCAATAAACAAAGCTGCTACGAGAATTTTGTAATAATGCATAAAGCTGGGAAGTAATGAATATTCGGTAATAAATCGGTAAAAGCTCGGGGATTTTTGTTGCGTGGCTTTTTCCTTCATGCCTTAATCATACTATTTTTTCTTGCTGGACACAATCTGAGGCCATTCTGAAATCATAATTGAGCCGTCTCCTCCTAGTTTCTGGGAGATTTCTTCTGTGATAAACGGCATGAAGGGATGAAGAAGCTTTAGCTGAATCATAAATAACGAGCTAAGCAATAAGAAGGACTGAGCATCGATTCGGTTCTTCACGTCTTCAATGTACTTATCGGCAAACTCGTGCCACACAAATTCATACAATCTCTCAGCAGCCAAATTAAACTGGTAACTATCAAGATGCTTATTAATTTCCTCAACCAGCTTCCCGACCTTTACAATCCATTCTTGATCTGAGGCATTTTCTGAGGCAAGCTCACTAAGAGAAATGGAAGCAAATGTAAACCCTGGATTTTCCTGCTTTTTCATTTCAATAAACCTAGCGATATTCCACACTTTATTAGCAAACTTCTTAGCTGCGTCCAACTTACCATACGACATTGCTTGATCATTACCAAGGCCAGTTCCATACACTAAAGCAAACCGCACAGCATCTGCTCCATATTCATCAGCAACTTGCAGAGGGTTAACAACATTGCCTTTACTCTTACTCATCTTCTTACCGAGAGGATCATTCACCAATCCATGTAACACAACATCCTTGAATGGAACTGTCTGTTTAAGTACTGTGGGTTCAGTAACATGCTTGCCGTTTGCAACGTAGAGTCCAAGAATAAGCATTCGAGACACCCATGCACGCAAAATATCATAACCGGTTTCCATAACAGAGGTTGGATAAAACTTTTCAAAGTCGCCTACTTTACTTGTCTTCAGTGTCACATATGGCCATTGCCCTGAGGAGAACCAAGTATCAAATGTGTCCGTTTCAGGAAGGTATCGTTTATTCTCTTTTTTCTGATCTTCAAAAACAGCCGTGGCTGAAATATCTGCAATAACTTTTTGTAAGCCATTAAGAATTTCTTCCCAACTGTGACCTCTCTGAAGAATATATTGGAGTGTCCCTTGTTGTAGCTGCTTCTCTTTATCAAGAAACGTAATGGCAAATTTCGATTCGTCTTCCACCTCATACCAGACAGGAATTTGAATCCCCCACACATTTTGTCGTGAGATATTCCAATCTCTCAGTCCGGCATACCACTGCCTGAGGGTATGTTCAAAGCTTTGTGGGTAAATGTTGACAAATTCGGCATCTAACGCTTTTTCTGCATTCTCGATAAGTGGCGTTACTTTGATATACCACTGCTCAAGTGGCAATGGCTCAAGTACTGTTTTGCACTTGTAACAAACACCCACACGGTGAGCATACTTTTCATCGATTTTCTCAATCAACCCCTTTTCCTGCATTTCCTCAACAACTGCTTTTCGAGCCTGTTTGACATAGAGTCCCTCAAATTTCCCAGCATAATGATTCATTTTGCCATCAAAGCCAATCACCTGCTTCATTTCCAAATTGTGTCTTTTACCAACTTCAAAGTCGTTAAAATCATGCGCAGGCGTCATCTTCACAACTCCTGTTCCAAACTCAGGATCGACATAATCATCAGCAATGACTTTAATCGTTGCCTTTCCAAGCACGGTTTTTATTTCAATGTCTTGTCCAATATACTTTTGGTATCTCGTGTCGTTTGGATTTACAGCTACGGCAGTGTCACCAAATTTTGTCTCAGGACGAGTCGTTGCCAACACCAATGGCCCATATTTGACATAGTAAAGAGGATCAACACGCTCTTCATGCAACACTTCCAAGTCTGAGAATGATGTGCCGTCACGTGTGCAGTAATTAACCAACCGATAATCTCGATACACCAACCCATCATCATTCATCTTACGAAAGGTTTCTTTGACAATTGCTACAATATCGCTATCAAGTGTAAACTTCTCGCGGCTCCAATCAAGAGAAAATCCAAGCCGACGTAATTGATTTTCAATCCCCCCCCTATTCTCTGAGACATACTCCCAGATCATCTTGTATAGCTCTTCACGGCTAAAGTCAAAGCGAGATTTGCCTTCTGATTGAAGCCTTTTTTCAAAAACAAATTGCGTCTCTGTTCCGGCATGGTCAGTTCCAGGAAGCCACAAGGCAGCAAGCCCTTTCATGCGATGGTAACGAATCAAGATATCTTCAATGACAAACATAGCATGACCAAAATGCAAATCACCATTTGCATTAGGAGGAGGAAGAATAATCGTATAAGGTTCTCCGTTGGGATTAATTTCAGGCTTGAAAAAGCCTTTTTCTTCCCACATTTGGTACAATTTTTCTTCAACGTCTTTGTGATTATATGCCTTGTCCATAGGGGGATTGTAACATAGGGGGCATGAAACGATCAATTACTCCTTTACCGTTGAGAGCTTATATCCTCGAGTTCTGATGGTCACAATCTCGTATTTACTCTTTTGCTCTCGAAGCTTTACTCGCACCCTAGCAACTAATCGATCAATCGCCCAATCAGAAACCCCAAACTCTTTATATTCCGGCCATACCCTCTCGACAATCTCCTCACGTTCGCAAATTTCACCAAGATGAGACTCAAGGAGCATAAACAACATATGCTCTTTACGAGTTAAGTGAATATTGCCATGAGACATGCTTTCTTCTGGCTCCAGGTGTAGGAGGTACTCTTCCAACAGAGGGCTAAAAACACGTACGGATCCCTGCAAATCGGTGATAATCCCCGTTTCCCACAAATAGATTGTGTGCAATTTTTCTTCTGCTGAAATGTGTCGTTTTTTTGCAACGTGCAACAGTACACGCTTTTCTTCCTTTGTAAGACTTTCCCATAGCTCCTCAGATTCAAGTTTAATACGTTCATCTGAGACCAATAACGCTAACAAGCTTTTTGCGGAGGTAACTGCTTGCTCTTATTGCTCCGTCAATAAAATCAAAGCTAACTGTAAATATTGTAAGTTGCCATTTACCACGCTAAACAATAACTCTTCAACTTTTTGGGAGGGAGCTAATTGGTATCTATCTCGATAGACTTGATAGACACTCAGCATATCAATTTCAGTTGCCGGATGAACATACATTTGCTGAGCAAAGACAGATAAGGTTGTTTTCGCTGTGGGAAAGATACTATCCAAGCTTCGATAACTTGTGAAGACATAGGAGAGATTCTCATGGGTTGCTTGATAAAGCCCTTCAAGATTATCAAAAAAAGAAGTATTAAAAGCATTCTCTAAACGGTCAAAACGAATAAAGAATAATGTGGGATACAAATTATGAGAAACAATAATAGTAAGTGCTTTTCTCAACGTATCAATTACCAAAAACAAATCTTGGGACTGAATACTTGTCAAAAATAATGCATTTATCCTTTCTTTTGTTTCATCGGGTAAATCTGCAGTCTCACACGCATCAACAAGACGTTTAAGGGTAAGTGTCCAAAAGGGATATAGTTCTCGCTCTACCAAGTCATCGAGGTCTACAGCAACAAAGAGATGTTTTTGTTCTGTACTAATGTATGTGGAGACGATATCGTGGTGATGGAGGAAGAAACGCAAGAAATTACCGATACCGACACGACGCATACCAATGAGGTTTACGCTTCTACGCTGTTTAAGATATTGTCCAAGCTTCTCAGATTCCTCTTTTCGGAATGTCAATGGATATAATCTTTCTGGGATATGATCTTCCATGGGGGTATTGTAACCACTTCTCTTGGCATTTGCAAACGCTTTGGAGTATACTTAAAAACGTAGTCATGAAATACATAGATGAAGTATCCGTTGCCCACAAAACAGTGTTACTACGTGTCGACTTTAATGTAGCCCTTAATCCGAATCACTCTATTGCGGACGACGCTCGAATTAAACAATCCCTCCCTACCATTAAATATCTCTTATTGCACCACAACAAACTTATTTTAATTGCCCATCTTGGCGAACCCACAAAACGCAACGCAGCGGATTCTCTTTCGCGAATTGCAAATCGTCTGCGTCGATATTTGCCAGATAATAAAATAACGCTAGTTGATGACTTCCTTAAAGAACAAGATCTGCTTAAAAAGCAAAACGAAGGAGAAATCCTCTTGCTTGAGAATATCAGATTTTATCCTGGAGAAACGAAAAATGATCCTGCGTTTGCCAAACAACTCGCCGCACTTGCTGATGTCTATGTTGACGATGCGTTTGGCGTTGCTCACCGTAAACATGCATCTGTTGTTGGCATTCCGCCGCTTCTCCCCTCATATGGTGGACTGCTCCTGAAAAAAGAAATTTCAGCACTTGAGCTTGTCATTAAACATCCACGCAAACCATATGTCGCAATCATCGGCGGGAAAAAGATTACCACTAAAATCAAATTCATTAACAAACTAACAACCATTGCCGACTATCTCCTTCTTGGTGGAGGACTTGCAAATACGTTTCTTACAGCACAGGGACACACACTAGGTGCAAGTATGATTTCTGAAGAAGATCTCTCATTGGCAAAAAAAATATTAGAGTTAGCCAAACGGGAAAAAACAACCATTGTCTTCCCCAAAGATTTTGTAGTGGCACGAGACAAACATGACAAAACAAGCGTGGTAAAAAACATCGAGACACTTCAAATTCATGACGAAATTCTTGATATTGGTCCAGAGACACAAGCAGATTTTGGAGCAATTATTGGACAAGCACGAACAATTATTTGGAATGGACCTGTCGGCTATATAGAAAACCCCTTGTTTAAACGGGGAACAGACTTTCTTTATTATGCCATTACGCAAAACACCAATGCTGTTTCTATTGTTGGCGGTGGCGATACTCTTGCCGCAATTGCCAATAAAGAATATCTTGATAAATTGACGCACATTTCAACCGGCGGTGGAGCAATGTTGGAATTCATTGAAAATGGTACACTGCCAGGAATTGAGGCACTAGAAAAATCTCCCGTTGCTGAGAAATAATGATAGATGATTAATCTCGCAGTTGAAGAGGGTGTGCAATGGTTGCATGTCCGTTAAAACTTCCCTCTAAGGATCCGCCGCCCATTGAGGTGAGTGCATATGCCCGCATTCTTTGTGTGTCAGCGACTGTATTGCCGGTTGCAAGAAATACCACTTCTTGATCTCCCGAAGCCAGTTGGATAACTGGATGTTTAATCGCCGGATTACTGTCCTTTAAGGCATCCTCCACCGTAGATATCTGATCCACTAAATACCCAGGGCGGGGAGACTTTTCTTCTGACACAACCCGAAGGAGGGATTGAGGATTGGCAGGTAAAGACAATGCAACGTCGATACTTCCCCCTTCATACGCAGAATTGTAGAAAAAGACGACTGTTTCAAAGCCATCTTCTGGTTTCTTTTCTAACGCCTTATCAACAAGCACCGTTCTCTCTATTCCTAAGACCAAACGGTTTTCTTGCTTCAATGAACCCGCGGAGGTTTCAACCAAAGATGGCTTAGGTTGAGGCTCACCACCGTCACAGCCAGCAAGAGCGCCAGCAGTGGCTAACCCCACCAAAAGAGTTCGCCTCGTCATGGGGCGTTGCAATAGATCTTTTGCTGTTACAACCTGCAATCGTTCTCCAGTGGCCATAAAACTAGTATAACATGGTGGTAAAATAAATGGTATAATTCAAGCATGCATTTTGATCTGCAATCAATTATTCAAACTATTGGGTATGCGGGTGTCTTTGCAGTCATCTTTGCAGAATCCGGACTGCTCATTGGATTCTTCCTCCCAGGGGACAGCTTACTCTTTACCGCAGGTTTCTTAGCATCGCAAAACTTCTTCAATATCCATTTACTCGTACTCGGATGTTTTATAGCAGCTGTTGCTGGAGATAACATTGGTTACTATATCGGACATAGGTGGGGTAGAAGACTCTTTAAACAAAAAGATTCACTTCTGTTTCACCAAGATCATCTCGCAAAAGCAGAAAAGTTCTACGAGAAACATGGTGGTAAGGCAATTATCTTAGCACGGTTTGTCCCCATTATTCGTACCTTTGCGGCAGTGGTTGCGGGCATTGGGAAGATGAAGTATTCAACCTTTCTGCTTTACGATATTATTGGCGGATTTCTCTGGGCAGTCATTATCCCCTATCTTGGCTATTATTTAGGTCGATCAATTCCAGACATTGATAAGTATCTCATCCCTGTTATCGGACTTATTATTCTTGCATCCATTGGCCCTGGTATCTATCATGCATTGCAAACAAAGGAACAACGAGACGCGATTGTTGCCTTCTTCAAAAATCGAGCAAAGAAATAACAGAGTTTGCCTCGTATAGTTGCGTTCAGGTGATAACTATGGCATAATCCCCCAATGACTAAAGCAGAAAACCCAAGACCCCGTGAAGTTCGGGTTTTTCCGGTAGTTGAACAAGCTGTCACGGCAACACTCAGAACTATTGAGGGTAATCCTCAAGGAGTACTCCTGATAGGACTAGAAAGCTTAAATAAGAACCATCGCCCGTTATTAACAAGCGTTCGAATGATGGCCGAGGTACTGCAAGAACTAGGTACAATTGATAATGACAAAGAAATGTATCGAGGAGCTTCGTTTACCTACACCATACTAACAAATCATGCAGAAAGAGAAGGAGGAGCGTTGCCAGTAGTAACAAACAGCATCGAAGCGGCTCGAGAGAGTCTTGCAGAAACTGTTAAAACATTCCATGAAAGATCCGACGAGCCCTTTTTATATGAGACAGTGTGGAGAAAGTTACAAAAAGATCCAGAATATCAGGCATTAGCAAGAGGGGTTTTGGAAATGGTAAAATACCAAACGAATAAGGAAGATTTCTTATTGGGAGCATACCTCACTATTGCACCCTTTCGAGAGAAACAACGAGCAGAAACTATGGAAAGAATGTTCGACGACGGTGAGGGAAAATAAACTACACTAACGCCCTCTTAGATTTATAGAAGAAATAGCCAATAATCGCAAAGGTCGATACGGGAGACAGCCAATGTGGAATATGAAATTGGAAACTATCTAAAATCATAATGGTCCCTAACACCGCAATTGAATACATCGCACCATTTTTAAGATACTTGTACTCTTTAATACGATCAATATTTGAAACAGTTAATTGACGAAGAATAATTGCACCAATCCCATTACCAATAAGAATTAACGGGACAGAAAGAGTAAAGGCAAAAGCCCCCAAGACACCATCAATTGAGAAACTAGCATCAATCGCTTCCAGATATAAAATCTTACTCATGTCAGATCTCGCACTACTTAGCAGTTTCTTTTCTTGCACCTCTGCGTTTTGTTTAAAGCCATGGGTAATGAAAAAGATTGTCGATCCAACAACAGAGCCAAATGCCATCATAGGATGGATTTGAAGAGCAAACCACACAACAACGGCAAGGAGAATTGAGACAATGGCGTAAAACCACACGCTCTGCGATTCGAGGAACCGCTCCCCCCGCAAACCATAATGCTTGGGTTCTAAAAACAACCAATGGAAGAAAAGAAACAACAAGAAGACGCCTCCACCAGAAAGCAAAATAGGGGCAGTTGCCTCAATTGCTTCAATCACATGAGGATCATTACTAAAGGTAGCTGTAAGGGCACCAATTGGTCCGAGAGACGGATTTGCTGCCCAAACGATCAGTAATGGCAACAGACCTCTCATAAGGAAAACTGCAAGAAATAATCCCCACGTCAAAAACCATCGCCTTGCCTTTTGCCCCATGGTTGAGAGAACCTCGGCATTGATAACAGCATTATCAATACTTGAGACTACTTCAAAAAGAACAAGTCCGGAGATAATCAGAATAAGAGAGAACAGATCCACAGTTGCTATTCTAGCATTATTTCTTGGAGAATTCAGCTATGATGTTTTTATCTTGCGTAAGCGTAGTAAAGTAACTTACCTTGCCGCCAACATCGCTAAAACCAGCGGTGCCAGAGATGAACTGAAATGATTGAGGATAGGTAACAAATAATGAATATGGGTCATCCCCTGTCCCCGGTTGTTTAAAGATAACAGCATCGTAGGTAAGGGTTGGCTGCGTAACATCGACAGCTTGCTGAATTTGATAGCTAAGAGTTATCGTCTTGGTAGTCGCCACCGGGATCAACACAAATAATCCAATAACTTTCTTTGAGCCTTGTATCCCCTCTTCTAATTCCAGCTCTGCCGGTTGACGAAAGCCGGGACTACTGAAGATTGCTGGATCTGTAATTGCCGGAATTGTCTGACGAACGGAACCATCAATGGCAACGGAAGTAACAGTGGCATTGCTTGGCACAACAAATTGCACAAAATTCTTATAATCTCCACCAAAGGGACTGTCTTTTGTACTGGAATTTGTGTAGCTTACGGTAACAGCCTCTTGTGCCATTCCTTTATCATCTATTGCAACATCATGACGAAGCGAGCGTTTTACATAATAATTGCTTTTTGTTGCACCGACATTGGCATCAACTACCCCAAGAAAGTCTGTAAATGTGTGGAGAGTTCTCCCTCGACCATCCCATAACGATCCCGACAAGTTATTCACGGTAAATAGTTTTTGCACAGCTGGATCTGAGAATGAAAAAAGAAGATGTTTCCCAACGATCGACTCCCCTACCTTCTTTGCAAATTCCGTTGGGGCAATATCTTTACCAGTTTGTAATTTGACAATCATTGCATCCAGAAGCGCTCGTAAGAAATCTTTCTTTTGTGTTGATCCTGGGAAAAAATCCTTTTCAGCATGGGCTTGGGTAATCAAATAAAAATTTTCTGCCGTTACCGTCTCATTATAATCAGGAACCGTTACTTTCCCCATAACCATCAATAACTTTCTCAAAAAAGTTGTGTCAACAGCAAGTACTCCATCGACCTTCTCCCCTGTTTCCCATTGTAAAAGACGAGCTGCTTGTTTCCCATCCTCAACGAAATCAATACCAAAGTTACTGTCCCGAAGATACAAATGAGAACTACCAAGATAACGTCGTAAGCCAAAGGGCGGATCAATATGTGCAGTAAGCTTCCCATCAGCATCATACACATCATGCACCTTAAAGCTTACCAATTTGCCATTCTCTAATTGTGCCAAACCGTACGAACCAATAAATCCCCCACCAGGTCTGATCTCCATGTTGTTTTGAAATAAAATAAGATATTGCCTTTTTCCTTCAAAGCCCAACAACGAAGGAAATGCATCAATGGTGTTGGCAAAGGGAGTCATTACTCCTTCGACGTCGGCAAACTTTCCTTGTAATTGGTCAGGCAACTCCCCTTCTGCCTTCAGCTTCTGAAGCATGATAAGTGCATTTTTAGTAATCGCAACCACTTGAAAAAAGTCATCCTTAGGATGATCACTTTCACCGGCTGTTATCTTTTTGAAAAGGATTGTTGCTTCTAGTAATGATTCTTCTGCACTAGAGATCGTAATGCCAAGCGTCAATTGTTTCTCTACGGAAGGAACAACTGGTGGAATAAAAAATTTACCAGTAATAAAAAATCCTTTTGCTATCGTTGCTGATTGCTTTGCAGATACAAAGTTTCCTTGTTCAGCTTGGGAGAGAGATTCTTGGAGCAACAATGTCCCTCCAAAAAGACTAACAGGAAGGGTCAGAACCAACCCGATGAACAGAAATATCATCAAAAAGAAAACACCTGAATGAACGGTAGTGTTTTTTCGCTGTGGTAAGACAAGTTTTTTAACCGCTACTGATTTCTCTTCTGAAGTGTGCGAGACATCAAACAAACGAAGCTTTTCTTCGAGATTATAATTTGGGAATAAATATGTGCCTTCTGCTGGAATATAATACGTAACAGGTTTTCCTTGGTAATTTTTAAAATCAATCTTCAACGATGGATTTTGTTTTTGTAACATCCGGGCAAGAGAGAATTCACTGTATGGCTGAGTAGGGAAAAGGAAAACAGTTGCAACTTGATGGTCTTGAGCAAATCCAACCGCAATTATTCCAATCAACACATCGTCTGTATGGATAGGGTACAACTTGCCGATGCCATCGTTAGGAATAACAATTTTGCCATACCTACGCGCTTGCTGTAAAAAGAGGGCAAGGACGGTATGATCTGTTGCATGAGTAGAGAATGTTTCTCCATACAAAAGGACTTGGGTACGTTGATATGCATGATGGGAAAAACGTTGAAACAGGGGAGCCGAACTATAGAGCAGGGAAGTGATAAATAATAATTTGCCTTGTGAGTCGGTTGCTTTTTTGGCAAGGGTTGGAAGCATCGCGAGAATCTCCTCTTCTCCATTATAAAAAACGAAGATATGTGAATAGGGATTATCGGGAATTAATGGAATTTTTTTCCGATAGGGGATATGAATAATATTGGTGTGAAGTGGCGGCTCCTGTGCGCTTACGAGCACCAACAAATAATGTTCTTGCAGCTCTTTCGCTAAAGAAACTCCCATCGTACCATTTTTATCAATAATAAGGAGCGGTAGTTTCTTTTCTTCCATATATCTATATTACATCAAGTGTCGAGAGAGAAAAAGAGGCGGAGAAAGAAAACTTCTTTTCATGACCGGGAGTATA
The DNA here is from genome assembly GCA_023245475.1 of Candidatus Levyibacteriota bacterium. GTDB lineage: Bacteria > Patescibacteriota > Microgenomatia > Levybacterales > UBA12049 > JAHFKF01. The sequence goes on from JAHFKF010000010.1 coordinate 18,549, forward strand.
GCTCACAAAAAGGAGAATATGTATAGAGACTGGCTTAGAAAAAAAATTGTAAAATCCCATAATTAGCTTTCATTTAGACAAAAATTAATCTACTACAAGTATCTAAAACTATTGCCATTCATTTCACTTTAGATTGATTTCTCAATCTATTCCTACTGAGAGACGAGTAATTTTCGCATCGAGCCAGAGGGGAAACAGAAGGAAAAAAGCTGAACAAGTTTTAGACCTATAAAGGTTTCGTCGAATTTTCTCACTTCGGAACACAAAGCGGCCTAGCCCAACAAACTCCAAGGATAAAAGCAAATAAAAATTGTCCCTGTTGAATTGTGAGCCAATAGTGGTCAAAAAGTCCTAATACTAAGGGGAGCATTAATAAAGCAAGCAATGGAAAACAGTTCCGTATTCGAGCATATGTTTTCCCGAGAAACCAAATAAAGATAAGCAATCCGGTTAGTCCAGTTTCTGCAGCAATAAGAAAAAATATGGAGTGGACGGGTTGGAGAATACTATGCGTTGTAAGGGGTTGCTGTTGATTAACCACTGTCGGCAAAAAATTACCAAGACCAACTCCGAACACTGGATGTGTCAGCAACATGTGTCCCGAAAGGGTTAGTAAGAGACTCCTCTGGGTCACAGATTCTTCTGTAAGGCTTGTACTTATCAGACGATGTGCAACGGGACTAAGAGCTACGCCAAGGATCGTTAACAGGAGAAAACAGAGGATCATGACTTTTCTTTTAAAAGAATTTCGGTGCCTTCGCAACAATAAGTAAAGAGAGACGCTTACAAGAATAATGATCCACACAAGAATAGCTACTCGACTTAACGTCAATAAGAGGGCACATGTTCCAAGTAATAAAGAAGATCCAATTAACCAATGTTCGCGTTTCTGTGAGAATTTATCCCAACAGAAGAATAGTAATGTCATGATCGTCACCAAATAGCCAGCTAATACATTGGGGTGAGAAAACGTTGCATACGGGCGCAATAACAGTTGTCCATCTATCGATGCGTTAGCAATTCCTGGTGTTTGCCCAGTAAACGTACGTTCACCTACAAACCATAGCATGCCACCAACCGATCCTTGTAGGATAAATTGTACAATTGCCAGTAACGACTCGCCCCCAATTCCCAATGATAAAACAAGTAGTACCGGTTTAAGTGTCTGCCAATTTGTTAAGCGATGTGAACAATAATAAAAAACAAAGACACATTCTAACAACTTAAGTAACACATATGCACCATTAAACATTCTTTCTGACAACACAATATTGCTAATAAGAAAGAGTACAATAGCAATTACTGTACATAACGAGGGTCGTGAAATTGCATGAATTTTTTTAAGGATGTCTCTTCTGTTTTTCTCTGAAAGAAGAAGCGGTATTGTACAACAAACAACTAATAAAAAGAGTAGAATATCAGTCACATAAACAGTGGGCGAAAGATAATCAATCCGCAATCCGGCAATGATTGCAAAGTCTGGCCAAAAATGTTTTCCGAGCTGGGTCGGTAAGAAGAAAATAAAAAGATAGAAAATGATTTTCTCAAATTGTTTCATTACAGACGATTATCGCAGATTTCTCAGAAGAAACAACTAAAGAAGGCTCCGTAAAATAACGTCATAAAAAAATCCGCTTGTTAGCGGATTGCGTAATACGAGAACCAAGAGTCTGTTTATTCTTTTGGCTTAATGACCAGCACTCGGTCTCGACCTTCTCCAGTTGATTCTGACACAACCTCTTCGTCATTTTGAAGGAATAAGTGAATAGCACGTCTTTCCCATGATTTAAGAGAAAAAAGAACCTGTTCTTTATTTTCTGCTAATGCCTTTTCTTTTGCTTGTATTGCCAATTTTTGGAGATAGTCTGTTCGATTCTTTTTGTATCCGTCAACTTCAACTGAAATTCTGACAAACCTACCAATCTTTTTAGCAATTGCTAAAGAGAGGATTAACTGTAATGATTCAAGAACTTCACCGTGATATCCGATGATAATACCGGTATCTTCAGTTTCCATTGCAATTTCAACAGTTTCATCATTTGGTTGAACAGTAAATGTTCCAGAGATTTCAAGCAGAGAAAAGAGCTTCTCGACGAGTTCTTCAATTTGTTTCTGTTCTTCAGCTGTTAGGTTAATTGGTTCCATATTATTTATTTTTTAGTTTATCTATCCAGCCTTGCAGGGTTCCAAAGCCTGAGACACGGTACTGTTGTATGATACCAAAAATTGTAAACGTATTCCAGTACAAAGATAACCCTACCGAGAAGTAATATGCAAAGAATCCAACCATGATTGGCAATAAATAAAGCGATTGTTTTTGGAATGTCGTTGCAAAATCTTCAGCTTTACTCTTTTGTTTTACGGCTAGCTTATTCTTTTCTTCTGCCGGAATCATCATTTTTGATTGAACAAACTGCAAAACACCAGTAAGAACAGGAATTATAAAGATAGCTGGTCCTACGGTAGACAAGAGGTGCTCTGGAGTTTTACCTAATACTAGTCCAAAAAAATGTGTGTCCCAAGCTTGATTTAAATGTAATTGAGGATGGTACACAATACCATTAACAACCTTCTCAATGTCTTTTTGTGGAAGGGTTAACATCTTCATCAGAGCCGGGTACAGTCCAAACAACAATACGACTATTTGAGCAACTGCAGGAAGACATCCTGCTGCAGGATTAACATTATGTTCTTTGTAAAGAGCCATTGTTGCCTCTTGCTGCTTCTTCATATCACCTTTATATTTTTCTTTAATCTTGTTTAACTGAGGAGCTAGTTCTTGCATTTTCTTGGACATCTGAAGTTGTGCTGTCGTCAAGGGATATAAAATCAAACGAATGACAACAGTTAAAAGAATAATAGAGAAGCCCAGGGCAAAAGGAATATTTATAAAAGAGAGTGCGTGATAAAACACGACTAAGAGGTTTATAATTGGATGAACTAACAATGTATCAAAGATTTGCATATGATTTACTTAATGGTTGGCAGTGGGCGAGACGGATAATAGTAAGCTTCACTCCATGTATTATACCATACTTGCTAATTACTTCTTTTGCATATACTGAGCAGGGGACAGAAAAACGACACAAGGAAGGATTACCCAACAGTTGTCTAACAAGTGGAGAGATTATCAAGTGGTAGCCTGAGAGTAAAATAAGAATGAATGATTTCATTGTAATAATTGTTTTTCTTGTAAGAAGCGCTCCACGTAATTAGATACTTCTTCCTGTTTCATTTCAAGTATATCTTTTTTTAGAAAAAATAACATATCGTACCCAATAGCAATTTGTTCACGACGTTGTTCTATACATGATCTAAACACTCGACGAATTCTATTTCGAGATACAGCCCTCTTATCTATCTTTTTACCGATGACAAACCCAAATCTACTTTCCGGAAGATGGTTTGGTGCTACGCGCACAGTAAAGAGTTCTGTTGAAAAGAAACGGGAATTGGTAAGCTTTACCGAGGATGGTAAACGATATTGTTTTGCTAACATGAATAAAGATGGATTAAACGGCTAACCGTTTTCTTCCTTCAGCTCGTCTGCGCTTGATGACCTTTTTGCCACCATGACTTCTCATCTTTACAAGAAAGCCGTGCTTTCTCTTGCGTTTCACCTTTTTAAGTTTTGTTAGTCTTTCCATACTTGGTAGTATACCATAAGCATTTCCCTCTTGACAAGAAGTTATCCACATTATTAAATTGCATATTGTATGGAAGGCACATTAACAACTCTTTGGACGACTGTCCTGACTCATTTTCAACAAAAAGTCTCTCTTGGTAATTTCAATGCAATTCTTAAACCAACAGCACTTCTCTCTCTGGATGATGACATTGCAACAATAGCCGCACCATCAACAATGGTTCTTGGTATGCTCCAAAACCGCTTTGCCAAAGAGATAAAAGAAATCCTAGAGAAACAAACAGGAAAAAAGATCGATCTTTTTTTTATTATCAAGGCGATGCCAACTGCTGCAGCAAAAAAGAAAATCATTGAAGATTCACCACTGTTTAACGAAAAACGCCCAGAGAAACCAATGATTGCCGTTGTTGGTCATTTACCCCGAGTCAGGCCAGATTTTACCTTTAACAATTTTGCTGTCTCGAGTAGTAATCAATTAGCCTTTGTTCCAAGTCAAAAGGTGGCTGAGAATATTGGTAAAGCATACAACCCACTCTTTATTTACGGACCAGTAGGTGTGGGGAAGACACATTTAATGCATGCTATTGCCAATACCGTCTACCA
>JAHFKF010000011.1 GCA_023245475.1 Candidatus Levyibacteriota bacterium
GATCACCAAAGCAAAATTGGGCGGAGATCATGGTCGGCGAATGATTGAAGGGACTGTAAACCAAGAGGCTATGGTAAAATTAATGAGTGACTTGGGTCCGCGCTTTGCGAATCGTGTTGGTGGTTACACCCGCATTATCAAAGTAGCTAAGCCTCGTGTGGCAGACAATGCTGATATGGCTATTATTGAATGGACAGATCGCCCAGTTGTTGTCGCAAAGACAGATACAAAAGTAAAAAATAGTAAAAAAGAAGCAACTGATGTTCTTGAAGCAGAGGTTGTAACTGAGAAAAAAGCAAAGCCAGCAGCAAAAAAAGTTGAAAAGAAAGAAACCAAGAAGGCTGAAGCAAAGAAACCAACTAAAGCTAAAAAGGAGGACAAATAATGCAAATCGCAACCAAAGCAACAAAACAAACAGACGTTAAGCGAACATGGCACTTGATTGACATGAAAGATCAAACGCTTGGTCGAGTTGGAACCAAGATAGCAGCCCTTCTTATGGGAAAAAGAAAGCGATACTTTGTCCGAAACCTTGATTGTGGAGACTATGTAGTGATTATCAACGCAAAAGATGTCGTTGTTTCAGGGAACAAAGAAGAACAAAAGAAATACTACAGACATTCAGGATATCCAGGAGGTTTTCGTATGGAGACGCTCAAAGAGCTTCGAGGTCGTAAGCCACAAGATATTATTACCCACGCAGTGAAAGGCATGTTGCCACAGAACAAGCTGCGTGATAAAATGCTCACACGTTTGTTTGTCTTTGCGGGAGAAGAACACAAATACGAAGATAAATTCCGAGGTAAAAATGTAGAAGCTGCAACGGTAGCTTAACAATAACTATATGAACGAAGTAAAACCAATTAAAAAAGTACAAAAGAAAGAAAAGGATTATCTTTTCTCAGTTGGTCGACGTAAGTCAGCTGTTGCTCGTGTACGTTTGTACGAAAAAGTAAAGGCTGACGCAGTCTGGGGAACAACACCAATTGTAAAAGGTGAGATCCTCGTTAACGAAAAACCAATTGCAGATTACTTCGGAGGAGACATAGCACGCCACGCATACAGTGAACCACTTCGTATCACCAACGCACACCAACAGCAATTTGCTTTCACCGTTAAGGTTGAAGGTGGAGGACCTGCCGGACAGCTTCAAGCATTGATTGCTGGTATTTCAAATGCTCTTAACAAGCTTGACCGCGAACAATACAGACCAATCCTTAAGAAAAAAGGTTTCCTCACACGGGATGCTCGTGTCCGCCAACGACGTAAGGTCGGTACCGGTGGTAAAGCACGACGCCAGAAGCAGTCACCAAAGCGATAACGTGAGGATTTGATAACAAACAGAAGGGCAATTTAGCTCGGCATTAGCCGGGCTTTTGTTGTTTTAAGGGGGTGAATTTCTATGACAGATCAAGATATTAAACTTAACGAAATGATTGCAGCTAAAGTAGAAGAGAGACGACAGGAAGGACTTTTAGCAATGGATAAAAAATATACTTCTATGGTGCTTGGACAAAATGGACAAAAGAAAAACAAGAAAAGATAATTATTTTCATTTGCATTGCTGTGATAAAATTCATTTATGATCTATGTTGCGTTACTTCGTGGTATTAATGTTGGTGGTAACTCCATTATTGCCATGAGCCAGCTCAAAGAAGTCTTTGAGAAACTGGGATTTGCTGACGTTCGTACCTACATCAACTCAGGCAATGTTATCTTTTCCACAGATACTCCTCACGCCAAACTTGCTGCGACAATTGAACATTCAATCGAGAAAGCTCTTGCGATGCCAATTACGGTTGTCGTTCGGAGCCTTCCTGAGATGAAAGCAATTGCTGCTGTTGTTCCCGCTTCTTGGGTCAATGATGCCGAGCAAAAAACAGATGTGTTGTTTCTCTGGGATCAGATTAATACCAAAGATGTGCTTTCTCAGTTTAAGCTTAAGCCTGAGATAGATAATGTGAAGTATGTTCATGGCGCTGTTGTGTGGAATGTGTTGCGGAAAGATATTGGAAGAAGCGGTCTGCTGAAGATTGTGGGAACACCACTCTATAAACAGGTGAGTATACGGAATGTAAATACGCTGAGGAAGTTAGTCGCGCTGATGCAAAGTTAGAACCAGCCTTTGTTGCCTTCTTCGGCTTGAAATTCTTCTAACAGCTTCTTTTGTTTGCCAGACAATTTCTTTGGGATGTTTACTTTGACTCGGACATAATGATCTCCCTTACCACTGCCGCGTACGTGTTGTACGCCTCGTCCAGAGAGTCTGATGAGCGTCCCTGGTTGCGTGCCAGCGGGGATACGGATCGTAAGCTTTCCATCAATTGTATCAATCTCAAACTCGCCACCAAGAGCAGCCTCTGGGAACGTCAGATTTTGATCTGACACAATATCATAGCCTTCGCGCTTGAAGCGGCTGTCATCGGCCACATTGATGAGCACATCATAATCGCCAAATCGCATACGGTTTCCAGAATCAACACCTGCTGGGATTTTAAGCGTTTCTGATTTTTTGTTGATCGTGACTTGTTTCTCTGTACCATGAACTGCTTCATCAAAGCTGATTGTTAGCGAATATGTGGTTCTTCTCTGACGCTGCTGTCCACCAAAGGGGGAACCACCGCCAAAGAATTGCTCAAAGATATCAAAGGGGTCAGCAAAGCCACCAAAGTCTCCTGCACCACCACTACTGGAGTATGAGTAGGAGAATGGACCATATTGTCCTCCTTGTCCGCCAAATGGGTCACCTGCTCCTCCGAAGGGTCCTTGTCCACCGCCTGCTGCTCCTTGTTCAAAGGCTGCATGTCCAAATTGATCATAGGTCTTGCGCTTTTCTTCATTGCCGAGGACTTCAAACGCTTTGGTTACTTCTTTGAATTTTTCTTCGCCCTCTTTGGTTTTGTTGCGATCGGGATGATATTCAAGCGCGAGCTTACGATAGGCTTTTTTGATTTCATCAAGACTTGCCGTTTTAGTGACTCCAAGTATTTCGTAATAATCTTTTGCCATAGGCTCTATTATAGCATTTCCAGCATCGTTCTGCTAACTTATTTAGCTTATCAATTTGTTGTTTTGTCGTAAATGACAAAGCCATTTATGCCAAAACGTCTTTCAACTTCCATTTTCCAACCACCTAAGGTTCCCAAAATTTCTTCTCTTCTGGTTGAGGGAGGCCGACGATACTGACGTTCTAAAATGGCATACTCTCCGGCTTGTATGGATTGGAAAAGTCCAACGGAGCGGTTATAGCTTATTCCTACATCGCCAATATGTTCAGTAGAGTGAGCATCTGATCCTGAAGTAATACCCGTTAGTCCAAGTTCTTGTTGTTTCTGTCGAAATAACGTTTGTGATTTCTGGTTAGTATCAACGATAGGTGGCATTAATCCTAGCTTTCTCATGCGTGCAGTAACTCGGGGGTGTTTGTTCTCAAATGCAAGTAAATTAAGTACTCCACCATGATGTCCTTCGATAAAGTCAAAACGTTTTTTTGTATCGCCAGTATTTTGTGCATCAAGAATTTCAGATTCATTAAGTGAATTCCTGTCCCATAAAAAAGGATGAGCAATTGCTGTCTTACCTCCTCTCTCGTGCACATATGTATTGAGTTCATCAACAGGCATATAACAAGGGACTTCTGTTGTTAGAGAATCATGTTGACTAAGAAAGACAAGAACATGTTTGGCCTTTTTGTTACTTTCCCCAGTTTTGTTGCTAACAATTGCTGTACTTTCAACTCCTGGGAAAATATCTAACCCTAATTTCAGTTTGTCATTGAGTTCTATCAATCTTGGGAGATGTCTTAATCTATCATGATCAGTGACGACAATGCCTGTGAGTCCACGACGTTTAGCTGTCCGCAAAATTCTGGTAGGAGAGTCAGCGGTATCACCTCGAAGATGAGTGTGCATATCAACAAGGCCGTCATAGCTTTGTTTATGGATGCCATGTACCGTAAAATAATTATTATTTCTTTCAAGTGGTCTCATAAAAAAAAAGCGCTTCGTAGCGCTTCTCTTGGGATATGTTAGATAAAAGTCTGTAGTGTAGCGATTATTCCACTACTTCTCCTTCAACTGGTTTGTCTTTTTTATCCTTTGATTCCTCCGTTTTTTCGCCATCTTTTTCTTCTGATTCAATCTCTTCCTGATTTTGAGCTTGTTCGCCTTGCTTGTAAGCGGCTTCACCAATTTTTTGCAATGTGTCAGAAAGCTCTTTCGTCTTCTCTTCAAGTTCTTCTTTGGATCCAGTATCAAGGATTGATTTGAGTGTTGCAATCTTTTCTTCAACATCAGTCTTAATCTCAGCTGAGACTTTGCCTGCCTTGCCGTCAGGCAGGTCGCCGCCATCTTTAAGTGCTTTTTCAGCAGTGAAGATCAAGGCATCAGCATGATTGCGTGCTTCAATCTTTGCTTTCTTCTCTTCGTCTTCCTGAGCATGAGCTTCAGCATCTTTGGTCATCTTTTCAACTTCTTCTTTAGAAAGACCAGTACTGCCCGTGATCTTTATATTGCTTTCTTTACCACTTGCTTTATCCTTGGCAGTAACACTGACAATACCACTTGCATCAATATCAAAGGTCACTTCAACTTGTGGCACGCCTCGAGGTGCTGGTGGAATGCCGTCCAGGATAAATCGGCCGAGTGACTTGTTGTCAGCTGCCATTGGACGCTCACCTTGAAGAACATTAATTTCAACCTGAGTCTGATTGTCAGCAGCAGTTGAGAAAACTTGGGATTTGCTGGTTGGGATAGTGGTATTTCTCGTAATAAGTGGTGTTGAAACAGAACCCAATGTCTCAAGTCCAAGAGTCAATGGGGTCACATCAAGAAGCAGCACGTCTTTGACTTCTCCACCAAGGACTCCTCCTTGGACAGCTGCACCAATTGCGACAACTTCGTCAGGGTTCACCCCTCGGTTTGCTTCTTTACCAAAGTATTTAGAGACTGTCTCGACAATTTTTGGCATACGGGTCATTCCACCAACGAGGATGACTTCATCAATATCTGAGACTTTAAGATCTGCATCAGCGATTGCTTTCTTTACTGGTTCGAGTGTCTTTTGTACCAAATCATCAACGATTTGCTCAAGCTTTGCTCGAGTAATAGTCATGGTCAAATGCAGTGGCCCATCTTTGCCTTGCGTAATAAATGGTTGGTTGATTGATGCTTCTTGTGAGCTTGAAAGTTCGATCTTTGCTTTTTCAGCAGATTCTTTCAGTCTCTGCAATGCTTGTGGATCTTTTCTGAGATCAACGCCATGTTCTTTTTGGAATTCATCTGCGATGTAATCGATAATCTTCTGATCAAAGTCATCTCCTCCGAGATGGGTGTCTCCGTTGGTTGATTTTACTTGATAAACGCCTTCGCCAAGTTCAAGGATTGAGATATCAAAGGTTCCACCACCCAAGTCATAGACTGCGATAGTGTGTGCGTTTTTCTTATCAAGTCCATAAGCAAGAGCAGCAGCAGTTGGTTCATTGATGATACGAAGTACTTCAAGTCCAGCAATTTCTCCTGCTTGTTTGGTTGCTTGTCTCTCACTGTCATCAAAGTAGGCAGGTACCGTAATTACCGCTTGGGTTACTTTTTCACCAAGATAGGCTTCGGCATCTGCTTTGATCTTTTGGAGAATCTTGGCTGAGAGTTCTTGTGGCGTAAAGGTCTTGCCGTTTACTTCAACAACAGCCATGTCATCTCGTCCAGCTTTGACGTTGTACGCAAGAAACTTCAAATCATATTGTACAGACTTGTCATGGAATTTTTTACCCATGAGTCTTTTGACTGAAGCAATAGTTTCTTTTGCTTTCAGAACGAGTTGTCTTCGTGCTGCGTCCCCAACGATGTTTGTGATTGGATCAACAACAGATGGGATAACATTTCGGCCTTCAGCTGAATGAATTACTTTTGGTGCGCCACCTTCCATGACGGCGACACATGAGTTTGTTGTTCCTAAATCAATTCCAATTATTTTTCCCATATTATTATTCCTTTCTTCCGACTACGACCTGTGCTGCGCGTAAGACTTTGTCATGCATCTGGTAGCCGGTTCGTAATTCTGTAATGACTTTGTCTGCTTCGCCCACTTCTGTTGTGACACATTCCATGAGCATCGGGTCAAATTTCTTGCCAATGGTCTCGATTTTAGTGACACCTTCAGCTTTTACTGTATCAAGAAATTGGTTGATGGTGACAGCAAGTCCTTGGTCTTTACTATGTGCTGCTGCTAACATTAGTGTATCCAAAACTGGCAACAATCGCAAGAGTAAATCCTTGTTTGCTGACCTAATCCAGTCTCCCTTTTCCTCGTTTACCCGTTTCTGCAAATTCTGATAATCAGCAAGAGCTCTTTTGTATTTTCCTTCCCAAGCGTCTGCAATCTGTTGTAATTCTGCAATCTCGTCTGGTTCGGTTTGTTCTTCTACAATTTCTTCAGCTTCTTGCTCTTGTTGTTTATCATCCTTCATCGCATTTATTATAAATTTTCAATCCTCAAATTTCAACCCCTACCAACCTTTTGCGCTGGTTTCAATTAAATTACTAAAGTATCTGACAGTTGGAATGATTGATGTATAGTGCAATCTTGCTGGACCCAGTACGCCAATTCTTCCCTGGATTTGCATTGGGGTTGTGTACTCAGTAAAGATAAAGCCGTACGGGCCGCGGAGGCTACCAATAAGCTCATCTTCGATCAAGACATGGATATCTTCATCATCATGAATAGAACTAAAGACGCTTTCAAATGAATCATATTCATCAATTGCTTCAAGCAGGGTTTTTGTGACATCAATATCAACAAATTCTGGCATATCCAAGATGTGTGCATATCCTGAGCAGTACACGTTGCCGTCATTGGTTGTGGCAATAGCAATTGTTCCTGTCTTTTCAGCAAGGGATTTGGTTGCTTCTTTGAGGAATCGTTGCATGCGTTCTCGGTAGTCCCAGACTTGTTCTTTGAGTTTTACTTCTTCAACGGTTGAAAGATCTTTTTCTTTCATGAGTTCTCTGACATAAAACTTAAGTCCCATGGCTGTTGGCACACGGCCGGCCGAGGAATGAGTCTTTTTGAGATAGCCGTAGTCTGAAAGTTTTACCATTTCATTACGGATTGTGGCAGGACTAGCACTGAGATTGTGCTTTTTCTCAATCGTTTCAGAGCCAACTGCTTCAGCGGTTTCTATGTATTCTTCTATGACGCTTCGCAGAATTTCGATTTGTCGTTGTGTCAAATTATGCATTAGCAATATTATAGTACGACTGCTAGAAAGTGTCAAGAGTCAGGTTATGTTTTCGCTGCATTTAAAAAGGTCGTAGACCTTGATCTTGTCGAATAGGTCGGGGTGCGGAGAATCGAACTCCAGCCATACGGCCCCCAGCCGCACATTCTACCATTAAACTACACCCCGTTTTTGACTACTTGTATTTTAGCATAGACTTGTTATTATAGTTTGTACATTATGGCAAGACATGCAGCGAATGCTCAGAAAGCAAATCTAGTAGAGCAAAAAAACGAAACTCCTCAAAAACTTGAATCCATCCGGATGGCTATGGATCAGATCGAAAAGCAGTATGGCAAGGGTGCGATCATGCGCTTTGGTGATGCAGCCCAAAAGTTTGATATCTCCGTTATCTCAACAGGATGTCTTCCAGTTGATTTGGCACTTGGCGCAGGTGGACTTCCCCGAGGTCGTATCATTGAAATCTATGGACCTGAAGCCTCTGGTAAAACAACGGTTTGTCTTTCAACAATTGCCCAAGCCCAAAAGCATGGTGGCATTGCAGCCTTCATTGATGCAGAGCACGCGCTTGATCCACTCTGGGCAGAACGTCTTGGAGTGAAGCTTGATGAGCTTCTTATCTCACAGCCTGACACAGGTGAGCAAGCACTGGAAATCACTGAGAGCCTTGTCCGTTCAGGTGGTATTGATGTGTTAGTCATTGATTCAGTTGCTGCTCTTGTGCCGCGAGCAGAAATCGAAGGAGAAATGGGAGACGCTGTTGTTGGTTTGCAGGCACGTCTGATGTCACAAGCTCTTCGTAAGTTGACCGCTGTTATTTCAAAGTCCAAGACTGTTGTGATCTTTACCAATCAGCTGCGTCAAAAGATCGGTGTGATGTTTGGTAGTCCTGAGACAACCACCGGTGGCCTTGCTCTCAAGTTCTATGCGTCTATTCGTATGGATATCCGAAAGATCGAAACAATCAAAGATGGAGATAGGGTGATTGGTTCACGGCACCGAGTAAAGGTCGTCAAAAACAAGATAGCAGCTCCTTTTCGTCTTGCTGAGTTTGATGTGTTCCAAGAAGGTATTTCTCGTGAGGGAGGAATCATTGATGTGGGAGTTGAGATGAATGTGATCAGCAAGGCTGGGGCATTTTATCGCTACAATGAGCAAATGATGGGACAAGGCAAAGCTGCTAGTATGGAATATCTTAAAGAAAACCCTGAGATTTCCAAAGAGATTGTAAAGAAGATCATGGCGCAAAACAAAAATGGCAGACAGCCACTTATTGTCGGTGCTGAAGAAAGCGAAGACGATACGGACGAAACAAACCTCAAATAACCCCATTTAACTCTACGTGGTATATAGTATAATTCCTTGGCTATGAGCAATCCTGAAGGCCAACCACGACGAAGAGGAAACAGAGGGCGTAATCAACTACCTGAGGCACCAGCTCCAGAAGTGCTGCGGCGAGGACGCGAAACGCTTCATGCTGTTACTGATATTTTTTCTATGGAAACGCTGGGGGCGCTCCATGGCACGCTTCGACTAGGTGAGGAGATTCTCTTGTCTGGAGTGACACCTGGAGAAAAGCTACGTCAAGTAAGCTCAGGCGATATTGGAGATTTACAACGAACACTTGGTATTCTTTCTCGGCGGGGAGAATTTCCTACAGATTTAAATAGAGGTGAGATTCAACAAGCATTGAATACTCGTAAACAGGCGCTTGCCCAGCAGGAGGCAGAACAAGCACGTATCAGAGCTGAACAAGAAGCCCAAGAAAAAAAACGACAGACGGCACTGGCGGCAGAGAGAATAAAAGCTGCGGAAAAAAAGAAAAAACGACGAAAAAAAGGAAGACGCTTTTTTCAAGGAGTGGCAGCAACGGTGTTTGTTGCAGTCTCAGCTGGGGGAGGTATTGTAGCCTATGATAGTTACACTGCCTCTGAGCGACGCAAACAAATTGCCTATGAACAAACACATACGCTTGATGGTGAACCATCCGAGTATTCTTACAAAGGCTGGCGCGTACGGTATCCAGAGGTTGCTCTTGGGACGAAGTTTACAGTAATTCCTGATGATCAGGTGGCACTTGATGCCGCAGAAGAAAATAAACCCATCATTCTTCGGGAAGGGGATGTTGCAACAGACACTGGTCTTACCTTTGAGGTGTATGCTCGTTCTGATAAAAAGCGTGTTCCACGAATCAATGTTGCCTTTGAAAAGCCAAAGGAAGATGGTTATAAGCATCAAGAGAAAATTCTCACTACTCCCAACAATCCCGGGGTTGTTAATTCACGAGTGATTTTGATAGAAAATACCGATGGCAAGAAACTCTACGTTGCCGTATATGAAAAGAAAGACCCGGATTCTGATAAGCGCATCTTTGTTCTTTTTCCAGTCGATCCCGTGCAGGCAGCATCGTGATACTTTGGAAAACTTCGAGATTATCCTAGTCAAGACACGTAGCATTGTTATTTTTCTCCTCTCAGGATATACTCCAATTATATGTCAAATCCAGAGGTAGAGCTTCCGTTTGAACATACGTTGAGTGATATCGTAAAAGAAATCCTTGAGGACGAGGATGATAAAGAAGCTCGCAAGGATACTATAGCCTCTCTCGTAAGTAGAGCAACAGACTATCGAGCTGATCATCCTCGTTCTAGCCCAAGAGATATTGTTGATCATATGGTTGGCAGCGATGTGTTTGATTTTACTGTTACTGTTTTTGCTGCAGCTCTAACGCAAGGCAATCTCTTTCCTGACTGGCACGACCGTGATAGACGGTACTTATTAGCGCGAAGCTTAGATAGAGAGATTGTCATTTCGACGGCTTGTATTGCAGAGATGAGAAGCGTTGATACCTATTACAAAGCTGACTATTTAGAGATACGGGAGATAGGAGAGGCTGAAGATAGTATTGCTCTCTGTAAACAACGAAAGAAGAAGCTTGGAGAACGAGCTACTCCAACACCTTCTCATATGAAGAAATAATCTGCAGAAGCTAATATGATAGGAGAACGTGCTTGCCGTCTATGGTTACCCAGTGATCTACTTTTTCTTCCATTTTTTGATCAGGCTTTATTCCCAATGCTGCCGCGATTGCCGCTGCATATGCTGCTTGTTCTGCTGCTGGCGAAGAGCTTGCGTACCGTGCGACAAATTGTGTTGGTGTCATCGCCAGATTATACACATGACTGGTACCATTTTCCATCATATTTAATTGATGATGCAGTGCGTCCCATCCTTCTTCGGATGTTCCGTATCGACAAAATCCTCCACCATCAAATTCTGAACAACCGTTACCTTTTGTCAGGTTACCTGGATTGTTATTTCGTTGGGCGCGTGAGTCGTCTTTGTAAAAGCCTTCATGTCTGGCAATTACTTCACCGAGGAGTTCTCGTGCTTCTTCCCAACTTAAATTTTTATCTTCATCTGCCATAGCTCTTCTATAGAATAAAGCATGCTTTCCGTGGTTGTCAAGATACAAAAATGTAACTCTAGAATGTTTTTCAACGTAGTTCCTGAAAAAAATGATTGAGGTATTTTAGCGAAAAATATTGGTATAATTATGTTGATGATCAAAGCAGTTATTTTTGATGTTGATGGGACATTGATTGATTCTGAACCAATCCATGTAGCGGCGTGGGATGCTACGTTGCAGCGGTTTGGGCATCATTTGTCTGAAGCTTCAGAAACACTTCGAAGTACAATGGCTGGGAAGAAGCCCCTTGTGATTGCCACAGAGCTTATTGCGGAGTTTGGGTTGTCGGTTCCTCCTGCTGAGTTTGTTCAAGAGAAAACTGATCTGTTTCTGGGTCTTTACCAAACAAAAGTTCATCCTATGCCCGGTGTTATTGATGCTATTAAACGACTTAATCGCAGTGGATATGTGCTGGGGATTGGAACTGCGATGGGGAAGCAAAATCTGCTGAGGGTACTGCATGCTCTTGATGTAACTGATTTTTTTGCTGCTACAGCGACGGGGGATGATGTTCTCAATGGAAAGCCTCACCCAGAGACCTATCTTACTGTTGCAGGCAAGCTTGGTGTTCCTCCAGGACAATGTGTGGTAATTGAGGATTCAGAGTCGGGGATTGCATCAGCAAAAGCAGCTGGGTGTCTATGTATTGCTCTGGTCACGCCGCATGCCATAAAGCAAGACACCTCCAAAGCAGACAAAGTCATCACGTCTTTTGATGTGGTTGATGAGGAGTTTATTGAACAGCTAGCTACTCCCCGCTTCTACAAGAGTTAGACTTTTTTTGCATTAAAGCGATTAGTTTAACGATAATTAGCCCATTTTATCTACAAAGATTTACCCGTTGACTATTTTTGGAAGATCAACTTATACTGATAAGTAATATAAACGTGAAATACTTTATTCTTTTTATATTATTTATCTTTGGTTGCATTAGTCACTTTTCGGCTTCCTATGCTTTTGCTGATAATGTTGAGTTTAAATACAATGATCTTTTTATGGGAACCAACGGTGGCAAGGTCTTCCATTATTCATCTACGGGTTCGCTTTTAGACACATTACAGACAGACTTTAGCAATAGCATTGCAACCCCCTTATGTTTTGATCATGCCCACAATCTTCGTGTATCCAATAGTGTGAACAATACAATGACGCTCTTTAATAACCAAGGTGTTGCACTCATTTCTTCTTGGGGAGGTTCTTATGCTGGATTGCCAACAAGATGCGTTACTGACAAATCAGGAAATGTATACGTCTATACCAGCGAGATTTTTGGAAATACCAATCTCATCCGTAAATTTACTCCGACTGGAACCTTGGTAGATTCTTATGCACCTGAATACGATACCACAAATACCGGGACGAGCTTTACTAAAGGTTTGTATTCAATGGATCTTGCAAATGATAACTGCACGCTGTTGTATACAGCTGTACCCTCATTATCACGGGCAACAGGTGTTATCAAACGTTTTAATCTTTGTACAGATACGCAACTTCCTGATTTTGCAGAGCTTCCGACACTTGCCTGTACAGATATTCGCATCCGTCCAAATCAAGAAGTGATTACTACCTGTGGAGCAAATCTCTATCGGCTTACTGCTTTAGGTGAATTGATTACAACCTATACACCCAAAGATAAGGAGCTTATGCCTCAAGGACAGATAAGCTATTCGTTAGATCTTGATCCTGATAGCAAGAGCTTTTGGGCGGGTGGGAATTTTAGTGGAAATGTGTATCACATTGCTTTTGCAAATGGGTCTGGTACAGAGCAAAAGGTCTTTGCTCTCCCAGCTGCTGATCCGATATGGAATACTCTTGTTGGACTTATCGTTTATCCAGAATCATCCATCGATCCAACGCCAACAGAAATTCCTGCCCCCAGTCTCTCTCCTACCCCTGAGCCATTTTTAGATTTGCCATGGGATTATCAAAAAGATGGAACGGATTTTGAAGATGTAGCTTTTAATCCCTTTTCGTGGTTTGATCATGAGTATCCATTGCAAAATAAATGTTGTGAGCCGCCTGTGCTGTTATATACAGGAGAATTGAGCAATCAATACTATCGTTCTCATAGTGGTTACGATTATGCGCTGCAAGATGGTATACACTTGAATACTCCGGTTCTTGCTAGTGCTGCGGGTTTTGCAAGTTTTGTCCCAGAAAGCAAGAGTGGCGGTGGCGGTAATGTCATTAAAATCGATCATGAGAATGGTTATCAAACATGGTATGAGCATCTGTCTTCAGCAAATCTAGTGGTCAATACGGAAGGACAGAAAGTTTTTGTAACCAAAGGACAACCAATTGGAAAAGTGGGAATGACAGGGAATACAACTGGTCCCCATATTCATCTATCTGTTTTTAAAGATTCTAATCATAATGGCTCTTTTATGGACGATTCTCCGTATGGGTTAGTTGATCCTTTAGGTTGGGAATCACGTACTGTTGATCCGTGGACGCAGTATGGAAATGGAGAAAAACATGGAGAGACTAGTTATAATCTATTTCTTGCACGAGCAAAGCCAAGCAGTGCTACAATTCCTGTTACAGGTGGAACGTTACTTGCTCACAATACTAACGTACAGGTTATTGTTCCTGCTGATGCCTCATCGTCTCCCTTTACGTTAACATATAAAGCTGGTTCTTTTTCATCATTTACGATCAATGGTGTTGATTTTGCAAGCCTAAGTCCTTCGTTTTTTCTTGAAGCAATCAATGCGTCTGGAGAGCAGCTTACGCAATTTCAAAAACCAATTAGAATAATTTACCATTACTCAGGGATTAATTTTTTTAATATCAAAGAAAGTAGCTTACTGATCTACTATCTCAATGAGCAGACCAATCAATGGCAAGCATTACCTTCAATTGTTGATACAATCAATAAAACAGTTACTACCGAAACAACACATTTTTCTCATTTTGCTGTAATGGGTGAGAAAAAGGATGTCTTACCTCCAATGACAGATAGTGTGCTACAAGGAACAAAAGGTGAATCAGATTGGTATCGATCGTCAGTGAAAGTATCCTTAACGGCGAAAGATACTAACGATGGATTAGGCGTAGAGGATATTTTATATCAAATTGATAATGGAGAATGGCAGCAGTATACAAAACCTTTTCTTATTGAGAAAGACGGAGAACATACTCTTTCTTATTTTTCTTTTGATAAAAGTGATAATAGAGAATCAATAAAGACGAAACATTTTGTTATTGATACGACACCCCCTGAAGCAGCTATCACATATGATGTATCATTGTTTGATTTTATCGTTTCAGGGAAGGATGCTTTATCATCGACAAACGTTCAACAAAAGAAGACATCACTTGCTACTTCTACCGTTACTATTGTTGATAAAGCAGGGAATACACTAAAGCTTGAAACAAAAAAACTGAAAGCAGGAACCCAAGCAACATTTTCGATTGAAGGATTACAATATAATACAGCTAAAAAAGTTAGTGTGGATAAGAATCTTTTTGTTACCTTGGTGACAACAGCGGCAAAGAATCATATATCGATATTGGATCAATACCTGTCATTTAATGAAGAGACTAAGCTATATAGCACTTATACACAAAAATCTGATAAAACAGAAATTTACAGAAAAGTTTCAAGCTATAGCTATCAAAAGGAGGTTAAACCAGATATTGTTTTATTGCAGTTGTTTACAGAAAAAGGTAAGCTTAAGTATCGATACTAAATAGAGTAAAAACTCTATAGAGAAAAGCATGAAAATAAGCATATGTATCAAGTCCTATTTTAACGGATTCTGTCATCAGTTTCGTTTACTCATTTTGAATCCTTACATGTTGGTTGTTGCACTCTATTTATGTCTCAACCTCACAAATCTGACTTTGCTTCCTATTTTTAATGATGAAGCAATTTATTTGGATTGGAGTTGGTTTTCTATACATGTACCAAGGAGACTCTATGACCCTTTGTTAGACGCAAAACAACCATTAATGATATGGATATTTGGTGTCGTTGGACAATTTTTTGAAGATCCTCTCTTTGCTGGTAGATTTGTTTCAGTGCTTATAGGCTGCTTTACCTTATTGGGGGTATACACCTTAACAAGGCGTGTCTTTGATCGACATACAGCTCTCTTTGCCAGTTTGCTGTATGCAATAACTCCCATTTTTGTTTTCTATAATCGTCAAGCGCTTATGGAATCGGCTATTGCCTGTGTTGGCATTTGGTCAGGGATTGCACTGCTTACCTTATTACGTCATCCTACTACTCAAAACGGGATACGCTTAGGAATTATTTGGGGAGTTGGATTTTTTATTAAATCGACAACACTTGTTTTTCTCTTTGCTTCACTGCTTGTTGTGGCCTGGTATTATATTCACAAAAAACAGACGAACATTAGTAAGCCGTATCTAATTTCTTTTGCTACAGCGGTTGGAGTCTGTAGCTTATTATTGATAAATCCTGTTTTCTGGCAAACATTCTCTTCAAATAATCGGTATGTTTATTCACTGAACGAAATGTTTAGTTTGCCTCTTGTTTCATGGGTTAATCATCTCGTTGGATTTTTTGGAATTGGATTTATTTTTATTACGCCTGTCGCTTTTGTGGTTGCTCTCATTGGGATATATCGTCTACGAAAAGGAAACGCAGATTATAAATTCGTACTTCTTTATTTTGTTACGGCACTCATACTAGAAATAGTCTCTGTCAAATCCCAGAGTCAACGTTATCTTGTTGCTTTCCTTCCCTTTCTTATGATGCCTGCTGCTTACGTCTTAGCACAGTTGTGGAAAAAGACGTTATTCAATAAATGGATTGTTTGTGTTACGTTCTTGGTTTCGGTACTAGTATCACTATTGCTTATTGTTAACCCAGCAGCATACATTACTACCATGTCTAAAGTTTCACAGTATGCCCCAAAAGAGTATCTTTTTGGACAAACTGCTGGATATGGCATTAACGAATCGCTGTTTTATATTAACCAGCATGCGTCAGCGAATCAACAGACGTTGGTTATGTTCGGCTTAGGCACGGGTAATCCAGAAAATGCTATAGATCTCTATTCATACAGAAAGCCTCAGTTAATTCCTTTACATATAGATGCTACGTTATTTCCCGGTTTGAATGAATACAGCTGTCTTACATCTCGCTATCCTTTATTCATTGTGACAAGAGATAGGCAATTGCTTGGTCTGGAACGATATGTATCGTTAGTAGAGTCATTTCCCAATCTAGATACGAGCTATGCGATCAGAATATATACATTGAAAAAAAATTGTAATGGGAAGACGCTTATACTCTCTGATATCTATGAATCTGCGATAAGAAAAGTTATAGAGATGAAGCACCTCAAGTAGTTAATTATAGAGAGATATCTTCTGATACTGTAGATTGTAGTTGACAACCCCTCAAGTCTTTGGCAATATATTTATATAATATGAAAAGATTATTGTCTCTGTTTATTTTACTTACAGTTTATTCTCTTGTTTATACTTCGTCAGTGTTTGCTATGAATCATCCTATACAGCTTCGTGATGTATACATGGCTGAGACAGCGACAATAACTAGATTCTCAGGTTTTCCTAATGAGCCACATGGTTCATGTACAGCTGTTTTATTTAAAGATAGTATGCAAGTTGCCGTTGGTGGAGATTCTTATCCCTATTTGTGTAATGAATATCAATTGTTTCCCAATTATCTCTTACGTTCGGGTGTTTATTCTGTTATCATGACTGACGGTTGGGGCGATACTTTTACAACAGATGCGTATATCTATCCGCCGCTTACTCCAACAGTACAGCCAACGTCAGTTCCAATTGCCACACCAACCCTCATACCAACGAATATTCCTACCTCTACCCCTATCTCAACACCTACGTTATTGCCGACGATGACACCCTCTATTGTTCCAACTCAGGTTGAGAAAAAAATCACTTCGCTTTCTCCTTTAAAGATCTGGTTGAGTTTGCAAGATCCGGTAGATTTGCTCGTAAAGTTTGATATTCGTGCAGAAGTGTATAAAGGTAGTGCTCTGATTAGTTCAGGGCAGAAGGATAGTATTCCTGCACCTCTGTCTCTTGTTGGGGCTCATGGGGCAAAGCTTATTGCTATTCCATTTGCTTCATTTTCTCCGATAACAGATGTCGACGGCTCGGTGTTGCAACTAAAAACCTTTGTCCGCAATGCCTGCAAGAAGTCTCTCCGCAATTCAGGTAGTGCCAAAATGTGGTTTAATGATAAAGAAGAGAATAGTCAATTTGGGGTTGTGATAAATAAAAAGAAAAGTGACTATTTCCTACGAGATAATTTTATTTTGTCACAGACACAGGGTTCAAGTCTGAAGACAATTACTGTTTCGACTGCGGATAAGTGTGGGGTCTTCAAACCCTTTGGTACGTGGAGGGTTCGTCTCTGATATACTGTCTCTATGCCCAAGAATAAAACGCAGGAGGAATTGGAGGTAGCGTTGCAAGATGCTCATACAAAGATTGTCGTCGGTGGAACCTATGTACACTTCAAGAATTCAGAGCATACCTATACTGTGATTGGCCTTGCGATCCAAGAAGCCACAGAAAAGATCTGCGTTCTATACCAACCCAATTATGGCAACAAACTTCTCTTTGTTCGGGATCTGGATGTGTGGCTTGAGACTCCAGAGTTTAACGGCAAGAACGTTCCTCGTTTCCGTTTAATTAGCTAGTTTATTTGCCTGCTCTTTGGTATCTCTCAGTGCTACAATACCTTAATCAACTACTTGGAGTTCAAATCTGATAGTAATTGCTGCTGAGAATGGGTGAAGTAGTATGTTGATTCGGCTATTTACTACTTAACAGGAGGAAGAACAGGGATCTTCTTATATTGTCGGTCGCCGTTAGATAGATGATAGAGATCAGGTATTTGCGTAATCGTAGTCGGCACAATCTTTACTGCTTCATAGGATCCTGTTACCTCTCCAACTCCTATAGCTACGCATCCAGGCTTGTCAGGTAATTCCATACGAGATGCTCGTTGGCTGCCATTATACGGATTGTCAGGAAATTTTTGCCCTGTAGGAAGCATCCATCCTTTTGCAGAGAATTCTCCATGCGGCTTTGTTACAAACACAACCACCTGTCTACCACTATCAATGCTTTCTTTTGGTGCCTTCACAATAACGCCTGCGGGACCTTCGGCATCTGCTGGGATTTTTGCTCCCAAAGCACAGATCATTTCAGGAGTTTGACCACCTACCAAACGTGTCTCAACCGTTCGTGGAGTTTCTCTATACATGGAAGACCATAATCCTGAGGGTGTACGATCTGGTGGCATTTTGAAAAGCCTTTTCTCAGAAGTGGAGGGACGTTCTGTTGCCTGTGTTGTGATCGCACCAGTTGATTGTGTTGATGATTCTTGAGGGAGAGCTACTGTCTCAGCATTTGGCAGCAGGAGTACCCCTGCGCTTAATGCTGATGCTAATTTTTGTCTTGCTCCTTCTTTCATGTAAAGAATTATAGCAGACATGTTACAATAATTCCATGGATTCTTACGAACGATATTTGAAATTATCCTACTTCTATCTCTCCATCCGCGCTCGCTCTGAGAAAGAAATGCGAGATTATCTCATCAAGAAAAAGGCATCAGAAGAAATGATTGCAAGGATCATGGCTTCTCTTTTCAAACATAAATTCCTCAATGACGAAAGCTTTGCCAGATCATGGGTTGCGTCCCGTGCCCGTTCTCGTCCCAAAGGCAAACAAGTACTGAAGATGGAACTCTCGCAGAAAGGCATTAGTCGTGAGATTATCGACCAAGTGCTTTCTGAAGCAAACGAAGAATTGCCCGATGAACTTACGCAAGCAAAAAGCATTATTGAAAAACGAGTTGAGAAACTGCGAGATAAACCTAAGCATGAGATTTATCAAAAGGTGGGAGCCTTTCTTGCCCGCCGTGGCTTCTCCTGGGAAATTACAAAAAAAGCAATTGACTTCTATCTGATAAAATAGAAAGATGCGTAACACAAAAGATTCTCTTCAAAGAATTGCAAAGGTACTTAGGGGTCACCTCTTTGTCGTGCCACGATTATTGGCAAATAAGCATATGCAGATGCTCCTCTCATTTATAACTCCCTATTATCATGGGAATATCGCCAAGCAAGAACGCCGATATATCAAACTGTCTGATGGCTCACAGTTGGTAGCAGATTGTTTCTTCCAGCAAAAGAAAGAAGCCCATCCCACAATCGTTGTAATAAATGGGTTTGAAGGATATGTTGGTTCAGGGGCTTCACGTTTTAGTGAAGGGATTTCCTATAAGGCATACCACTTTGGGTTTAATGTGATTCATTTAAAACAGCGAGGAGAGGGAGATGCTATCCATCTCACACACTCTCTTTTTGCGGCGGATCCTGTTCCAGACATGGAGGCTGCTTTTGTACAGTTTATTAATTGGGGACTACACAGATTCTTTCTCATTGGGCTTTCTGGAGGAGGATGGGCAGCGTTGTTTGCCGCAGCAAAGTTACCCGCAAGAATCCAGAGCAAGATAGCAGGAATTGTTTCAATCTCTCCTCCTATTAATCATTTGGATACGTTGGCGCATGCAGCTCAACACCCACTTTACTCATGGTTGTTATTGCAAGTGTATAAAAATTTGGTCAGAAGACGAGCTAAAATAGATCCTCCTGGCACTTGGGATATGAAACAATTAAGAGCTATTAAAACAGTGCGGCAATGGGGCGAGACATATCTTCGCAGAATCGTCAGTGACTTATCGGAGCAAGTCTCGGCGGTGGATGAATATCATAGAAAAACAGATCTTACACCATTGTTGCCAAAAGGTACTATTCCCACGCTCATCATTCATGCGAAGGATGATCCTATCACGCCACATGGCTCTTTTACCACCTTGAGTAACCCATTCATTCTGACATTATTCCCAAACGATGGTGCTCATGGAGCATTTATCTCTGCCAAAAAACTGTATGGAGATATTGATCGTCATTGGGCGCAGAACAGGGCGATGGAATTTATTAGCCTCCTTGAGCAGTAGCATTGACTTTTTCAGCGTACATCTCTATAGTTCGCATCGTGACAGAAAAAGAAATAACCCCACATAAATTTGCTAGAACAGCTAGTCGTCAAGCTGGATTATTAGCTGTTGAAGCAAGGTTTCGTACAGATGAAAGAAAAATCGTTACCATTCTTAAGAGAGGTGGACTTAAGGATGTCTTTCGTGGGACTCCAAGCGTAATTTTTAATGTAAAAGATATCGAGTTTACCGGTAGTAAACCTTGGCGTTCCTATCAAGAGATACAAGTCGTGTCCAAAGATCCTGAAAATGCAATGCTTCGGACAGGAATTGAGATCTATGATTTTAAGACGTATGCTCAGAATGATTTGGCAGTCTTGTTAAGAAAAAAGCCAGAGCAAACTCGTATAGCAACAGGAGCGGATCTTGCAAAGATGTATCGTATTGCTAGTGATCTGCGACGAGCGAAGAAGCTTGATGAACTTGGTAGATGGGCATATCAACGAAAGGAAACGACTCTCTTTGCTAGACAGTTTGAGGGAGAGGTGAGTCGATTACTTACTGTCTCAAATACGAATTCTCCTGCTCATTTTGCCACGAAGGATTATTTATATAAGGTAAGCCTTGTTAAGGAGGGAGACTCTCGCTCTTTTTGCCTTTCTGAATTAAATTTTAGTACACAGATTGATCAAGGATGGGCGACTGTTTTTCCTCAAGTAGAATACAAACTTGAGGCAGGGAAAAAACAGGTACAAAAAGGCACAAGTGAAGGCTATGGTACTGTTACACAAGAAGGAGACGTCTTATGGACGCCGCAGGTTGAATTTAAATCTGAGGCTGCCGGTATAGTACGTTCACGAGGAGCACTGATCTCTTCTCATGATCAGAAAGCTGGTTTAATTAGCCGTTTACATGATCTTGGAGAAGAGCAGTTTGTTCCCAATGAAGCAATTAATACAGTGTTGCTTAGTAAAAAAAGAAAACCTTAAGAGCTCTCTTAACAGAAACCGTTGCTAAGAGGTGGGTTTGTAAGGTATAATACGTGCATGACACAAACGACATCACAAGATTTGATCCAACTTGAGAAGAAACTTCTCGAACGTCAAGAGAAATTAGACGCCAAACAAGAAGAGATTGATGCACAGAAAGAAGAACTCGCAAAGAAACGTCGTGAATATTCAGACAAACTTGAAAAAGTTTCAACCCTCACTCGTGACGAAGCAACCAAACAACTCTTGGCAGAAACTGAAAATGATGCAGCCGCAATGATGGCAAAGATTATCAAAGAGCGTGAAGAGGAAGCAAAAAGTACTGCTGCCAAAAAGGCACAAGAAGTGCTTCTGGACAGTCTGAAGCATGGAGCTCTCTCTTTCATTCCTGAATACACTGTCTCAGTTGTTCGCGTCGCTGAAGAAGAGATGAAGGGTCGTATCATTGGTCGAGAAGGTCGAAACATTCGTGCATTTGAACAAGCAACCGGTGTTGACGTTGATCTTGATGAAGAAGGGATTATTCGTTTGTCTTCCTTTGATCAGGTCAGACGTGAAGTTGCCCGGCGTGCGCTTGAAGTGTTACTGAAAGATACTCGTGTTCAACCATTCCGCATCGAAGAAGTTGTCAAACAAACCAAAGAGGAGCTCGACAAGATCATGTTTGAAGAAGGAGAAAAGCTTGCTGCTGAAGTGAGTGTGTTTAATCTTCCAGCCGATCTGTATCCACTCTTGGGTCGTATGAAGTTTCGAACATCATATGGACAAAATCTTCTTGTACACACCCTTGAAGAAACCAAGATTGGTATTCATATCGCACAGGAAATCGGAGCCAACGTTGATGTGGTTCGGCTTGGTTGTTTGTTCCACGACATTGGAAAGATTCTTGAAGGCGATGGGAGTCATGTCAAACTTGGTGCGGAGCTTTTGAAAAGATATAACTTCCCAGAGCCAATTATCAATGCTGTTGCTGAGCATCATGAAGACAAGCCATTCTCCTCAATTGAGTCAATCATTGTCCATTTGGCTGACGCAATTTCAGCGTCACGTCCAGGTGCACGATATGAAGATCTCGAAAAGTATGGACAGCGACTGACCGAAATGGAAAAGATTGCCAAGAACTATGAAGGTGTTGAAGATGCATACGCATTTGAGGCAGGACGTGAACTTCGTGTCATTATTAATCCAGGCAGACTTGATGACAACCAAACAGTGCTTCTTGCTCGAAAGATTCAAGAAGAAGTAAGTAAGGCACTTGCTGTACCCGGTGAGGTAAAAGTAACTGCAATTCGAGAATTCCGTTCTGTCTACCCTGAGCACACGGTTGTTTAATATATTGACAACCCATCATTTTCTTTGTATTGTGTTAGAGCTATGAACAAGAAAGACGTTGTTGAAATCGTTGCCAAAAAATCCAATCTTACCAACAAAGCAGCTAGCGAAGCTGTTGAAGCGCTTCTTGCTGTTGTTCGGGATTCACTCAAGCGGGGAGAGCGCGTTGTGCTCACTGGATTTGGCACCTTTAGTGTTAGAAGCCGCGAGTCTCGATTAGGACGCAATCCTAAAACAGGAGAGCGCATCACCCTTTCCGCCCGTAAAGCACCGGGGTTTACTCCTGGCAAGACGTTGAAAAAAGCAGTCAGATAATGCGTTACCAAACTATCCAATATGTCGGCTATTGCTGTCTCTCATCTCTCTAAATATTATCAAGTGCATCAAAAGCAGGCAGGTTTCAAGGGAGCTGTTTCCTCATTTTTCAAACGACAATATTATGACGCCAAAGCGGTTGACGATATCTCCTTTACGATTGAAGCAGGTGAACTTATTGGATTTATTGGACCAAATGGTGCGGGTAAAACAACCACACTGAAGTGTCTTTCCGGCTTACTCTATCCCACTGGCGGAGAAGTGTCAGTTTTGGGATATACACCCTTTCAGCGAAAACATGACTATTTGCGACAGATATCGCTTGTCATGGGACAAAAAAATCAGCTTTGGTGGGATTTGCCGGCCAGTGATTCGTTTCTTCTGAACAAAGAAATTTATGAAATCCCCGATAGTCAATACAAAAAAACAC
>JAHFKF010000081.1 GCA_023245475.1 Candidatus Levyibacteriota bacterium
CATTGATTGCTGTGGGGTTATCTTTAGTAACGACATCTTGCTCTCGACTCTTTACTTCATCTCTTGCGGCTTGTGGAGTTGGCTCACAAGCAACAAACCAAAACCCACGTCCATCATTAGTGTTTACACTCAGGTTTGTTGATGTAACAATGACGGTTGCCACGCTTGCATCATTTGCGGCATTTGCAGTTTGCCAGTCTTTGTTTCCTACAGGCATTAAAGCAACAGATTTATTCTTTCCGGGAGTCCGACTATCTATGACAATAACACTGGGATGAGTTGCTGTGGCAAAGACCGTGATATTACCACGGTTCGGCTCAACCGTTTCCTGTACTAATGAATCTGTATCACAGGGATTTTTCTCTGTGGCGGATGATTGAGGTGATGCCTTCTTTGACCCAAAAGGAGTTGCCTCAGATGAAGGTACAGCCGCACTAACAGAAGGCGATACAAAAGGGCTTGCTTCAGCGGATGCACTTGGACTAAAAGAATTGGATGAAAAAGGACTAGCCTCAGCAGATCCTGATGGAGATGAAGATGGGGCAACAAACTTCCGATCAGGAGAACATGCTGATAAACCTCCTATAGCCATTGATGCTGCAAGGATTGCCGCTGGTACTTCTTTTGTCATATCTGGAGATTATACCAAAGAGAATAACTACTGACAAGTTAGTCTTTTCCGAGTTGTTCGAGGAATTCTGTGTTGGTTTCGGTCTTGCCAAGCTTTTCAACAAACATACTTGTTCTCTCACTCGTATCAAGCATATCCATCATGCGTCGCATAGTAACAATCTTCTTGTATACATCTTCGGCAAGGATTCTCTCTTCACCGCGGGTCCCCGACTTCTCAATACTAATTGCTGGGAAAATTCGTCTCTCAGCAAGAGCTCTAACCAAATGAAGTTCCATATTACCTGTTCCTTTGAATTCTTCATATATCAAATCGTCCATACGAGATCCTGTTTCGACGAGAGCGGTACCAATAATGGTAAGTGATCCACCTTCTTGGCAATTTCGAGCTGCACCAAAGAATTTCTTTGCTGGATGCAATGCTGCTGGATCAAAACCTCCCGAAAGCGTTCTGCCACTTGGTTCAACAGCAAGATTGTATGCACGAGCCAAACGAGTAATCGAATCAAGAAGAATAATGACATCTTTACCCATTTCAACCATTCTCTTTGCTCGATCAAGAGTAATTTCAGCAACACGTGTTTGATGTCCTGGAGATTCATCAAAGTTAGAAGCAACGACTTCACCTCTGACAGACATACTAATATCAGTAACTTCTTCTGGTCGCTCTCCGATGAGCGCTGCCATCAAATGAACGTCTGGGAAGTTAGCAGAAATTCCAGCTGCAATTTCTTTCAAGATAGTGGTCTTTCCTGCTTTTGGCGGAGACACGATCATACCTCGCTGCCCAAAGCCAATTGGCGCAACCAAATCAATGACGCGAGTTGATAGTGGTGTCGTCCCGGTTGCCAATACGACCTGTTTGTCAGGATAAATTGGTGTCAGATCATCAAAGTATGGCCGTTTCAGAGACTCTTCAGCAGAAACATCATTAACTGATTCAACTTTCAAAAGACCATAGTATCGCTCTGTGTCCTTTGGTGGACGAGCAACACCTCCAACGAGGTCTCCTGGACGCAACATGAAACGTCTGATTTGTGACTGAGAAATATAAATGTCGCGATTTGATGGAATGAATTTAGGACGAAGGAAACCATGTCCTTCTGGCTGTACATCCAAAAATCCTTTTACTTCTTCTGTTGGTGTTTGTTGTGGTTGTGGATAAGGTGAATGCATTGTGTTACCGCCGTGATTGTTATTGTTGCCAAAGTGAATTCGTCGTGTTGGTACAGCAGGTGCTGCTGCTGGTGTTTGGTCAGTAGCAGTTGAAGTGCTATCAGTTGCTACGTCAGACTGCTCCGCTTGCACATCCATATTACTGGTTTGCGCTTCTTCAGGAGCTTCATTTTCATTTGGTTTACCTACCAAATCACTGACGGAAACCTTTTGGGCTGTTTTATTTACCATAGAGCTAGACGAGGACTTATGTGTCTTAATCGGGTTATATTACACCACATTCCTCTCCATTTGTCAATCCACTAATATAACGTGGGAATGGTCATGCTGCCAACACCTTGACCAGTTATTACATACAAAACGAAATTAACGATAAAGAATGCCAGAAGAGCAATGATTAACCCGACAATTGCGGCCGTGATAGTGCCCCTTGCCTGATCAATCTTGCCTTTATCTCCCCCGGACATCGTCCAACGAATACCTCCCCACACAATGAAAAAGAGACAAAGGATAACAGCAATGATAAGAAGTATCGTAAGAATTGTCCCAACAATAGTGCTGGATTGTTCAATTTTCAGATTACAAAGATTACTAAATTGTCCTGTTGGACATAGTTCTGTCGCAAAAGCAGGAGTTGCAAGCGCTAAAAATGCAGCGGAGCCACTTGCTATGGCAGAAAGCACACCAATCTTTTTCATATCTAATACTATAATAGTGGTATTCAATTGAGCTTGTCAAGATACGTAAGTTGACAAACCGTAGGAACAATGATATCTTACCCAAAACCATATGAAATATGTTCTTGGTATTATAATAGTATTAAGTACGTTTGCTTTCGTACCACAGAGTGCGCAAGCTGCGACAAAAACCTGTACTCCGATCTTCGGTGGTGGCAGCAAATGTATCAGTCCTGACCCTACAACTGCTAGCAAACAAACAAAGCCTACGCCAACACCAACCAAACGGCCTACACAAGTAGCAAACGGCACCCAAACAACCAAAGGTGGACAAGTTGTGCACACACCAACTCCAACAAAGAAAACTCCAGCAACAGGCCCAGAAACATTGGCATTGGCAGTCCTTCCTGCTGCTGCTGCCGTTGGCGTCTATTTACGTCGTAAATCAAACCTGAAGTGAAGCAAGATTAGCCTCAAAACTTGACAAAATTCAGACAGATATGGTACGCTACACCTCATCTGCTCATCAATTAACTGCCAACCTGCGTATTAGTAACTTCCCAAAAAATTATGAAGATCAAAGAATACGTTGTCTCTATTATTCTACCTGTGCACAATGCAAGTAAATTCTTGCCGGAGTGCTTGGAGAGCCTCAAAAACCAAAGCTATCAGGATATTCAAATCATTGCTATTGATGACTTCTCTACTGATAACTCTCTTTCTATTTTGAAAAAATTTGGACGAGAATACAAAAAACTTGAAGTCTATCACAACAAAAAACGTTACGGTTTGGCAATTTGTTACAACAGAGCGCTGAAAGTTGCCAAAGGCCGCTTTATTGCCTTTATGAATCCCAATGACATTAACGCCGTTAACAGGCTGAAGCGTCAGGTAAATTTCCTGTTGAAGAATCCAAAGACAGTTGCCGTTGGCACACAATATACCAGTATTGATGAGAGCTGCCGCAAGCTTGAACGCAGTAATCTCCCACAAGTGCATGAAGAGATCTACGAAAATGTCATTCAGGCATCAAGTCTGCTCCCTGAAACCGTTATGGTCAACCGGGAACGGTTACCAAAAGACTTATTGTACTTCAAAGCAACGAAGTATCCTTTTGTCTTTACTGAGGTCTTTTTGAAGTTTTTCCAGTACGGCTCTGTGGCAAACATTGTCCATTCTCTTTACTATCATCGGGAAGGAATTAAACGGCACGGCAGAAAGCTATCAAAGCGAAATCACATTGCATCGATGCTTAAGCTGTGGTTTACGTCGAAATCATATAACGACTATCGACCATCCTTTAAGACCTTTATCCCTCAACTAGTCAAAGGGATCTAATCTCTCCATGTTTGTCTCTGACAACTAACCAACCTAATTGATATATCCAGGTTTGCTTTCCTTTTTATTATTACTTTTGTGACTTTCTAAATTCATTCAAAACTTATCCCAAAGTTATCCACATTTTTCTTTAACTTATCCAACACGCTGAGGACATAGGATTATTTTGCATAAATAAATTATAGGCTATGTGTTATTTTGTCTTATTTCTCCACGAACTTATTATAGGTTGACATGGGTATGTGGATATGCTAGTATTCCTTTGTATATGAAATTGATGATGCATCTTGTGAGCCTTTTTGAAAAAGAAGAGGCAAAAACACTCGCTGATTATCAGAGAGAGTTATTAGTAAAAACGAGCGCACAGCAATTTACAAAGTTACGTGAATTGGGTTTAGGAATCCAAATAAGTGTGACTTAGAGGTACTGATCCGCCTACGCTAAAGCTACGGTGGACAAAGCAACAAAAAAAGAGCATCGCTTTCGTTACTCAAAATATAAGTTCAGGTACGATAAGCAATGCTCTTAGGGTAAACGACATTTAGTCCTTCAGGCAGGAATAAAACTAACTGTCGATATCAAAAATACACCCTCCTAGTTTTGTTGTCAAGAAAAAGAGTCGAGGCAAAAAAGTGCATTTTGTCTTGATATATCAATCTTTTTCATGATTGATTTTTGAGCGTAAACTGATAAGACTCGTCTTTTGAGATGAAGTAGGAACATTGGGCAGGTGTTCCTACTTCTACTGAAACGGCGAGTCTTTTAATTTAATGAGAGAACGATACTATCCCCCAGGCAGAAAAGAAGGCAGTACTCAACCAATTGTTGAGGTTACATCAACAGCATATGAAGCAGTGGGCAACCCTCGAGTAAACTATAACAAGCTCGATAAACTCATGCGGAACCAGTTCTATATCCCAGAGAAAATAACACCACGTGTGGTACTCTTTGGAGAATCTGGCTGGGGCAGCCCAAGCTTTCATGTCCCCCTAACATCAACGATCTATATTAATGCTGCACGCTGTGAATACCAAAAACAGCAAAAAGGCAATGAACGACTTACAGAGGTACTCCTAGATCTATCCCAACAAATGGCTTACTCAATACACGATCCTTATTTCTCAAAGCTACGCTATGCAATCTATCCTGGAAGTATTGCACTAGAAGAATGTGCATTCCGATTTGCTTTCAGTCCTCTCTCTGACTATCCAAAAGTAAAAACTGTGGTAGAGCTTGCAACACTGGGAATTCTTACTGTAGCAAATCTTCGTTCAAAGAAAAAAGAACAGAGAGAACAAACAAAAAGAAATGCCCCACTAATTAAAGAATATAAAAAGACAATTGTCTTCCCGAAACCTGCGGCAGCCTAGATCTTTAAAATGTTGCAACTGATGGTATATAATTATTTTTAATGAGGCAATTAATTCATGTCCCAATGTGGCATTCAAAAGATGTCCAGCAAAAACAAAATCGTCCTCTCCTAAGGGGAGGCATGGGACACGAACTAAGCAAAGCCCCTCCTCGAGGCTTTTGGACAACCGTTGATGAAAGTCTTACTGATATTGATCTTCACGGAAAAAGGCCACGAGTCTATCTTGAAGGATATACGGGAAGAAGACGAAACGTTCCTCCATATATTGATACATCTTCCTTGGAAGGCCTGATTCTTTATAACTTTATTTCCCGTACCGGCAGTATAATCGAACCAACCGAGGATAAGAAGGCATTAAAAAAAGTAAAAACCAACTATCGGCTCCTAGGCCGAACACAAATCGATTCTGCAAAACGTGCGCGTCTACTTGATGAACTAAACAACGATATAGATGAACGTGACGATGCTATTGCGAAGAAAATTGCAGCTTCATTAGGCCCTGAAGAAATTGGATTTCTGTTCTTAGGATTTAATCACGATGCAATCTCACGCTTACCTGCGGATATTAACGTAACCATACTCAATGATCGTCTAAGAGAACTAATAGAAGAGTCTGAACCGGCAGGCATGCCTGAAGGAAAACGAAGGAATGAAACTGAGAATCCCATA
>JAHFKF010000082.1 GCA_023245475.1 Candidatus Levyibacteriota bacterium
AGGAACTCTTCGGCGTTTCTAACCAAGACATCTCTGGGTTTTGCTCCTTCTGCAGGTCCAACAATACCCATTTCTTCTAATTGGTCCAACATGCGGGCAGCACGTGCGTAACCAATTGACATTTTTCGCTGTAAGAAAGAAGCAGATGCTGTGTTAAATTGGCACACCAGTCTGACTGCCTCTTCTAGTTGTCCATCTTTGCCATCAGCTCCCATAGAGCTTCCCCCTCCACCAGTTTTCTTCAACGGTAAGGGCTGGGTGATTACCTCTTCTGTGTACTGAACTGGATAGTTGCGACTTCGTAGGAAATCAACAAGCTTATGTACTTCTTTTTCAGAAAGAAAAGCACCTTGAATACGGGTTGGTTTTGCCTGATCTGGCGGGATAAAGAGCATATCTCCCCGTCCTAAGAGCTTTTCAGCTCCTGGACTATCAAGTATAACACGTGAGTCAATCATTGAGGACACACTAAAGGCAATACGAGTTGGGATGTTAGCTTTGATAAGACCAGTAATAACATTGACAGATGGACGCTGTGTGGCGATTACCAAGTGAATACCTGTAGCCCGAGCCATTTGTGCAATACGGGCAATTGCGTCTTCAACCTCAACTGGTGCAAACATCATAAGATCAGCTAGTTCATCAATGACAACGACAATATAAGGAATTGCTTGGAACCCTGAGAGTTCATTATACGAGTCAATATTTCTGACACCGCGTTCAGCAAAGAGTTTATATCGTTTATCCATTTCGCCCATTGCCCATTTGAGTGCTGAAAGAATCTTCTCCGGTTCCACAATAACAGGCGTAAGAAGGTGAGGGATACCATTATAGACAGTAAATTCAACTCGCTTAGGGTCGATAAGAATCAATCGTACTTCCTGAGGCGAAGCTCGGAAAAGAAGAGACGAGATAAAGGCATTGATCAGTACAGACTTTCCCGACCCAGTAGTACCTGCAACTAAGACGTGCGGCATCTTGGCAAGGTCAGCCATCAGCGGATTACCAGAGACATCAAGTCCCAGTGAAACTGTTAGCTTTGATTTTGCTTTTTGCATGACACTTGATGCAAGCATAGTACGAAGCGTTACTACCTCAAGCGATCTGTTTGGAATTTCGATACCAACAAGGTTTCTTCCTGGAATTGGTGCTTCAATACGGATTTGCCCGGTAGGCGCTTCCGTTGCAAGTGCTAAGTCATTGGCAAGTGAGGTGATCTTTGATACTTTGGTGCCGAGTGCAATCTCCAGTGCATATTGTGTCACGGCAGGACCAAGATTCACTTCTGCAACACGTGCTTCAATTCCAAAACTTTGCAGTGTTTTCTCAATGGTAGCGGCAGTTTTTTTGATGTCTCCTCGTTCTGCTTTGCGTCCCGGATCTGATGACAAGAGATCCAGCGATGGATATTCCCAGACACCCGTTCCGGCAGCTTGTTGAAGCATATTGGTAACAAGTTTTTCAGGAAGCAGTTCTGGTTCTTTCTTATGAATAATCGGCTGTCCTGAAGGAGCTGCTTTGGTTGATGCCATGTGTTCTTCTTTTTCATCTTTATGGCCACCTTTAATAGTCATTGGCTTACTGCGGTCAAAGCTGCTCGATTGCTCACGTTTAAAGAGTGAAAATAGTCGACGGGGGACTAATCTATTCAAGGCGCCAGCAAGCCCCATTGCTGCCTGCATCACTTCATCAAGAGACGTATCAAAGAACACGATACAACCAACGAGAATGCCTCCGATAAAGACGATGTCAGCTCCAGGGGTTGTTAAGATTTCTTCAAGAATGCGGAAGCTTTCAGCACCCACTGTTCCACTGCGGGTGATAGAGAGGAGAGAGAAAAAGAGTAACATATATCCTACGGTGACATTTAGTCGTGAGAGGTACATCTTCATATGCAAGAACAGAAAGCCAAAGAAAAAGAAGATAAATGGCACAAAGATGGCGACGGCTCCAAATTTTTCAGTGAGAATCGCATTGATAGCAACGGTGCCACTATTGTTTTTCAAGAATGATAAGAGGAGAATTCCTGCAATAAGAAAGCTACCAACTCCGAAGATTGTGTAGATTGTTTTCTTTTTGAGTTTTAATTTAAAGGGTTTCCTTCGTCCACCTTTTCGTTTGGGCATAGAGTTATTATAAAACTTTTAGTATACTTTTGCTATGGTTAAGAAAGTGAAAATACTCGCAATTGATGGTGGTGGGATCTATGGCATTGTTTCCGCGATGATTTTGAGTGAACTGGAGCGGTTAACGGGCAAGCGTATCGCTCAGCTTTTTGATCTGATTGCGGGGACATCAACAGGTGGCATTATTGCATTGGGTCTAAGTATGCCCGATGCGACTGGTAAAACTCCACGGTATACTGCTTCTGAAATGGTTCAGTTGTACGAAGCTAACGGTAATCAGATTTTTCATAGGTCGCTTCTACATCAGGCGTTGGCGCTGGGTAATTTACTGGATGAAAAATATCCTGCTGATGGAATTGAACGTGTGATGAAAAAATATTTTGGTGAACGCATGTTGTCTGAGGCGATGACCAAGGTGTTAGTTACCGCTTATAATATTGAACGACGCGATGCATATTTTTTCAAAAGCCACAAGGCTAGTCTCCAGGATGACAGGAATTTCTACATTCGTGATGTTGCTCGTGCAACTGCCGCACCACCTACCTACTTTGAGCCAGCAAAGATTCAGAATATCAGTAAGTCCCAGGAGTTTGTTTTGATTGATGGAGGTGTCTTTGCCAATAATCCCACGATGTGTGCTTATGCTGAGCTGAAACCCTTATATCCCGATGCGACAGATGTGGTCGTGGTTTCGATTGGAACAACAGGCAATAAAAAGCCGTATGTTTATGAACAAGCGAGGGATTGGGGAAGTGCACAATGGGTAGGACCTATTCTTGAAATTATGATGGATGGGGTCATGGAAACGGTTGATTATCAATTGTCGCAAATCTTTAATACGATTCCTCAAAAAGATAGTTATTATGTACGTCTGCAAGCGATGACAGAGGGCAAGATTGCCTTTGATGATCCGACGGAAGCAAATATTCGTCTGCTTAAAGAGTTTGCGGGGAAATATATTGATGAGAATCAACCATTGCTCAATTCTCTTGCAGGTCAACTTATTGAATCGGTCTAAAGCTTTTTGTAGGCATAAAGAATTCGCTCAAGTGCTGTATACCCAGAGAGAACAGTAATAACTACAAAGATTGCCTCCGCGACATTAAGTCCAAAGATAAACTTTGTTGTCGTGTCTCCCTTTGTAAGTGCTACTTTTTCTGATGTTCCTCGTGCATAGCTTATTAAAAATGAAAAGAGTAGGAATGGTGCGACAATTTGCCAACTGACAATTCCGGCAAAGGCAAAAGGTGTAATCATCAGAAAATCCGCAATTCTGTCGAGCGTCGAGTCAAAGAAACTACCAAAGGCGGTTGTCTTGTGATATTTGCGAGCAACCATGCCATCAATAAAATCAAAGAGGTTACCGACAAATGCCACAATTGCCAAGATGTACCAATGCATAAGCACAAAGACAAAGAAGAGCAGAGGTGGTATACTTCCTAATAGAGTCAGTAGGTTCGGATCTGTGTTTTTAAAGATGCCTATTGCGGGTTCAAGATATTTCTCAACAGATGGTTTTTTACTACTTAACATGATAAAAATTGATTTGCATACTCATTCTATCATATCTCCTGATGGTGCCGGGTCTATTACCAAGCAAGATTTTAAGCGTTTTCTCACTAATGGAATCTTGGATTGTATTGCAATTACAGACCACAATGAAACACGATTAGCGCTCGAACTTCATAAAGAATTGGGTGATCGAATTATTGTTGGTGAGGAAATAACAACGCGTGATGGTGAGATGATTGGGCTATTTTTGCAAAAAACCATTTCTCCTGGTTTGTCAGCGAAAAAGACAGCCGAAGAAATTCATAAACAAGGAGGACTTGTCTATATACCACATCCTTTTGAGACCTTTCGTAAAGGGATACAAAAAAAAACTTTGGAAAAAATGATTCAGGATGTTGATATTTTTGAAGCATTTAATGGGAGAGGGAGATTCCGGGGGAAAACAAAAGAAGCAGCACTGTTTGCCGAAGAATATCAGTTAGTTATCGTAGCAAGTAGTGATGCTCATGGATCATCTGGCATTGGAAACACCTATACTGTTATTGATTCACTGCCAACAAGAGGCTCGCTATCCTCATTGTTACAAAAAGGTCAGCTGCAAAAAAACTATGCTAGCTTGTGGACATATGCCTATCCTGCTGTAAATTTTGTACGCCATAAAGTCTTACGCATGAGATAGTAAATCACGGTATGGAGATACTAAAAGAATTATTTTTTGTATTTTGGTTTTTTGCCCCTGCAGGGCTTGCCAATATGATGGCATTTTTCTCGGGAAAGATTCCTTTCTTAAAACCCTTTACCTATCCAGTCGATTTTTTTCTCAAACTTAATGGTAAGAGAATCTTGGGAAGTCATAAGACAATTCGAGGGTTTGTCGTCGGCATTCTTTCCGCAATTATCTGTGCTTGTCTCCAAGTTTTTCTTGCGCGCCAATTACCTTGGTTACAATCGTACTTACTGGTTGACTATACACACATTGATCCGATTCTTTTAGGAGGATTAGCAGGATTTGGCGCACTTGTCGGTGATGCCATAAAAAGTTTTTTTAAGAGACAAGCGGAAATTCCTCCTGGCAAGAGTTGGATACCATTTGACCAACTTGATTTTATTATTGGAGGAATCGTCTTCACGTGGTTTTATCTTCCCCTTTCTTTGCTTGATTACTTTCTTTTGACAGTTGTTTGGTTGGTGATTCATCCTGCCATTAGTTTAACCGGGTATTTTTTGAGATTAAAAAAAGAACGGGTATAATTTTATGAATAGTAAAAAACTTTTTATATATATTCTTTTCTTTTGTAATCTGGGAATCATTCTTTTCTTTTGGTGGCAAGGATCGATGCATGCATTTGATAGTAATCCTGCAAATTGGTTATTAGCAGTTGGTAAATTATCAGGGCTTTTGGCAGTGTACTTTGTCTTATTGCAGTTTGTAATGCGAGGGCGAGCTGTATGGATTGAAGAAACCTTTGGTCTCAATAATCTTGCTAAAGCGCATAGGCTTAATGGCTATCTGAGTTTATTCTTCATTTTACTCCATCCAACGTTAATTATTACTAGCTACGCTTTATTAACAAACGTCACTGTTATACAAGAATTTTTATTTCTCACTCATGAGCTTTTCTTCTTATGTGCTTTTATAGCAGTGTGTCTATTTGTGACTGTTGTTGGGACGTCAATTTATCTGGTAAGCAGTAAATTAAAATATGAGTGGTGGCATGGTATTCATTTAATAACGTATATCGCAATTACATTGGCATTCTTTCATCAAGTGACCAGTGGTTCTGATTTATTGGCAAACAGGATCTTTTTATATTATTGGTATGCATTATATATTTTTGTTTTTGGCAATTTATTACTTTTTCGTTTTCTCAGACAAGGGTATCTTTTTATGAAGTATCATTTTATTGTTGATCGGGTTGTCGCAGAAGCAGATAATGCTTTTTCAGTCTATATTACCGGGCGTGATCTCTCCCGGTTTTCTATCAAGCCAGGGCAATTCCTCATTGCTAGATTTCTTGATAACAAACGGTGGTGGCAAGCGCATCCCTTTTCGTTATCGTTTGTGCCAAAAGATAATTGTTTGCGATTAACAGTTAAAAATGTTGGAGATTTTACTGCTGAAGTTTCTCAG
>JAHFKF010000083.1 GCA_023245475.1 Candidatus Levyibacteriota bacterium
TGCTTACGACTGATGTCGAAAACTTTCCTGGTTTTCCTGAAGGCATCCAAGGGCCTGACCTGATGAGTAACATGCGAAAGCAAGCAGAGAAGTTCGGTGCAGAGTTTATTGATGAAAATATCAAAGAAGTTGATTTTGCTTCGTCTCCCTTTGTTATTACGGCAGGTGGAAAAACGTATGAAGGTAAATCTGTCATTATTGCAACGGGTGCTGATACAAAATGGCTTGGTGTCCCCGGGGAGAAAGAGAAGATAGGGCGTGGAGTTTCTTCGTGTGCTCCTTGTGATGCACCATTCTTTCGCAATAAAAAGGTTATTGTTGCCGGAGGAGGAGACAGTGCCATGGAAGAAGCAATTGTCTTGACGCGTTTTGCAGAAGAAGTGACGATTGTTCATCGTCGAGGTGAGTTCCGTGCTTCTCAAATCATGCAGGAAAAAGCAAAAGCAAATCCTAAGATTAAATTGTTATTAAATTCCCAGATTACCGAGATCGTTGGCGATCAACGAGTGACAGGAGTAAAGCTTATCGATAAGCAAACAAATAAAGAATCCGAAATGCCAATTGATGGTGTGTTTGTAGCAATAGGTCACATACCAAACAGTAAGGTATTCAAAAACATCGATGTTGATGAAAAAGGATTTATTAAAGTGCATGAACATACCAAGACTAATGTCGAGGGCGTGTTTGTCGCAGGAGATGTTCATGATAAACAGTATATGCAGGCAATTACCGCCGCCGGATTTGGGTGTGCAGCTGCTTTAGAAACCGAGAGGTGGTTAGAGAGCAAGAAGGTTTAAACTGTTAATGTAGCAGTTAACGCCAGATGATCCGATAAATCTTCTTCGAGTACGGCAAAAGAGTTTACTTCAATATCCTTACTTACAAAAATATAATCTACAACAACACCAGGTGGGAAGAGTACTTTGGCGCTGTGCAATCGAGGATTAAGGGTTGTGTCAACGGTATGTTCACTAATAAGATTACGAGCGAGACTGCTTAGTGTATGGATCAATGGTTGCTGTGGGTTGAGGTTCAGGTCACCAGAAAAAATAAATGGGGCAGGTACCGTTTCGAGATAGTTTGTAAGCAGTTTTCCTTGCGCTGTCTGATGAGGGTGTTCAGTAGATTTGGGAGCCCAGGCTCCATGCATATTAAGAACTGAAAATGATTTTCCTTCACGGTTTAATGTGAGGTGCAGTAGGTTTCTCCCCGTAATGCCAAAATCTGTAAGGTCTGCGGGAAGTGCAGTAGGGTTGTTGACGAGGGTGATAATTTTTTTCTCATGCAGGGTAAATGATTTTTTATAAAAGGTGGCGTTGCCCATATAAGCAGTTGGGCTTGATGCAAACCTTTGAGCAATTGCTTGCTCCCCGTTGTATCTGCTGTTAAGTAATTTTGTAAGTTCGTCAAAGACGTCTCGTTTGGAATTTACGTTGCCACAGATTGTGCCGTTGCCTGTTGTTTCTTGGAGGTTGATGATGTCAAAGTCGTTTTTTGCGAGAAAGGGAGTAAGCAGGTTCCAATAGTTGTCTGCGTTGATGTTGAGTTGGAGAAAGGAGAGTTTCATAGAAGTTAGTATAGCAGAAAGTAGTAACACGTTACGCTCGGAACGAAATTTTTTCTGGTGATCCACGCGCAGTAAGTGATTAATTTTTCTTCGAATCTGGATACCCGCAATCGATCCCTGCGAAAAAGTTTGTTCGCTCGCTTTTTCAGAAGTTTTAGATATAATAACTCCATGCAGCTTACTCGGGAGCAAATTACTAATTTTCAAAATAAAATCCTTTCATGGTACAGAGAGCATCAGCGAGATTTGCCATGGAGAAAGCTGCCCAAGAATCTTACTCCAGATGAAAGAGCATACAGAATTCTTGTCTCTGAAGTGATGTCTCAACAGACGCAGATTCAGCGAGTCATTGGTAAGTATACCGATTGGATTGAAAGATTCCCAACGGTACAGTCCTTGGCAGATGCAAGCGTTGCTGAAGTACTGCAGTATTGGTCAGGGCTTGGATATAACAGACGGGCACTAAATCTAAAGAAAGCTGCTGAAGTTGTTGCATTGCAATACAAAGGTGAGTTTCCTCCAGATGAAAAAGAACTCTTGGCGTTACCTGGCATTGGGCAATATACATCTCGGGCTGTGTTATGTTTTGCGTTTAATAAGCAAGTTGCGGTGGTTGATACCAACATACGCAAGGTAATTCTTCTGGAAATTTTACATGGTGATAGCACTCATGATAATCCACAAGAGATACAGTTGATTGCAGATCAATTATTGCCTCAGGGGAAAGCTTACTCATGGAATCAAGCATTGATGGATTATTCGGGTGCTGTTCTCAAAAAAGAAAAGATTGTTATTCCGAAGCAATCAAAGTTTCTGGGTTCTCGCAGGTATTATCGTGGACAAGTGTTAAAAGTGCTTTTGGAAAAGGGGACACTGCATGTTCATGCATTAGGCCGTTTGATTAAGATGAACTATACCGTTGAAGAAGCAGATTGGCTGATAGAATTACTTAACGAATTACGTACTGAAGGATTCATTGAGATCAAAGACAATAGCGTTTGTTTATCTGCTTAATCTTGCTTCTCTTTTTTCTTTTCAGTTCCTTCTTTGGGCAATTGGAGAAACTGTAAGAATAGTTCATGGACAGCGTGTCTTTCAAATTTTGCCATACGATAAAAGAGCAGACCCGCAAAGACAAGAAGCAGAGACGGGACATACCATGTCTCGGGAGAGAATCGGAATAATGAAAAGATCGCAAGCAGGAGGAGTGCAGCAACAAGTCCTCTGCACATTGTATAAATTGCATGAAATTTTTCAAGTCGCTTTCCATTGCCTGCTGCCACAACGGCGATATACATTTGTTTATGAATGTTAAGCCATTGTTTTCGGTTTAATTCACCTAAGTGAAATTGGTTACGGTCTATGCCAAGTCTGTCTGGAATTTCCTGTTCAAGTTTTTTGATTTGATAATCGGTAAATAATTGCTTTTTTCCCTCTCTAATCCATTCTGTTGGGTCGCCTCTCATTTTTCGCCAAAAGATTTCAACATATTCACCACCTACTTGTACCATATGCCCAACAGCATAGGAGAGTATAACGAATACGCCTAATGCCCCTGCTGAAAGATTATTGGTGAAGGAGAATGAGATAAAGCCTGGGAAAAGCTGACTCATGCCATACACAAAGACAGCTCCAGGAAGGATAAGGCCAAGAATTTCGTACAGTTCAAAAAGTTCTGATTTGTTCATT
This sequence comes from Candidatus Levyibacteriota bacterium, assembly GCA_023245475.1. Classification (GTDB taxonomy): domain Bacteria; phylum Patescibacteriota; class Microgenomatia; order Levybacterales; family UBA12049; genus JAHFKF01. The sequence continues at coordinate 3,257 of JAHFKF010000083.1, forward strand.
TATTTATTGTACAGAATGAAGAAAGTCTTTACTAGAGTATTATTGATATTCCTTTTTTACTTTTTCTTTAAAATGCTTCATGAGCTTCTGAATTTTTGGATCAATGATAATTCGACAATAGGGAGCATTTTTATTGTTATCGTAATAATCTTTATGCTCTGCTTCAGCCGGATAAAATGCAGTATATGGGACAATTTCGGTAACAATAGGTTTATCATAAGTGTCTTCTGCTGCTAGCCGTTCTTTAACGGCAAGCGCTTGCGTCTCTTGCTCAGGTGAATGATAGAAGATAACTGAGCGATATTCAGTTCCTTGATCGTATCCCTGACGATTGAGTGTTGTCGGGTCATGCGTCCCAAAGAAGACTTCAAGTAGTGTCTTATATGAAATGACTGCGGGATCAAAAGTTACCTGAATAGATTCCGCATGTCCGGTATCTCCTGAATGAATTTGATCATAGGTTGGATTTTTTTCCTTACCTCCTGCATAGCCAGACGTAACAGATAAAACTCCTTTGAGTCGTTTGAAAATAGCTTCTGTACACCAAAAGCAACCGCCTGCAACTGTTGCTGTCTCCATACGTTTAGTATACTTGCTATCTGAACGCTTGTCACGTAGTATTAAGAGTAATGGAATTATTACTTCTCTTTGCATTTTTGTCAGGATTGGGAACTATTTTTGCTCCCTGTATTTGGCCAATTTTGCCAATCATTCTTTCTGCCAGCAGTAGCGGGGGACATAGAAAGCCTCTGGGTATTACTCTTGGTGTTGTCACAAGCTTTGCATTTTTGACACTGGCAATGTCTTACTTGGTTTCGTTATTATCTCTTGATCCCAATAATGTACGATACTTTGCTGTTGTTGTTATCTCATTTCTTGGATTAACACTTATTATTCCAGCACTTGGACAAAAGGTTGAAGGGGCAGTGAGTCGATTAAGTGGTATCTTTGGTGGTGGAAATTTTGCAAAGCATCATGGCTTTGGGTCAGGTTTTATCACAGGATGTGCTCTTGGTATTGTCTGGACGCCGTGTGCAGGTCCTATTCTTGCAACCATTGCAACACTTGCTGCGACGCAATCTGTTACTCCGGCTGTTGTCCTTGTCACCTTGGTCTACGTTGCTGGGGTAGGGGTTCCTTTGTTTCTTTTTGCTACTGCCGGGCAAGTTCTATTGCGAAAGACACGCGTGCTTTCTCGATATACAGCTCCTGCTCAGAAAGTTTTTGGGGTCATTATGATTTTGACAGCAATTTCGATTGCTACCAATTATGATAAGGTCTTGCAGACCAAATTGCTTGCTGTTTTCCCTCAATATAGTAATCTTATCGTGAATCTTGAAAGTAACTCTGCTGTGCAAAAACAGCTTGATGTATTGCAGGGTAGGAAAGAATCTTCCTCAAGCGGAACCACGACTGATTTGTTTAATGAAAATACACCGGCACCAGACTTTGTTGGTGTCACAAAATGGCTTAATACAGACAAGCCATTAACAATTGCTGATCTTAAAGGCAAAGTAGTGTTGGTAGATTTCTGGACATATACTTGTATTAATTGTATTCGTACGTTGCCCTACGTGACGAGTTGGTATGATAAATATAAAGATCAAGGGTTTGTCGTTGTGGGTGTCCACACTCCTGAGTTTGCTTTTGAAAAAGATACCAATAACGTGCTCAATGCAATTAAGCAATATAATATCCATTACCCTGTTGCGCAGGATAATAATTATGCCACGTGGACCAATTATAACAATCGTTATTGGCCGGCAAAATATCTCATTGATGCAAATGGGGTTATTCGCAAAACCCACTTTGGGGAAGGTGGGTATTCTGAGACAGAAAAAGCAATTCAAGAACTTCTCAAAGAAGCAGGTAAGAATGTCTCCGTAAAGCTGGAAGACAGAGTAGATCAAGCGCCAACCTATAGCGTCTCTCCAGAAACTTATCTTGGGTCGTCTCGAATGGAGTATTATTTTCCTAGCAGCAATTTAGGTAATGGAAAAAAGAAACTTACGCTTGCTGATTCAATTCCAGAAAATTCGTTTAACTTGGGAGGAGAGTGGCTCATCGAAGATGAGCAGGCAACGACAGGAAGCAATGCTGTTTTGCAGTATCGTTTTGTAGCAGGCAAAGTGTTCTTAGTTCTTCGTCCACCATCTGCTAAAAAGGGAACCGTAAAAGTGTATTTGGATGGGAAGCTTATTCCGGCCACTCAAGCAGGTTCAGATGTTATAAATGGCATTGTTACTGTTACCACTGATCGGCTATACAATTTGGTGGATCTTCATGGAAAGCCGGGACAACACTTACTCAAACTTGAGTTCCAAACGCCAGGAGTTGAGGCATTCGCATTTACCTTTGGATAAACAGGGCAACGCAAACGATTATTTCTCTATACACATATCTTCATAACAATAAATAGCCTC
>JAHFKF010000084.1 GCA_023245475.1 Candidatus Levyibacteriota bacterium
ATCCAAAATAGCGTCTATTTCTTTTTTATGTTTATGCTTTTCTGGTTCAGCAAACATCCAACGATCAAGTAAGTCTGAATCGAAATTGTCTCCAAATGGTTTTTCGAAACTTTGATTCACCCCAGCGGTAAATCCATCAAGAGACATTGCCATTCCGGAAGTAACTATTAGTTTACTCATAATGTTATTATAACAAAAGCCCGAAGAAATCCATAGAAAACCGTTGAAATGTGAGCCGTCAATGACATTTTATGATCGGAAGTTTATTGATTTCTTCTACAATTACTTTTTTAATTCCCATATTTTTGCCCAGCTTTCAGGAATTGGCAAATCAAGAGCATAAATGAAATTAATAAGTTGCCCGTGATGATGTGACTCATGTTCAACAAGTTCCATATATTTTTGTAGTGGACTCGTGTTATCTTGCTGCATAGTAAGTAAATTCACATTATCAAGGGTCTCAAATAAGACGTGGTCTGATTTTCGCAAGTGTTCTTTAATTGTCTCTATAGGCATATCCAAAACTTCGTTTGGTAATGAACAATGCCATTTAGTCTTTTTTTCGGTTTTGATAAAATCAGTAATTGTCTCAGTCGTCCCAAGTATACAATCGAGCTGATAATAAATGGACTGCGAAGCAGGAAAAGGAAGTTTTTTCTGTAGGTCTTCCTGTTTAATTACATCTAAAAAGTCGTAGGTTCTTCCTCTGAGATTTTTCCATTGTTGTTTAGTTTGCTGTAGTAATTCTTCCATAATGATATTATATCCAGTTTAATTTTGAAAACAATAGCCGTGAGGGATTCGAACCCAAAACGAGCCTATTTTAAAGTAGTTTGATGAGGCGAACAATTTTAGAACACTTTTTTGAAGCTAAAAAAAGAACTGTGAGCCGGACGGGATTCGAACCTGTGACCAAGAGCTTAAAAGGCTCCTGCTCTACCGCTGAGCTACCGGCCCAAAGAATGTAACTTGTATTATAACAAGCCTGACTGTCCTTGACAAGTTAAATTAAGGAAGCGACTTAAGCAAGGTGATAAGACGTTCACCCGCTGCTATAGATGCTGGATTTTCAATTTTCTTGCCGCGATCTACAGTAACTCCAAGTCGCTTATCAGATCTCCTAACTTGATATATTTTTCGATAAGGTTCTGTGGTAGCATCCGTTACAACAATAATTCCTTTTTTTTCTCCTCTCTCTGTTACTGTAACTTCTCCGTATGAAGTAGTGAATACTGAACTTGTCGTTACGTTACGTGTCATAGGGTGATGTCTACCAGGATGTCTTACGTTCAATAATCTTCCTGTTTGAATTCCAAACTCTGCAATTATTGCTGTTTCTTTTTCTTGCTCATCAGGAGTACGACCATATTTATCATGCATTGCCTTTGGGTCTACATCAAGCGCATTAACATAGCTCTCGACATCAATATCCATAATTGGCATTCCTTCCATCTCTCTTTGAGGAACTTTGCTACCGTCTGTCCAATCAACTAATATTCCTCTTGCATCTCTTCTTTTTATGCCGAATATTTCCTTAACTGAAGGTCTAGCAATGATTGGAAAAACGACGTGTAGACCTTTATAAGGATACAGCTCATATCCCTCAAGATACAGCGTCGGTGTATTGTCTCGAACTTCGACACCAATCCGATTACCTCTTAATCCGCGGACAGACACTCCAATAGATGTTTCATCATTACGGCGATACTCTGCCTGACGAGAAGAGTGAGCAAGATCGCGAACTTGGGTCTTGATTATTTTCAATTGTTCTAGATTATGCATGCGCTGATTATAGACGATAGTAAATTACTCCGCAAGAAGCTACGTTAGCGGACACGAAGAAGCAGACGGTTGGGGCCTGGCTTGTTACCAGCAGGTGTGAAGACAAGATATCTATTACCTTCTCCTCGACCAGAAACACCACTTATCATATTACTTGCAGTGCCAGAATCTCCTCTTGCTGCAATCGCAACGCTTTTTGCGTCCTTTGGAAGGAATACGGTAATTGGTTCTTGTGGGCTTTCAGGGTCGGGTGTGAATCGTAATTCAGTTATGCCTTTGCCGACCTTTTCTGGAGGATCAAATGGCCTAGTAGTTTGTCTAATGGTCAAGACATCCATTGTTGTTGTTGCTACAGGAAGCGATGCCTCATCCGTAATTGATCTAATCTCGGCAGGTACGTGACTGTCAAGACTTGTGGTATTTTTGCCAATAACAAACTTGGTCAGAGGAAGCTCCGTAAAGACATCTGGTTGAGCACCTTCTACACCGTGAGTACTTGCAAGCACAACAGCACCGGCAGCTGCTTTTAATAATTCTCTTCGACTAACCTCGTGTGACATAGTTGTATGATAATCCTTGACCATTATTCTGTCAAGAATGAGATAAATGGTTACTTTAGCAACAGAATATGTTGGACAAACCAATCTTGTGTTTCTGCATCTAAATCTTTTTGTCTGATAATAAAATACATTTTATTGACAAAAAATGAGAAAAATTGATTATTTTTCTTTTGCTTGTTTGCTTCGTCAAAGTATTTATCAGCATTATCAAAATCTCCTTTCATTGCATACGCAAAACTCAAATTGTACAAAGCAAATGCATACTTCTCTTCGATCTCATACAAATAAATAGGATCAGCTTGATCATCAATTACCACAAAAGAAGTACCATTGATCACGACACCTGTCATATGCATGACAGCATCGTTATTGTTAATATTTATCGTACTTTGTATTTCTACTCCTTTTTTTTGATCATCTGTGGTCTCGCTTGGGAAATAATTATAAAACCATGTACCGTTCATCTGTTCATCATTTTGTAATTTGGGGTTTGCTATTGCTTTGGCAATTTGGTCAACGGTAAATTTATAAGGATCGTATGCATCCTCCGCAGCGAAAGAACTATCTGAAAACAACCGTGCGTCTCCCAAGCTAAGGAAAGTCGTAAGTGCGGCAGATGTATGATACGCATTAAAAAGTGCCTTCTCAGCTTCTGTAAACTTCTTTTGCTCAAGATAACATGTGCCAATTCCATCATTGGCGTACGAATTATTGGGCTCTATGTCGAGTGCATGTTTATATTCTTTAATCGCTTCAACTATTTTCCCTTTTCTTTGGTATACACCTCCAAGCTTAACATACCCCATGGTAAAGTCTTTCTTTTTTTCAAGTGACAGATGTATCCATTTCGCCACTTCTTCCGGATGAGAATACGGCTTCCCTTCCTCTGAGAGTGCCTTCATAAAATACACTTCGTAACTATCTGGGTAATCTGTAAGTAGTTGATCAAGCTTGGTGTCAACTATCTCTTGTGAATAGTTTTGTTGCCCATCTTCAGGTTTAAATACTTGTGCCATTTCCAGCCCAATATCTGCATCTTTATTATTTTTATCAAGGTTTAAAGCTTTTTGGTATTCATCCTCTGCCGCCTCCCATGCAAGCTTTGCCATAAGAGCATCTCCTTGGTTTTGATGTCGTTGTGAAAGTTCTTTTGATTTATGATTGGTTATAAATTGATCAAAGAAGTAATTCTCTCCATAAGCAAAATGGATGTAGATTGCGGCAATAATAGTAAGAAGTCCTACCAGTAAAGGCCAATAATGAAGAATGCGATCTAATAAATTTGAGTGATGAAAAGCTTTTTTTCTGATCTTTATATTATATGTATATTACTGATAAGTTTATAGATAGGAAAATCTTCGTCACTTTCCAAGTGAGTTAGTTTTAGAGTAAACTTGTTATAATCATTGGTATGACAATCAAAGCATATTTATTAAACGTGTTTGGTGTTGATGAATCGGGAGGAAATCCTGCAGGTGTTGTCTTACATGCTGATGAATTAACAGATGAGCAGAAGAAAAAGATTGCAAAAGAAATAGGTTTTTCTGAAACAGCGTTTATACAAAAATCAACAAAAGCAGATTTTAAAATTACCTTCTTTACTCCTAATGCCGAAGTGGATTTATGCGGTCATGCAACAATTGCTACATGGACAGTTTTACTGAAAAAAGGCATGATCAACCCAGGCGAGTATACACAAGAACTAAAGGCTGAGATATTAAACGTAAATATCTTGAAAGATGAATCTATTATCATGGATCAAACACCACCTGTTTTCAAAAAAGAAATTGATTCAGATGTGATTGCAACGTTACTCAATATTCCTTCGTCTTGGATTACCAACAAACCACAAGTCGTCTCCACCGGGTTAAATGATTTAATAATACCTATTGATACAAGAGAACATTTATTTGCAATAAAACTTGATGACAAGAGAATTGCTGAATTTGAAAAACAACATGAGCTTGATAGCTTTCATATATTTACGTTTGACACTCTTAAAAAAGAATCCATTGCTCACAGCCGCAATTGTGATCCATTACATGCAATTTCGGAAGAGTCAGCAACAGGTAGTGCGACTGGTGCATTAGCATGTTATCTTTATAAAAATGGTAAGCTGCCGTACTTACACGATCTTTCTTTTGAACAAGGGTATTCAATGAAAAATCCTTCAGAAATTAACGTTTCATTAGAAGCAAATGAAGGGGAAATAACAAGAGTACAAGTTGGTGGCAAGGCAAATATAATAGGCGAAAAAGAGATGAAGGTCTAAACGATACTTTAGCTAATACAGTCCTTCTAGTTTTCCTTGAACTTTTCTTTTTCTTCTTCTCAACTTTTTAGCTCCCTCTTCCCCGCCACCACCCAGAAAAAATGAAATGAAAGCTACCACGTTAGCAGTTTGTTTCAAATCGTTGGTTTCCTTGTACTTCTTTGCTGCGGATGATTGGTCTAATCCTTTCACTAATATGATTTCGTTGCTCAAAGCTTTTCTTTGTGACGAATACACGTCAATAGATGTAGGACTACCCGTATGCGATTTTGCAATCTCTTTTTCAACTATCTCTAAGGGGGCAGTAACTGCTGTGCCAGCACCTTGTAATTTATGCTCTGCATCTTTGAGTAATTCCACTGCGTGTGCTGGTTGTTGTGATCCAGTCACTGGATGTTCTAAATCCTTTATTGCACCAGTGATATCATTGACAATTTTCGTTCTTTCGTCAGGAGCTGCATATGCTGGAAGCTTTTTTAACTCTTGTCTTGCGTCATGTGCTACAAGAAGTCCACCAAAAAATCCAACAGAAGAGGCTGCTGCGACAGCATGAGTAAGAACTATTTTTGTATTAAGCTTTGCTATCTCTAGACGAAGGCGTCTTCGTGTTGCTCTAAGAGCTTTTCCCTCTCTGGCATCGACTTCTCTGGATGATTTCGTCACTGCTTTTCCCTGAATGGTTTGCTGAGGTACAATTTTCTTTTCATAATATTTGGCATCTTCTTCTCGGTCTTTAATATATCTTAGTACAGGATCGATATTCAGTTCTTCTAATACTTCATTTCCTTTAGCAAGACTGGTAAGCGTGCTAGCTGCGATGTTATATTGATCTGAAGTTAATCTCTTTTCTTTTAAAGAGCTTTCGATACGGGATACAGCACGTACACGAAGTCTTGGTACAGGTTCTGTATCAATTAATGCCTGCTCAATG
>JAHFKF010000085.1 GCA_023245475.1 Candidatus Levyibacteriota bacterium
CAACTGCTAATTCATGTAATCCTTCAGCAACGTCGTACACAGATATACCTGCCGAAGCAAACCCTATGAGCCCCGACTGATGGCGGGTAAGAAACGATCTCACTCGCTTCTTCTTTGGTTGTGGGGTTTGTTCAAGACTTTCTTTAGCCATTGCGGCATTATAGCATGAGATTCTATCGCTTCGTTACCCTCGCTCCAGAATGACAACCAATCTCTATCCCTTCAGTAGCTCTCTCACATACACATTGGGGGATTGCAGTTGCGCAAGTCGCTCTGGCCTAAAAGACAAGCGGTTTGTTACAATAAGAGCATGCTTGCATCCCTCCACAAAGCAGTTACCGCTGCTAGTAATCCAACCAAAGCGCAATTTCTCATGCGTTTCTTCAAAACAGGGGAAGGACAATATGCGGAAGGGGATATCTTTGCAGGACTTACCGTACCACAATCCCGTGCCATTGCAGTACAATACCGAGATTTGTCTCTGGCTGATGTTTCAACGCTACTCACATCTCCAATTCATGAAGAGCGGCTCATTGCTTTGTTAATTCTGGTTGCTCGTATGGATACAGCAAATGATACTGAGCAAAAAAAGATTGTTGATTGTTACTTAGCTCACACGAAATACATTAATAATTGGGATCTTGTTGACCTTTCTGCCGACAAAATCCTGGGACTATATCTGCTTAATCGTGACAGGTTTCTGCTGTATAAACTTGCCAGATCAAGTGACTTATGGGAGAAGCGAATAGCTATTATTTCGACCTTTAAATTCATTAAAGAGCAAAAAGAATGCACAGATACATTTGCCATTGCAGATATCTTATTACAGGATCAGCATGACCTCATCCAAAAGGCTGTTGGGTGGATGCTTCGGGAAGTGGGAAAACGCGTCTCTGAAAAAGTCTTACAAGACTTTTTAGTAACTCGCTACCAGAAAATGCCTCGAACAATGCTTCGCTATGCGATCGAACGCTTCCCAGAAACGGTGAGAAAACAATATCTTCGGGGAACTATCACATAGCTGATACAATTTGATGTCTTTAGATCCTTTTTAGGAAGCTTTTCCAATGAAGCGATTAGAGCTTGCCAGCTTTTTCAGCTTTGGTGAGTTGGGTTAGAAAGTCTGCTGCGATTTTTGCCGTTGTATGATAGTCAGAGCCTTCGCGCAGCGACTTGGTAACCGCATATTCCAATCCATCATGATATAAATCAATTGTTCGTGGATCCTGATCGGAAGCTTTTAAAAATTTCGTGTCTGTTTCCGTACCCAGCTCAGCCAGAAAGCCCTCATAGTTGCCAAATTCTGTAGCAATCTCCAAGGGAATTGCTGCTACTGTCAGAGCGTTTCTCATTACTTGGATATCACCCCTGTGTAACAGTCTCTGTCCTGGGTTCCCTAATCCGTGATGAATATTTATAGGCTTTAATTCGTCGTTTGGTGTTAGAGCAATTTGTTTAAATGGCCCCGAGGCATTGCTTCCAATTTTAATATTAACAATACCTCGAGTAAGGTCTTCATGAAGAAGTCCTCGTTCTATCATTGTTGTTGTCTGCTTGTCATCTTCTGGTTTCCAGATGTTCACTTGATTCTCTCTCTCAACAAAAATCAGCCCTGGAGAATAAACACTTATGTGTCCTGCTTGGGAACTGAGCGTTTTGTATATTCGTTCAGCTTTTGCGCCTTTGCTTTCTGTCTCTCGCGGATCTAGTCGTTGTGGTCGTTCTGTCATCAGAGGCAAAGTATATCATAGGGATGAGTATTTATCTAGATCAGTGCTGACGCCGATAATGATTTTTTCTTTAACCATACAAGTGAGCTTGATGATGAGAGCTTCGCACCCTACGGGTGAGAACACTATTTGTGTAGGTATCGTATGATCTGAGTCAGTATTTTTACCCTTAGTTGAGCATTTTTGCGACTGGGGAAAGGAAGTTTTGTGCTACACTCGCTGTTTTCCTATGGTAGGGATCTTTGCTTGTTAAATTATTTATCATTTTGTTTATGCCTTCGCGATACAACGGAGCTGCTAAATTTTTTACCATCAGCGTTCTCACTCGGGTACGTTCATCCTTGCTCAGATAATGCAGGAAATTTTCAAAAGTAGTAAACTCCTTAGTAATCAGTAGTGGTATGGAGACTAAGTTAACTGCTGCACTTAAAGCAAACTTTTCATTAGTATCTAACGTAGTGTCATATATTGTTTTTCCAACCCCACGATCAGTGTTAACAATTCGAATCTTGTTCTTATAATCAACTACGACATTTCGGAACCGTCCTTGTTGTTCATCTCCACTTCTGAGATAGATTACCCCTTTATTCAATTCTGCTTGTCGCACTTCACGTCGAAGAAGCGTTCTGCATAGCTCTACATTCTCGATGGGATTAACAATATCTACTTCTACGTGTGGCGTAAGTACAGTTCCCGTATCAAGAACCCGTGCGTGACCTTGATATCGTGCAATTGAGTTCCACATAGAGGATGCTAATTTTTGGTGGTTGGGTTGTTTGGAGTAAGGTACTTGTTCTTTCGACATTGCAAGGATTATATCATAGGGCTGATTTCTGGTCGAGAGCTGGGGAAATCATTGCCAATTTTGCTGCGAAAAAAGCGCAACAATAATTTCTTATCCTCGTTCTTTGCCTCGTGAGTATCCTTCTGCTTGTTGTAATTGATGTCCTTCGTACCACGGTTTCAATCCAGGAATACTTTGGGCAAAGCCGAGTACTTGTTGATGAAGACGTCCTCCTTCTGGATAAAGTTGCAAAATGCCTTCTAAACGAGGTTGGATGCGAGAGACTGAAATCTTTTCCAGTGGCACATGTTGGGGGATGAGAACTTCAGGCAAAGAGAATTGGAACTTTTCAGGATTCGTTGTGTAATCCAGTAGGGGAACACGACTTGCCATATATTTTCTTTCGGCAGGTTCACGATGTTCTTCCACATACTGTGTAGGAATTCCCGTTTTGTCTTTATAAAGATAGCCTTCGATATAGCCTCGATCTGCAACCAGAGCAGTATCCGTATACGGATTGACGTTGATCTCAAGCAGTAGTATTCCAAGTTCTCTGTGCTGCCGCTTCCAAATATCGTTGAAGTGAGGGTTTTTCACCCATTCTGTCGGTGTTGGGTTTACGAACCCAAAAATAGCTGGGGTTTTCCAGGCGTCTCTGTCAGCAGCTCCAATATTTCGTTGTGGCACGAGTCCTGTTGGCTCAACCTCCTCATCACCAGTTGCGATAGGAGTCCAATCAGAGAGTTGGGCATAATGATAAACTTTAATGGTAGGTGTGCGCGGTCTAGACATGCAAGGAGTTTAACAAATAGAAAGTGGTATTTCAAATCTAGGTTCGTAACTTACGGGCGAGCCAATTTGAGACTGTACCATTTTGATCCACTTTATGTTCTGTTCGTAATACCCACTCCTGTGCGACGATCAGTTTCCTCTGCCATGAGCGTTCGTATGCTGCAACGCGTGCAGCGTCATACAGACTAAGCGCTGATGCTAAGTTTTCTGATGCATAACCATCGACAGGTATTCCTTGCGATGTGTAGATATCAACCACTCGTGGAAGGTGATCCGTAACAGACATGACAGCGACATTTGCAGCTCGTAGTTTAGCAATAATTTTTATATTTTCTTCAGCCTCTGTTTTGGTGTCAAATGATTTTTCTTGAAAGAGAACCGCTGATGGGGGAAGGCGATATCCTTCATCATTGATAAATGTAAACATGGCACGTGCTTCAGAAGGGTCATGTTCACTAGCAGTTTTTCCGGTAGAGAAAAGTATCGTTTCTGCCAGCCCAATTTCATAGGCTCTTGCTCCGGCCAGAGCATTTATTTTTGATGCTTCACTTAGTTCTATTGGCTTTGAAGGAGAAAAACGATGCCGATTCCAGTTTTTACCATGAACAATAAAGAGATCATGTCGTGGTCTTTCAGCTGTCATAGGAGCTGATCATAGCAAAAAATAACACACTATGGAATGTTCTAATACTTACTTAATAAAAGATTCTGTCATTTTCTTGATCCCAATAGCATATGGTGTGGGTGTTACTGTAAAAGCATGCTCGAATTTTGATGAATCAAAGAGATAATCGTGATCGTTTTGATAGAACATCTCTACAAGTTCTCCAGCTGCTGGATTGATTAATCCAACGAATCGCAACATAAGTTTATTAATGGTTCCATACGTGAGGGGTTTATCCATTGATTTAGTTATCAGTTCCATATATTTATTTCCGGTCAATGGTTTAGCAGTCGGAATATGCCAGATTTGGTTATTTGCTCGTGTCTCCATGCCAAGAATGATCAGTGCTTGCACGGCATCGGGGATATACGTAAACGAATGGTGCATTTTTGGATCTCCTATCCACAGAGGCTTTTTACCTTGTAATAAGTTTTCAATATTTTGGATATAAAAAGGACTTGCCTTTGCATTGGGGCCATAATAATCCGCAGATTTTGCTATAACTGCGGTAAGTTTCTTTTGTGCAATTGCTTGCAGGATCATCTCATCCACGAGCTTTCGTACTTGTCCTTTTTTGCTAATGGGGCGAAAAGGAGTTTCTTCTGTCATTGTTCCATTGACTAAGCCATACGCATAGACATTGTCAAAAAACACAAGTTTAACGTTGTATTTTTCGCAGGCATTAATAACGTTTTTAATAATAATCGGCCAATCTCTTTCCCACACGGCATGATTATATGGTAAGCCGACAGTAAGATATGCGAGTGTCATGCCTTTAACGGCTTCTTCTGTTTCATGTGCATCCAGAAGATTAGTTTTTTTATAGATGATCTTTCCATCTGTTTTGTTGACGTATGACCTGGCAGCAAGTTGCAGTATGTCAATGGATCTAATTTTTTTTATTTCTGAAGAGAGGGCAGTACCTATTGGGCCAGTAGCTCCAAGAATAACAGTTCTCATGCTTTTAAGAGTAACAATATTAGGAAGTAAAGTAAAGAAATAATTAAAGACGAAGCGATAAACAGAGCGAAGTATAGTTCTTCAAGCAGGTCACTCTTCTTGAGGGCGAGCTGATCTGAAATCACATGCAAAGTCCGGAGGGCTGAAAAGTACTTTTGGCAGTTGAGTATACGAAAATTCTGAGGGAATTGCTGGAGGAATCATCTGAGCAACAAACTCGGTGAGTTTAGCAGGGTCGTCAGATGCCGCAATGTTATAGAAGTTGCCTGAGTTGAATGTAATTACAGCAGCTTTGAAATGCTGTTTCAACGATCTGGTCAATGACTCTAAGGTAACCTGCATATTCTCCATATGGGTTAGGACTGTTTCAGCTTTTTGTTGGATTTGAGCTTGATCAAAATATAAAGCTTTAAAGTCTTTATCTTTCTGTTGTTCTCTCAATAAATAATCAGAAGGGGAGGATTGTTGCAGTTTTTCAAATAACACCATTATGCCATCTTGTTTTAAGTTGCGGCGAACAAGAGCTATCTGTGCAGAACGATCTGGGTCATACATTTGAAAGGTAGTATCTT
>JAHFKF010000012.1:0-9957 GCA_023245475.1 Candidatus Levyibacteriota bacterium
TGGAGTTTCGACGGCGTTCTTCGCATTAGTCTCTACTCGCTTCCCCCAGCTATTATCGTTTTCTATGAACACCTCTTAGGTGCAATCATTCTTTTGCCGCTTGCTTTTAAATGGACTCGCGATCTCAAAAAGATGACTCGTAAGGAATGGATTGCGATTGGTGTCGTGGCACTCTTCTCTGGTGCCTTAGGAACGATTCTGTATACCGCGGCTCTTGGGCATATCCAATACACGCAGTATTCTGTCGTCGTGCTTCTTCAGCAGCAACTACAGCCATTGTGGGCGATTCTTGCGGCAAGCATCTTACTTCGGGAACGAATCACTAAGCAATTCTTGGTTTGGGCATTTTTGGCATTGGTCTCAGTCTATTTGATCACGTTCAAAGATTTACAAGTGAACTTTGCAACAGGGGCTGGCACTGTCACTGCTGCTGTGATGGCGCTTGCTGCCGGATTTATGTGGGGCACGTCAACTGCAATTAGTAAATTTGTCCTGAACAAAGTGTCATTTCTTACAGCAACGGCGCTCAGGTTTTTTCTCGCTCCCCTCTTTGCTCTGTTGTTTATCATCGGAGGTAATCAAACAGCACAACTTGGCTCCTTGACTCCTCCACAATGGGGTACCCTTCTTTTGATTACCTTATCAACAGGACTTGTTGCTCTCGGATTTTATTATTATGGTCTTAAGAAAACACCAGCTCGTATCACGACACTTTGTGAACTTGTTTGGCCAGCAAGTGCAATTTTTATTGATTACTTCCTCTTTCACAAGACACTAAGCCCGACTCAAATCCTTGGGGTTTTGTTGTTACTGTTTGCTATTTATCAGGTGACAAAGAAGTCTAGTCTCGATAGCGAATAAGTGTATACACAATTTGGCTTGCTTTGATAAAAGGACTCTCTGCTCCTATTAAAATATCTCTCTGGTCGTCAGGAATTCTTGCTCTATATCCATTCCTCAATGTACTTTGTAAGGGGTTATTTTTTTGATAGACTAGTACTTGGGATTTTTTACCAGTTACTATATAGAGTCCTGTTTCATTTGAATATACCTTCAATTTATGAGTCTGCCTTTCGGTTAATGGTGCTGGAGTAAAATCATAGACTCCTGGTTTCATCACTTCACTCGTGCTAGATATCTGGCTCTGTTCTGCCTGTTCATAAATATTGTCACCGATGCGGTATGGAACAGGTTCTTGAAAATGAACAACTTCAATCATAATGAGCAGATAATATCATGTTCCGCAGCTTTTATAAAGTAGGCTTCTGCTTTCTTTTTATCTTCTTCCATTTGTTCAATCAATACTTGCTCGGTTGTAAATTTTTGGTTGTCTCGGATTTTTTTAAGTAACGTAATCGTTATCTCTTCTCCATACACATTTTGATCAAAGTTTAAGACATATGTCTCAGATTGATACAATGTCTCATTAAACGTTTTTGCCGCACCAATAAACGTCAGCGAATTATACTGCTTTTGTTGAATTACTGTTTGGGAGATGTAAATACCTTCAGGAAGTTGTGTCTGTAGTGCCACGTTTAATGTTGGAAATCCAAGCTTTTTGCCACGTTTGTTCCCGGTTGTGACGATACCAGTGAGGATTGTCATAGATTCTTCTATTATACTATAGTGCGGTCAATGAGGAACTATTGAGTTATTTTCTCTTTGATATCTGCGAGATACCAAGTAATAAGTGTAGTTTTCGTAATAGCGAGAGCTGTAACGATTGTTGGAAAATATCGTTTAGATGGAAGACGCTTGCCGTTTTCGATAAGCGTGACATAACTACGAGAAACGCCAACTTGTTTTGCAAGCACTTGTGCAGATATACCTAACTTTTTTCTGCGTTTAGCAAATTTTTCTCCAAAAATCATAGTATAATTTCTAGATATATGATCTAGATCATATATTATATATAGGTCTAGACCAAATGTCAAGTGGCTTTTTTAGAAAAGTAGATATGAAGAGGATACTAATTTTTAATCTGCGTCAATCTTGATATTTTGAGAAAGGTCTTATAATTTTTCTGTATTGTCAGATTTACACTATCGTCCTTGACCTATTCTATCATTATATACTACAATAAACATCGCAATTCTTGAGAAAGGGTTTGTTCTATGAGTTTTGGAGACAGGCTTCGTGCCGAAAGAAAGAAATATAATTTATCTGCTGAAGTCTTAGCTAGTGAGTGTGGTGTAGCTCGGAGTTATATTACTCTTATGGAAAATGGCAAAAGACTTCCTGGTAAGAAAGTCATTCCAAAGCTAGCCCTTGCACTTCATTTGAAAACAAATATTATAGTCAACTGGTATCTTGAAGATCTTAGAGAAAAACTGGAGTAATTCTCAAAAAAGTTATAGCATCAGTTAGTTGAAAGCGTATAAGGAGTGCTATGTTTAAATAGATTCTTTTGTCTCCAGGCAAGTATTTTCTTTGCGTTGGTAAATCCTTGTGCTTCAATTTCCTCAACAGAAAACCCTTTGTCTAAATGAAGATAAAGCACATGATCTGCTTCAAGATATGTGAATCCGAATTCCCCTTCATCTGTTTGTCCATGCCATAGTCCTGCTGTTGGATGTTCATCAATAATCTCTTGTGGGACATGCAGAAATTCTGCGAGTTGATACACTTGGGTTTTATATAAATGTTCGATTGGTTCGATATCAGACGCTTGATCACCAAATCTTGTGAAGTAACTTAAAAGGTTCTCAGATTTATTTTCAGTACCGCAAACTAACGCTTGGTGTCCCTTTGCCAAGTCAAAGAGAATGATCATTCTCATTCGTGCAGCAATGTTGCCAATTCGTACTTTATCTTTTTCACTGGTGCCAATCCCTTGCAATCGGGCAACTTCATCCACCACCTTTTTTATAGAAATGAGATGAATATTTTCGGGAGGAATATTGCAGTGACGGACGTATTTTTCAACTGTACTAAAAGCTGGATGGAAATAATACAAATGAGCAACAATAATATTTTTTGGTGGCAACGTTTCTTTTAGTAGTGCAAATGAAACAGTTGAATCAATTCCTCCAGATAAACCAATGACTGTCTTATCTATTTTTTGCTCGGCAAAGGTGGATTTTAAGAAAGAAACAATTCGTTTCTTTTCAGCTGATACATCAATATCTAATATGTTATTCATGATAAAGTCTGTGTTTTTCAATATATTCTTCAATGCCTGCTGGGACAAGATACTGAATCGATAAGCCCTTTCTTTTTCTCTCCCGAATAATTCGTGAAGAGATATTTGTCAAAAGTAAAGACTCGTTTTGCAACACAATAACATTTTCTGGAATACTTTGCAATCCAAATGCTTCTTTTACTCTTTCTTCCAAATGCCAGAGCATATGTTCTCGAGGGAAGACAATTACATTATTATTATTGATGATGTCTTTCCATCGGTCGTATTGGTTAAATGTTTCAAGTTTATCGCTCCCCGTTATCCAATAAAAAGTATCTGAGGGATATTGTTTACTCAGTTTTTCTAAGGTCGTGATGGTTATACTTGTTGGATTGTGATTAAGTTCAAAGTCTGAAGCTTTGATGTATTCATTTTCCATTAGCTGTGTCATTTGCAATCTATCTGCAACAGGAGAGAGTTCTTTTTGAAAGATTTTATGATGCGCAGAAGTGCTAACGTTTGGCATAAGCCACACCTGATCCATACCAAGTAATTCTTTGATTTGCGTTGCAATAAGATAATGTCCTAGGTGGGGCGGATCAAAGCTGCCGCCAAGAATTGCAATTTTCATACTTCTTCTTTTTTATTTAATTTGTAGTAACTTGTTTTGGTCTTACCGAATTTTTGTAAAATCCCCTTTCGTACAAGAGATGCGATAAGTGCATGGGATTGCTGTCGTGTTACATCCAGTGCTTCTTGAACGTCACTCATTTTAATTGCTTTTTTATCAAGCACAATTTGTAACACTTCTTCTTCCCTTGCTGTCACAAGTACTCTCTTCTCCCCTGTCACCTCATCCATATTTGTTCTCTTCAATTCATTGATTCTTGCAATTGCTGCTTGCAATGAATGAGCAATTCCCTCAAGGAAATATTCCAGCCATTCTGTCTCATTGCCTTTATCTGCGATATGGAGTGTGTCTGAGTAAAGTTGCCGATCAACATCATAATAATCATCAAGGATAAAGAATTTAGTAACTTCGTATTGTTTCAATAATAAATAGTATGCGGTCAAAATTCTGGCAAGACGACCATTGCCATCAAGAAATGGATGAATATAGACAAAGTGGTGATGCATGATGCCAGCCTTTATTAATGGATGCGTCGGATCTGGACCCATGACCCATTCAAAGAGTTCCGTCAATGCACTCTCAATTTCTTTTCGAGTATGAAATGGCGGATTGTGTTTAACAACAACTTCAGTTGCTGTTCTGTGACCCACAAACACGCCACTGTCTCTAAATTCTCCAAGATCTTTTTTCTCAATGTCTTTCATAAGTTCATGGTGAAGTTTTTTGGTAAGTGTTGTTGTTAGTTGCTCCTGTCTTTTGCTGAGAAGAAAGATCGTATTGAGGACTGCAAAATAATTCTTAACTTCTTTTTCTGATTTGGTAACAGGGATTTGATCACCGAGAATGAGGTTTGTCACATCCATTGGAGAGAGTGGATTGCCTTCAATACTTGTTGAGTGATGAGTTGCCAGAAGTTGATTCTCTTGAGAAAGTTTGAGTGAGAGAGATGGGATAAGACGTTCACCAAGAAGTTGTCCGTATAAGCGTTCAATTGTTGTTAGCTCAGTAATAATCTTGGGTGTAAAGGTATAGGAAGGTGTAAACATACTTCTCTATTAAGTATAATAAAAGCTAATCGATTGTCAAGGGATATGTCTCTTTTATTGTCAATCTATTGTGTGGATTGCAGTGTCTTTCGTGCAGCTTTCATTGTCTTTGCCCAAAAGATAAGATCATCAAGAATGCCATTTGCAGCATGGACATGTCGGTCAGTGAATTGATACTTTCCTTCTTCGTCGAGATGCTCCCAATAATTTGGTAACAGAATCTGTTCTCGCAAATCATACATCTTTGTTTCAGCAGCAATGCTTCGTAAATGTTCGACAGCTCGTGAGCCGCCTGCAAGTGATCCATAACTGACATAGCTTACCGGTTTGTGGTGCCATTCAAACCACAGATAATCAATTGCGTTCTTTAGTACTGGCGAGAAGCTATGGTTGTACTCAGGTGTGACAAAGATAAATCCATCTGCGTTATCAATAATCTTTGACCATTCTTTAGTATGGGTTTTTGTGTACTGTCTTTGTGATGGAGGAACTGGTTCATCAAGCAACGGCAAATTCAATGATGCTACATCCAGTAACTCTACATGGATATCTGTCCGCCCCTTAGCAATTTCATAGATCCAGTTTGCTGGTTGCGTATTAAATCTTCCCGGACGGACTGAACCTGTTAATATTTTTATCTTTATCATAGTGTGACTTCCCTTTTCCGCTTATAGGGTATATAATACAAAGTAACTTAATTTATAACAAGTACCTACTAATATGTATGGTACTTACCAAAAAGTAAGTATAGATTTATGAAAAGACATACACAATGTCATGTTGATGTAACACTACGAATTCTTGGTGGGAAATGGAAGCCAATTATTTTGTGGTATCTTATGGCAGGAACATATCGTTTTAGTGAGCTTGAGAAAAATATTCCAGGAATCACGCAAAAGATGCTGACACAACAATTACGAGAGATGGAAGCAGATAAGCTTCTCTCACGAAAAGTATATCCAGAAGTACCTCCAAAGGTAGAGTATTCAATTACCGATCACGGGAAGTCTTTGCGTCCGATCTTGTCTGCTATGGGAAAATGGGGAGAAAATCATTCAAGCAAAGTATAAATTAAGAAAGCGTTGCAAGCCAGTCCAACACTTCTTCATCCCATGGTTTTTGCACCCACATAAAGGCCTCCCACATTCCCGGTTTTACATCTTTTTTGAGAGATCGTTTCTGACAAAGAATTTTGCCATTTCGATTGATAACCCATACAGCAGCAGTTCGATGCCAGAGTGAATTTTTATGAACAACGTTTCGAGGAAGAGGTTGCTGTGGTTGATTATTTTCATCAACGACAAAGAGAAGTTCTTTATTATTAATCATACTTGTACTATATCATAATTAAAAGTAAGTGAAGCAAGTTGACACTAAATAGTTTATGTGATAAACTATTTATCTAATAATATTTATGGAACAAGATCTTGATAAAATTATAACGCTTACTTCCCAAATTAGGAAGTTAATGCTGCAACAATCAAAGGTGTCCTTTGAAGAAAAAGTCGCAACGATGCTACAAATGCAAGCGTTGACTTTTCTTGCTGGGCAGCCAAAAACGAAAATGAGTGAGATTGCTTCCCATTTACAAACGTCTTTTTCTTCAGCAACGCAAATTATCGAACGTATGGTTCAGGCTGGATTTATCACTAGAGTCAATGATGACAACGATCGCCGCGTCGTCCAGTTGTCCGTTACTTCTGCCGGGGTCAATCAGCTCAAAGAATTGAAAAAAGCCAAAAAAGAACAAATGAAAAAATTACTTGCCAAAGTTGATGCAAATGACATGAAAGAATTGATACGAATTCAAGAAAAGATGTTACAAAGTTTACAAGAAAAATCTGATATATGAAAACACTTTCTGAAATATCACATAAACAAAAAATTACGATAATGCTGGGAGTAATTCTTGCAATGCTTCTTGCCGCACTTGATCAAACCATTGTCGGAACTGCGATGCCCAACATTGTTCGTGAGTTAAATGGATTGGAGCATCTTAGCTGGGTCTTTACTGCTTACATGCTTGCTTCGACCGTTACCGTACCAATCTATGGAAAGCTTTCTGATATTTATGGACGAAAGCTTTTCTTTCTTAGTGGCATTGTTGTTTTCTTAATTGGTTCGGTACTGTCTGGTGCCGCGCAAAGTATGACGCAGCTTATTTTATTCAGAGCACTGCAAGGTATCGGTGCTGGAGCAATGATGACCAACGCATTTACTATCATTGGTGATCTTTTTCCACCTGCTGAGCGTGGTAAATGGCAAGGCGCGATGGGTGGAGTATTTGGGTTGGCATCGGTTATTGGACCGCTTTTGGGTGGTTGGATTACTGATAATGCCTCATGGCGCTGGACGTTTTATATCAATATCCCGATTGGTATCGTAGCACTTGCTGTGGTGTGGTTTTTGATGCCAAAGATAAAGTCGCATATTGTCGGCAAGCGTTCTGTTGATGTGCTTGGCGCTGTAATGCTTGTGTTAGGACTCGTTCCTTTCCTTCTTGGGTTGGTCTGGGGTGGGAGTGAATATGCTTGGACGTCTCCGCAAATTATTGGAATCTTTCTTGTCTCGCTCGTCTCCCTTACCGCGTTTGCCTTTATTGAGAAAACTGCCAAAGAGCCAATTATCCCCTTAGATCTTTTTAAGAATCGTATCTTTACAGTATCCGCAATTAGTGTCTTTTTAACTGCTATGGGGATGTTTGGTGCGATTCTGTATATTCCTTTGTTTGCTCAAGGAGTGATGGGAGTTAGTGCAACAAACTCTGGCTTTATCTTAACGCCGCTTATGCTGGGGCTTGTTCTTGCCAGTGGTATCTCTGGACAGATTATTTCTCGAACTGGTAAATATAAGATCCTTGCAGTGATTGGCACATCAATTATTACCCTAGCAATGTTTCTTATGACATCGGTAAGCGTTGCAACGACGCAAATGGATTTGTATCTTCGAATGATTTTGCTGGGTGTTGGGCTTGGTGTTACGATGCCAATTTATAACATCGCTGTCCAAAATGCTTTTGAGCAAGCAAAGCTTGGTGTGGTGACGGCAAGTACGCAGCTCTTTAGAAGTATCGGTGGTACAGTAGGTACTGCAATTATGGGAGGAGTTATGAGTAGTGCTCTTGTTGCCAAAGTAGGTTCTTTGTCTAACGAACCCTTTGTCGCTCAAATGGCGGCAACTGATCCAAGCTTTTCAGTTGATAAACTCGATGCCAATGCTCTTCAAGGTTTCCTTTCAACGGAAGTCCAATCAAAGATACTTGCCGGGTTGCATCAATTACCTCAAGCAGTACAAGGACAATCAATTGCCAATTTCCAGCAGTTCATTAGTAAAGCCAAAGAAATACTTGCTGTATCAATCAGTGAGGTATTTATCATTGGCGTGGTGCTCATGGGCTTGGCACTGGTTACCTCACTCTTTCTCAAAGAAATACCTCTTCGCAAATCACACAAGCCAGTGGTCGAAGAAGCTGGCATTGAACTTGCTGTGGAAGAAGGAAACTTTGAAGCAAAAAGTGAACCAAATTTGAAAAAATAATGATAGTCTCCTCAGCTTGACTTTCCTAGACAAATAACGTATTATGAGCCTCTTATGTCCGCAGAACAAAGACCATCGAGACACGTTTCAGCAGATCAAGAAGGTATGCATCGTCAGCTAGTTGATCTGGGGTATGCTTTTTTGGCATATCCCAAAATTGAGGCGGGAAATCCTCAAAGGACGATGAAAGAATTATTCCGTAGTGCTATCTTGGTCGAGGCAAATCTTTCTCAGGTTATTTCAGTTGCTGCTGGTCGTGGAATAACTGAACTGGCTATTCGTGGCGTGCCATTGGCTGATAGCGCCAACGTGCGTTTGACTGATGCAGATGCTAAGCAGTTTGCTCAATTGGGAACCCACGTTCACGATATTACTGGTGTACCTCCAATACCTGAAAAAGGTATGGCAAAGCTGTTGAAAGACGTTGTCTACCCGCTTGCCGCTGTTGGTGGGGCGCTCAATGCAATCAAAAGTCTTGGTGATGAACAAATTGTCCCACAAGGTGTCAAAAGTATTGTTGCGTCCCCCGCTGATCTTCCTTCTCCTGAGGAAGCTTTTGCTGGAGCGCAGCAATTTTTGAATGCCGATCCACACAATCCATACATAGCACAAAAAGCTTTTAAAGTGAGTATGAATACATTGCTCTCAGCGCGTTCAGAACGGAATTTTTACCATCTTGATCTGGCAAGGGTTGCTAATGCTGGACTTCCTCGCGAAGAGAGAGCTTCTGAGCTTTTGAGAGTTCGAGGATCTTTTGGTGGGCAGATGATTGATAGGCTTGGAGCTGACTTAACCCCTGATACCGTTCCTGGTGCGACAAAAAAACAACTCCATGCGTTTGCCAATAATATTGTTGCTTACGTCAAACTCTCCTAAAACATAATACTCTTTATGCTCTTAACGGTTCGAGTGCCTTTATTACTCGAGGATCTTTGTACGAGATCCCTTCTGTAATTGCTGCTTTGGTAGTAACGAGCGGACTTTTTTTGAACCTTTTTGCATCAGGTTGACGAACAAGAGCAATTTGTGTCAGTGCAACAAAATCTAAGAATTTGTTCTTTGCTTGAGCGGCAGCATCAGGATTGTCATTATAGAATGAATCAATAATGGTGGTTAAGCCACCCACATACCTTCTTAAAATTGATCCAGCATACTCTTCATCGTTTAATATTTCTTCCATGCCTTTGAGGTGATCATTTCCAGCAATAATTGCTGATGGTGTTTGCTCGGGGAGTTCTAGTACATCATAGCTTCCACGAGTCTTTAGACTATAGAGTGCATTCCTTGCAGAGAGCCATGCTTCGTCTGGATCTGGAAACATTTCATTATATTCTGCAACAATCCTTTTTTTGTCGGCTTCTGTTAATGCTCTACTTGCTTTATCCTCGATGGATTGCTTTCTATTCGGTTTGGTAAGTTCTTTGAGAACTTCTTGGCCTCCATGATATAATAATGCACCACCAGTAAGAGCAGTCATGCCTTTTAATAAGACTCTTCTTGAGATAGGTTTGTTTTCACTAGGAATAAGAAATGATCCACCAGCTAATGTCCCACCGAGAATGCCTTCGAACATAAACAAAGGAAAAAATGATGACACAAGATTCTCTTGATTTGTCGCATCG
>JAHFKF010000012.1:9967-20698 GCA_023245475.1 Candidatus Levyibacteriota bacterium
TAGGCTTTTGCTTAGTTGATCCCCTTTGATGACAAAGATTCCTTCTTTCGGTGCATTAAGTAAATCGGGTGTTGTTGGAAGTGCCTCCCAGATTCTTTTGCTGGTTGTTCCTTTCCCATCCGTGGTAGTAGTCATACCATCAATGGTGAGAATTTGTGGGCGAAGATTGCTCAATCGTGTTCCTACTTCAGGATTCCAAAGGTGTGCAGACATATCTCCCGCAGCAAAGGCTCTATCTATCGCCGCATACTCTTCTCTAGCATCTGGATGATTTCCTGGTTCAAAGGTAATATTATATTGTTTCTGTCCAGGTACTCTTTCACGATGTTTGATTACTGACCCTAATTCTGTCATTTTGCAACCAGTATATACTAAATGTCCTCTTTTTGCCATTGATACAGAAGCAGTTCTTTAGTTTATTGTAGAAAAATTCGGGCTTGTAGTTTCGAGCTTTGATGCTTACAATGCTATTGTGACTAAAAAAACTAAGAAACCATTTAAGACGCCTCTCCTCTTAGGGCTTCTCTTTTTAGCTATCAGTACCCCTTTTGTAGTTGTTGCCTCTATGAGAGAAAACATCAATCAAGCTCAGGCCGAGATTATATCATCAAACAAAATCTCAACAGCTACTTGGGTTGCTTCTGCGTCTTCGTCTAGTCCAACTGACCCGGTACAAAATGCCATAGATAACAATATCTCGACACGGTGGAGTGCTGGACAAGCACAAACAAATGGACAATGGTTCCAAATTGATATGGGTTCATCACAGCAATTCAACTCAATCACCATGGACACAGGCAGTAGTAATCAGGATTATCCTCAAGGATATTCAGTATTTATTTCTCAAGATGGACAGAACTGGGGCCGTGTTCTTACAACAGGAAATGGAAATGGACATGGACAACAATCAAGTATAAAATTCCCACTACAGACAGCCCGTTATCTTAAGATTGTTCAAACAGGTACTTCTGTCAATTGGTGGTCAGTTGCTGAATTGACTGTCTCAAATGAACCTGTCTCAGCTCTTAATCCCATAGGTATTCCAGGGGTTTGGAATCTTAACTTTAATGATGAATTTGACGGGTCTAATATAGATACTAATAAGTGGTATCTCAGTAGTGCAGCGCAAAATGGTGGTTTACAGTGCTATGAACCTGGTCAAGTATCAGTCTCTGGTGGGTACCTGCATCTTTTGTTGGAGCAAAGAACATCTACCTGTACTGGGACAACTCGAGAGTATGTCTCGGGGAGTATCAATAGTAAGTATACGTTTACCTATGGTGCGTTTGAGGCACGCATGTATGTGCCAGGTACACAAGATGGTAAAGTAGCTAACTGGCCTGCTTGGTGGACAGTAGCCTGGCCTGCTGTTGGAGAGATTGATGTTGTAGAGGGGCTTAGTGGTGATTCTTGTTGGTCAGTCCATCCTGAACTCAAAGACCCGGGCGGTTGTGTGTCTCCTACTATTGGTTGGCACACTTTTGGTGCGGAATGGAAAGTTGGTAGTGTGGACTTTTACTATGATGGTCTAAAAGTGGGCACGGCACAAAATTATACTCCAACCAACCCCAATTACGCAGTGCTGGATAACGCACTTGCTAGTTGGAGTGGCACTCCTGTTGTACCATCAGATCTGCAAGTTGATTATGTTCGTATCTGGAGTGCTACTAATCCAACATCTACGCCAACACCAACTCCCACAGCTATACCTACTCTTACGCCAACTCCTACAGCAAGTTCCGTAGGCGTCAATCTCTTGAAGAATCCATCGTTTGAGAGCGGGCTATCTTCTTGGACTTTTGTTTCAAGCAACTCCAAATCGAATAAAGCAAGCGTAACAACGAGTACAAAAGTAGATGGTCTTCAATCAGCGTTAGTGTCTATCGCTGCTGCGTCTCCAACGCTATGGGCAATCCAGCTTGAACAAGGAAATCTGTCTCTGATTGCCGGAAAAACATACACAATTTCCTTCTGGGCAAAGGCTTCCAACAACAGAACTATCGATATCGTCACACAACAACAAGGAGGAAATTGGATCCAATACTATCAGGTAACACCAAGTTTAACAACCGCTTGGACAAAGTATACGTATAGCTTTAAAGCACCTGCTACAGCTATCAGCTCCTTCGTCTTCAATTTAGCAAAGACAACAGGCAGTGTCTGGATTGACGGTGTCTCTTTAACTGCAAAGTAAGAAAGTTCACATTATGTTTGTCTTTACGGTGATATTGTTTAATATCCAATTGCTTAAATTCGTCAGGAGGATTACAGGGATCTCAATGTTGAGGCCTAGTTAATTCTTTCATGAAATTGTACCCATATGGAACGATCTTCGTACCTATTTAGCCTCGAAGATTGATCCACAGAAAAAAGTGTTTTAGTAACAGCAATTGAGTATTTCAAAAAGAAGGAGCTGAAGTAGCTCTTTGCTATGAGGTGATTCTTTAACTTTTTTGTTTCTCAATAAAATCATCTAAATCACTTTTTTCAATACGGATGAACTTTCCGCCAAGTTTAACAGCCTTTAATTGCCCGCTTCGTACGTATCTTCGTACACTTTCAGGATCTACTTGTAACAGTTTTGCTACGTCTTCTGTTGTATAGAATTCCTTTTCAGATTGTGCGGGCATTATTATTGCATCTTGTGGTTTTGCTGTCTCCAAATAAATATCCAAGGATCTATCTACCGCATCATAGATTAATTCGTAATAAGCATCGAGTTTACCTTGGGTTTGCCCTGTTTCCAAAGCCGTCAGATATCTGTTGCGTTCTTCTTTTTTGATAATTGCTCCCGGATAACCTGCCTGCATAAGGATAAAGTTCATAAGTAATCTTGCCGTTCGTCCATTGCCATCGACAAAAGGATGAATCGTGACGAGTTTATAATGAGCTTCTGCCGCTACTTGCACAGGGTTATCTGTTGTCGTTTGTAGCCATAGGATGAAATCTTCCATTAACTCTGGAACTTTAAGTGGATTAGGAAGAATAGTCGTTGATCCTGAAATCCTAACGGGTGTATTGCGAATCTTTCCTGCATCGGCATCAATAATTTTGTTTAAAATCATTTTATGGATCTCTAAAACATCTTGCAATTTTATTTCATTGCTCTTTTTTTGCTCAGCAAGTGTTTGGATAAATGTGAATGCCTCTGCATGATTAATTGCCTCTTGATGTTCTACCATGCTTTTGCCTTCGACAGTAATTCCTTTTTCAACGATAAGTGCTGTTTCTTGGCGTGTTAAGGTGTTGCCTTCGATTGCATTGGAGGTGTATGTAAGTTCGACACGATACCATTCCTCAAGGTTTTTTAAAACGCTTTGTGGCAATGGTTTATATGTATCAAGAAGCCGTTTCTTCTTTAAAATAGACAGTAAAACATCAGTCATAATACTATATTATACTACTTAATACTACTTGTCAAGATGTTTTTATTGTATTAAGTAGTCTTAAATAGTGTTTAAGAGATAAAAAGGTACGAGTTGTGCCTGAAGGCTAGTAAATTTTGAGGCTAAAAAAGATGTGTACGCCCAGAGGGATTCGAACCCCCGACCATGTCGTTAGAACCGACGTGCTCTATCCAACTGAGCTATGGGCGCATTAGGAACTGAGATCTTAGAACGGAGAACTCAGAGCTACGATGCATACTGCTCGTATATAATAGCTGTATTGTAGCAATTTTGCCTTGAAGTTGCAATTTGACAAAAACATTTGCAGTAGACTATAGTAAGGTGAGGAGCCTTATATGCTACGAGCCTTTATTAAATACCTACTACGAAATCAAGTACTCTTTGCACTGTTTATCTTTGCGTTTTGTTGGTTTCTCATCCAGATCCGAGATATCATCGTCTCAATCTTTTTGTCTTACATCATTATGGCTGCTGTCATGCCATCTGTAACGTTCCTTCGTAAGAAACGTTTTCCAAAATTGCTTGCTGTGCTCATCCCCTACCTTGCAATTGTAACTGCAATTTTCTTGTTAATTGTTCCTCTTGTGCCGTTCTTTATCACACAAATTCAATCTCTTGTCACACAGTTTCCTATGTTTCTTGATAGGTCAGCAACATCATTTGGTTTTGAGATCGATCCTAAGCAAGTACAAGGATATGTTGGAAGTGAATTTAGTAATGTGGGCAAAAGTGCCTTAAACGTAACGACGCAACTGTTTGGTGGGTTGTTCTCAGTGATTACCATCTTTGTCGTAAGCTTTTACTTGCTTATGTATAATGATGCTCTCAAGAAGTCACTTGCCAATCTTTTCCATGATGGTTCACGACCTTATGTCATGAGAGTGTTTAACCAGGTCAACGATAAGCTCGGTGCTTGGCTTCGTGGACAAGTTTTGTTATGTATTTTTATTGGTTTCTTTACGTGGTTAGGCCTCACACTCATGGGAGTTCCGTATGCTTTGCCTTTGGCGCTGCTTGCTGGTCTGCTGGAAGTCGTTCCAACACTTGGGCCAATCCTTTCTTCTATTCCAGCAATCATCATTGCACTGACGGTTTCTCCAACGATGGCGCTTACTGTCGTGGTCTTTTATATTCTTCTTCAGGCACTTGAAAATCAGGTACTTGTACCAAAGATTATGGAAAAAGCAGTTGGGCTTAATCCAGTGATTGTCATTCTTGGCATTATGATTGGCGCTAACATCATGGGAATTTCAGGAGCTCTACTCGCAATTCCGTTTATCTCCTTCTTTATCGTTATTTTCAAGAGTTTAGACAACAAAGACGAAGAACCTCAAGGAAAAACTAAATAACAATAGTACTGCCCTATAGTGGATTTTTTGCTACATTTTCTCTATAATCTGATGTCTGTTCGGGGATAGTGGTATATGGGAGCGGGTGAAGGGAATCGAACCCTCGTATGCAGATTGGAAATCTGCTGTTCTACCATTGAACTACACCCGCAATGTTTATGAGTATAGCAAAAATATGAAAAAATTCAAAATCAAAAATAGAGTTAAGCGAAAATACGTGCGTAAAGAAGTTGCCCATCAGACGTTTTCAATTGCAAAGTCTGGTGTAGGTGTGATTCCGACGCTCTTTATTATTGTTGGCTTACTTACTACTTATATTATCGCGATAGCCCCAACGGATACAATTTTCAATAATATCACTATTCCCCTACCTCAGATAACCGTCTCTCTTCCTCACGTTACATTGCTAGGTATTCCAACAATTGATTATTCTCCTCTTAATTCGCTGCTTACGCAGATACAGACATCTCTTTCTACGTTTGGAAATGGTTTAGTGCAGGTATCAACCAGCATAACTTATAATTTTTTGCGTTTCATCACCAATGCATTCGGCTTGTCTGCCATTTGGTTGCAATCTACTGCATTATCAGCATCGATTTTTATTACAGATGCCAGTCAAACATGGCTCGGTGTGATTGGTCAAGTAGGTGTATCTCTACTCTCTCTTATGAAAGACTATGTGGCTTATTCTTGGCAAGTACGCGTGGATTTTTATACGGCAGTTGGTTCTACGTTTGTTACCCTTTACGGTTTTATCATTGCTGGAAGCTCTCTCTTTGCTACAACTGTATGGCATATTATTGTTGCAAAGATTCTTCTTGGTATGAGCCAACTTATCGTCGGTTATCAAGGCTTAGTTTTGTTAGTAGCTACATTGTTGCATTCCTGGATGGCAGCGGTGCTTTGGATCAAGCAGTCAATTGCTGTAGCTGTCTATTGGACATTTCTCACGCTTATTATGGTCATTAAGAATCTTCTCGATTTTGGCAATGCTGTACTTGATCTTCTTTTCTTACCGTTTAAATTGATTGGAGCATACTTGGCACAAACAAAGCCGTTTTGGGTAGCATTTGGAAAGCTAATCGAACACGCTGCCAATGAATTACTGCTGGGCTTTAAGAATGTAGGACTAGTCACCCACGAGATTAGTGGCAAGTAAGCTTACTTCTTTCCGTACATTTGTAGGAGGTTGCCATCAGGATCTTTAAATGTCATGCACCATCCGTCTCCACCCAATGGGTCAGGGAATGGCTCTGCAATAAACTCAACGTTGTGTGACTTTAGCTCTTCATAGGTTTCTTTAATGTTCTCTACATAAAACTCAATCATAATGCGATATGGATCTTTACTCTTGCCCTGCACTTTATCATGTGGTGCAATCCAAAACCAATTCTCGCCAAAATCAAAAGCAATAAACGTGTCTGTTGGCAACTCGGATGCTTGTCTAAAAGGTAGCCCTAGGACATCTTGGTACCACTTTGCAAGTTCTTTATAATTATCAGACCAGAGTCCAATTGCTAGTTTAGTGTTATTTATTTTCATGAGCAATAATTATTGTAACATATCAAAAAATTGAAATACAAACTTGAATAATAGCTTCATTTTGAGTACAATACATGGTGAGCCGTGGTGGTGGAATGGTAGACACAGGGGCCTTAAGAGCCCCCGTCAGCAATGGCGTGAGAGTTCGAGTCTCTCCCGCGGCACTCATATGATATAATTATCGTTACTCGGGGACTAGCTCAGTTGGCTAGAGCGCGCGGTTTGGGACCGTGAGGTCGGAGGTTCAAGTCCTCTGTCCCCGACACTATTAAAAAAAAAGCACCTGTCACGGGTGCTTTTTTTGTGAGTAAATTGGTCTTAGTCGTAGTGTGAAGATACTTTCACCCTACGGGTGTGACTGCAATTACAAATCTAACTTACTCGCCAGAGGTCAATTATATTGACATTTATCAATGTACATTGTAATATAGAGAGTATAAACGCCTCAGCCAGTGCTGCAAAGCCCGCTGAGGTTTTTTTATTGTCTTTAATTCCCACTTCATCTATGCCATACTATTCTCTATGGCTCAATCTATTTTGTTTATCGATGGAGAAAATTTTATGCACAAAGTTAAGGAAGTTCTCAAAAAAGAAGGTAGAGATAAACATAAGAGAGATTTATCATTAATTGATTTCGATACCTTAATTAGGGATCCTCTGAAAAATTTCACTTTCTCTAGAAAAATATTTTACGCCTCAAGACTTCATTTCCATCCCGAGACAAAAAAGAAATCAACAGAATTAATTAAAATGCAAAGAAAATTGAGAAACAATTTAGTTAGTCAAGGCTATGAATTTATTATTGCTGGTAACGTAAGAGCACAAAAGATAGGTGATAAAATCATTTTTAGAGAGAAAGGTGTCGATGTGAAATTAGCAGTTGACATGGTTTCTTTTGCCTGTGATAAAAAAATAGAAACGGCTATTTTGTGCAGTTCAGATTCGGATTTACAACCAGCAATCGCTGAGCTCAAAGCCAGAGGTGTAGAAGTCATTTATCTCGGATTCGAAGCACAACCGAATAAAGGACTAACATATACAACCGATAGGACAATTCTCTTTAGGAACAATGAAATTATGGAGGTTGTTCCTCTCAAATAAAGCTCATCCTTGACTCTTTATTAGTAATAATGCTGAAACTGAATTAATGTAAAAGCGGAATTAGTAGTTAGTTATGCTATCTTAGCTTAATTTTACTGGTTTAGTTCTTTGATACGGAACAAGTATAGGTGACTTCTTAAATTTTCCTCTTTCTTTTCTCGCATCTGTAAGAACCTTTTTTGCTGTTAGAGTATCCGCGCCATCAAGCTCGAGAACATCAGTAAGTGTCGCTCTTTCTTTATCAAGCATTGCTTGAAATTCTCGTTTGTCATTTTTTAACCCTTTTTTAGCTAGACCTATAACATGTGTGTTGATCTGATGAGGTAAAGCTCCATCAATCAACATTGCTTCACTAACTTCGCTTATATCTCGATCAGATGGGACAAAAAGCAAGCTCGCTTCTCCACCACGTTCTATTAAACGTACACCAACATTTATAGCTTTTAATTTTAATACCTCTAGCATAAGAAGAAAATTCTACCCTATTTTAGGGGACTATGCAAGCTATAAGTATGCATGTTGTGTATGCTGATAAAGATATTTATGAGATAGAGTGGTGAAATAGCAAGCGAATTTTCTCTAAATAGTTCCTGACATTGGCAACTAGTCCTGACTAGACTCCTTTCTTATATCTTCTTTGCTGCGTGTAATTTTGGATCTGGATAAATCACAAGCATCAGGTATTTTGAACTCGTAACTGGCAGTACTCCATTTACAGCAACAGTTTCTTCATTAATGTATTGCATCCCGTCATCAGATCTCCACTCTTGATCTATTTCACCCTCTGGTTGGAAATGAGGGCCAAAGTCTAGTGGATTAAATATCTGATACATACCTTTACCAAATCCCGGAATGACCACATTATGCTTCATCAACCGAATCATAGCAGGATTATCTGCTCTGAGAAAAGTTTTAAGGATATCATGTGGAGTTAGCCCCTTTTTTGCATAGGCACTGTAGACTCCTTCTTGAAGATATTTACTAGTAAGGATATCTTGATCTTTTCCACTATGAAATAATCCTACTTTGTATTCATCTCCGACAATATCTTTTGCAATTGCAGCCAAATGACTAAATATTGGACCAGACGTAGTGTGAGAACTGTAGAGCGGAAGATCCAAATCTTTTGCTTCCTGTGGGTTGCTACGGAAAAAGATTTCTTGTTGTTTAATGGGAAAACCTCGATGCTGGAGAAGCATACTCAATCCTGCATATCCGCACCAGTTGCCATAGAGTTGTGGGATAAATGGGAGATCAGGGTTATCTGCCAAATTCGTAAAAAGCCCTCGTTCGATAACATCTTTGACAGAATGGATTCGCTCTGCTTCTATCATGATTTTTTTCCTCTTGATAAATAAATAGCAAGCATGAGATATCGTGCGCTCATGATGGGAAGGACTCCCTCTACCCAATGCTGTTGGGAACCCAGAAATTGTGTTTCATCGTCCGCCTTCCAGACCCTGTCAAGCCTCGATTTAGTCCAGACCTTTGGGCTATCGCTTAATGGATCATGCACTTTGTATACGGGTTCTTTAAATACGTCTTCACCAACACCTGTCAGCAAAACATTATGTTTGAAGCCTCGTATCATTACTGGATTATCGTCTCTAAGCAATTTATCTAAAAGAGTATATGGAGTGAAGTCTGGATCCCGTGCTTCAAATTTGCTATAGGTACCCGGTTGTAGCTAGTTGCCTTCTCTATCCTTATGTGTGCCTTTATAAAAAAGTCCAACTTGGTAATCTGGACGAACGATCTCCCTAGTACGTATTTGGAGATGCGCAAATGTTGGGCCTGCAGATGCTTCTGCGTTTGGGGTCTCAAGCTCTTCTATATTGGAAATATCAGGATTGCTGAGTAAAAACAAATCTTCTTGTGTATGAGGATATCCACGATATTGTAATGCCATACTAAGATCTGCAAACGAACACCAATTATACTTCTTTTGTTCAATAAACGGCACATTAGGGATTTCGTGCATATACACCTTTTCAAGGTTCCCTTCTAGATCTAGATATTCTGATTCTCGTTCCGTCATACTAGCGGATATTATATCACGATGTATTGATTTCGTTTGGGGTCGATCTAACTTTCTTTTTTGGCTGTACGAGCTTTTTTAGGATAAATCGCAAGCATCAAATATTCTGTACTCATTACAGGATATTTTGGCAGGAAAAATCTTTTCTTTGGAAGAGTCTGCGTTTTGTCATCTTCTTTCCAAAGCGCATCTAGTGTCTCTCTTGAAATTATTTCCGGTTCTTTCTTAGTGGGGTTAAATACTTTATATGCTGCTTGATTATCCTGAGTCCCAAGTCCGACAATTACGACATTACGTGCACGTATGCGAACCATAGCTGGGGTATCTCTGTGTAGCAAGGTGTCAAGCAGATGAAATGGTGTAACACTAGGAGATAGTTTTTTATAGCTATCATACGTACCTTCTCTTGCGTATTTCCCCGTTATTTTGTTTTTATAGGTACCATTGTGGAATAATCTCACAATATGAGTTTCTCCTACGATGTCCTTTGCCATAGCAGCTAGGTGAGTATATGTTGGGACTGGTAAATTCCGAATGGCTGAGTTACTAAGTTGCGTAACATCAGCTTCCTGAGGATGAGATTGATGAAAAAGATGATCGGGGGTGACAGAAAATCCAGAATGTTGTAATAACGTACTAAGTCCTACATAACCAGACCAATTGAAATGCGGTTGTTCCATAAAAGGAACTTCAGTAATTACCTTACCAACAAAAGGCGGTCTAATCTCTTTTATATATTTAGGAGGGACTTCTTTCATATCAGCAAAGATTATATCACGATGTATTGATCTCGTTTGGGCCCGACTCCAAGACCGATTACTTTGCAGCCACTTGCCTTCTCTACTTCCCGGACAAAAGTTTTCAATGAATCTGGTAGCTTGTCAAATGATCGCACCGCTGAGACATCTTCTGAGAATATGTTACTCTTTTTAATGTGTGGTGTTACCCGATAAAACGCATTGGTCGCTCCTGGCACATAATCAATCTTTTGCGAATCAAGCTCATACCCTGTGACAATTGGCATTTTTTTATCGTTTGTTTTACTGTATTCTCTGAGCATGTCACATTTGGTGATTACTAATTCATCAACGCCATTCATTTTGACAGCATAGGACAGCAGCACCAAGTCAAAACTTCCGACTCGTCGTGGGCGTTTGGTTGTGGCGCCGTATTCTCCTGAAACAATACGCAGTCCAATACCTACTGCAAATGGATCGTCTGAAGACAGAAGTTCGGACACAGAAAGCTTTGCTTCGGTCAGCTTAGTATTTTTGGAATCTCCATTGACTTGTTC
>JAHFKF010000086.1 GCA_023245475.1 Candidatus Levyibacteriota bacterium
ACGTTTTGCCCGAGCAAAATCACATGGGAGCTAACAGCCGTTTCGTCAAAAAATAAACATCCAACCAGTGATTGGCAAAGGCATCAAGAGCTTATTGCAAGCGCCCTTCACATATTAAAAGTTCATGGCATCTCCGGAATCCGCCTCGTCATCTTTCCCACGGAAATCACCACGGATGGCAAAGAGATTAATTGGCAGCCGATTGAAACAATGCTGGCAATGTGTGTGAAAGAGAAGCTGCTTGTTGATCTATGCATTGGTCCCTTTCAGTATCCTTATTATCCGGGGATTTATCTTCCTGAGCAGTTGCAGAAAGAAATTACCCATGACTTGCTTTACCTCGATGGCAATACTGCACTTGCCGTGTATGGCATTGCTTTTTTGCAGAAGCAGCTGACACGATACAGTAAAGACACACGACTTCATGGATTTCATCTTGCCAACGAATGGCCGGATAGACAGGGGATTTTTGGACAGGAACATCTCAAAATTGGTGTCTCCAAAGAGTTTATGATAAAAGCCGCAACACTTTTGAAACAGCAAACAACCAAGCCAATTGCACTGAATACCAATATCGATGCTGCTGATACACAGAAATTGCAAGCAAGCTTTACTGAAGTATTGTCTGTGTTGGGTGAACAGGGGAGATTGGGATTTGATATTTATCCTTCCCAAGAGACATGGAGGAAAGTACCGTTGCAAAAGGCACGTCGTTTACTTGCGTCATATCCAACATCTTTTGCAAGGGTTTGTGAAGTGTTTTCTTCCTGCGAAATGTACTTTGCGGAAGTTGAAGCACAGCCCTGGGGAAATGGTAAGTCATGGTATCAGATTATTGCAAACGAGTCTCATCCAGAAGAAAGTATTTTGGGCTTTACGCCGGAGTCGTTACCGCTGACATGGAAGAAGCATATTGCGAATACTCCTGTCCAGACAGTAAGCCTTTGGGGTGCAGATTTTTGGTTAAGTGCAGATGCTTTGAAGATTACTTGGCCAATGGAGATGATTAAAGCTGTCCGTTAGTTAGGCTTTGTGGCGTGGATTTGCAATGGTGTGACTATTGGTTTAAGTATTTTTGTTTCTTTTACTTTTATTTTCGTCTTGGTTTTTGTTTTTGCTTTAGGCAATGGTTTGGTCAATGCCAGTTCAAGCACCTCATCCATGTGTGAGACAAAATGGAACTTCAAATCTTTCAGTACTTCCTTTGGTACATCTTCTAAATCCTTTTGGTTATCTTTTGGTAGAATAATTGTCTTTAGTCCTGCGCGATGAGCAGCGATGACTTTTTCTTTGACGCCGCCAATTTCCATGATGCGTCCTCGTAGTGTTACTTCTCCCGTCATACCGATCTTTCTGTGAACTGGAATCTTTGTGAGTGCAGAAACAATTGCTGTGGTAATTGCTCCTCCGGCTGATGGGCCATCTTTTGGTACAGCTCCTTCAGGGACATGGACATGCACATCAATTTTTTGGTAGAACTTTTCAGGAAGCCCAAGCTTGGTTGCTTTGGCTCGGATGTATGACATTGCTGCTTGGCAGGATTCTTTCATTACGTCTCCCAGTTGACCTGTTAAGATTAGCTGTCCCCGTCCTGGCATAAGTGCAACTTCGATGAAGAGAATCTCTCCACCTGCTTCAGTCCAAGCAAGGCCTGTTGACATACCAACTTCATCTTGCTTTTCAATCATTGTTGATTGGAATTTAATAGGACCAAGATATTTGGTGACATCGGTGGCTTTAACAGTTACTTTTTTCTTTTCTCCTTCAGCAACCTTTTTGGCAACTTTGCGGAAAATCGTTGCAATCTTTCGTTCGAGATTACGAACACCTGCTTCTCTGGTGTAATGATGGATGATGAATTTTAATGCGTCATCCGTAAGATCAACGTTATGATTTGTTAAGCCATTGTTTTCCAATTGTTTCTGAACAAGAAAGTCGTGACCAATTTTGAATTTTTCGTCATGTGTGTAACCTGAAAATTGGATGATTTCCAGACGGTCTCTGAGCGCGTGAGGAATTGTATCAAGTACGTTTGCTGTGGTGATAAACATAACATCAGAAAGATCAAATGGTACTTCTAGGTAGTGATCAGAGAATTGATCGTTCTGTTCCGGATCAAGTGCTTCAAGAAGAGCAGATGATGGGTCACCACGGAAGTCTGATCCAACTTTATCAATTTCATCAAGCATAAAGACAGGGTTTTTGGTTCCGGCATCTTTGATCCCTTGAATGATACGTCCTGGGAGAGCGCCGACGTAGGTGCGTCTGTGCCCACGGATTTCTGCTTCATCACGAATACCACCGAGGGATACCCGAACAAACTTTCGACCAAGAGCACGAGCAATGGATTTACCGATGGATGTTTTACCGACACCGGGAGGTCCTGCAAAACAAAGAATTGACCCTTTCATTTTACCTGCCAATTTATAGACAGCGAGGTATTCAATGATTCGCTCTTTTGCTTTTTGTAATCCATAATGATCCTTATCAAGAATTGCTTCAGCTGCTTTGATGCCTGCTTCGTCTTTGCTCTCTTTGTCCCAAGGAAGACTTACCAAAAGATCCAAGTAGTTGCGGATATAACCAGCTTCGGGATTGTACTGGTTCATATTCTGAAGCTTTGCAAGTTCTTTCGTTGCTTTCTCTTCAACTTCTTCAGGCATTTTTGCTGC
The DNA here is from genome assembly GCA_023245475.1 of Candidatus Levyibacteriota bacterium. Lineage (GTDB taxonomy): Bacteria > Patescibacteriota > Microgenomatia > Levybacterales > UBA12049 > JAHFKF01. Next base: position 2,673 of record JAHFKF010000086.1, read on the forward strand.
TTTAATTTTATTTAAGAGTGTTTTGTTTTCTGATTGCTCTTCTCGTTCGCCAAGTTCTTCTTCGATTGTTTTTAGTCGCTCTCGAAGCATTGCTTCTCGAGCTCCTTTTTCAAATCGTTCTTGTGTTTTTGAGGCAATTCGACGTTCAAGTTCAAGAATTTTGATCTCTTTGGCCAAAAGATCAGTTAATGTTTGTAGACGCTTTTTGACATCAGTCATTTCAAGAAGATCCTGTCTCTCAAGAGGTTTTAATTCAAGTGCTGAGGCAATCAAATCTGAAAGTTCAGATGCCGATGTCTCTGACATGATGTTCATAAAGAGTAGAAAGTCAGCAGATTTGCCAAAGTTCATTGCTTTACGGAATTCATTGGTGAGGTGATTGCACAGTGCTTTTATCTCTTCTGTTTCTTCAACGATTTCAGGAAGCTCAACAACTCGAGCAACATAATATGAGTCATACTTCTCATACGAAATTACCTTTACCCGTGAGAGTCCTCGTACTTGCGCATTGATTTCACCATCGGTTCTAATCATTCGTTCAATGCGAGCAAGTGTGCCGATTTCAAAGAGATCTTCAGGTCCCGGATCATTGAGACGAGAGTTTTTCTGTAAAGCAAAACAGACGATGCGTTCATGTTGAAATGCTGATTCAAGAGCTGCAAGGCTCTTGGGGCGACCAAAAGTAAGAACAGAGTCGGTACTTGGAAAAATGATTCCGTCTCTAATTGGAATGATTGGTACAAGTTTTTCCATAATTGTGTAATTAGCAATCTATCATAGGATTTGCTAATTGTCAATGGCTTATAATATTTAATAGTTCCTCAAGGGCAAATGGCTTGAGTAAGAATCCATCTGCGCCAGCTTCTTTAGCGATTCGTTCAGTACTATTATTTGCTGACATAAGAATAACCGGGATGTCTTTCGTTGCTGGCTTTGCCTTAAGATTTTTTGCTATTTTGCCACCATCAGCTCCTTGAAGCCAGATATCAAGCAAAATCAAATCAGGTACTTCCTCATGTACGATTTTATACAAATGATGCTCATCACGGGGGATAAGAACCGTATGTCCTTCGCTTTCAAGAATGCTTTTTACCACATCCAAAATTGCTTCATCATCTTCGGCGATGAGAATTTTCTTTGCCATAGTACTACTCCACTAGCTCGGTATAAATTACACTTCGATGAGAGTAATTCTTCGCCTCACTATTCCATTCCCCTTGGCAGGTTATGAAATTAAGCATTTTTTTGTCGCTTTTACCAAATACTTCTTGGAGAGGAAACTGGTCATAAGGATACTTTTCACTTCGGACGACTTGAAATGTTTGTTCGCTCCCATTTTCGTCTGTTACCATAACTTTGTCGCCAACTGCCAACTTAGAAAGATTCCAGAAGACGGCAGGCGATCCGTCTGCCTTGTCATAGTGTCCAGCAATCACTGCGTTTCCCACAGTGCCTGGTTTGTATCCAAGGTTGTACCATGCCACATTGTCTGAATCCTTTGGTGTATCCATATTGCCTTTTGCATCCATGCCAACTGATTCTATTGTTGCTTCTAAATTGATAGAAGGAATGCGGAGTGTTTTTGGAATTGCATTCGCAATTTCGGTAGGAGATGCTAGCTCTTTTGTCGGAAGTGTTGCGACTTGCTGTGCTGGAAGAACTTCTTTTGTTGCTGGCTTATCGTGAGATACATACGCGAATCCTGCGCCGACCCCTAAACCGATGATTCCTAAAATTGTTAAAAAGATGAGAAATTTTTTCATAACTTTTTGATAAAACAAAATGCGTTACATAAGGAACGCATTTTGTTTCTCTTTAACTAAAGAGTTAGATGCTTTTATTATTCAGCTCGTCCTGTTGCAGGAGCACCTGATGGAACCATCGCGCCGGTTGTTGTTGGCGTAACTGTTGTTCCTGTCGTTGGTGTTGGAGTTGAAGTTTGAGCAAACGCTACACTTGCTGCTGTAAGCGTTGCAATTGCGAAGACACCTGTTGAGATTGCTACTTTTTTGATCATATACTCACCCCCCTTCGGAAAAGAATTGTTAACCGAGTTTTAGGTTAACAATTCTTAGCAGATATGTCAACAGCTGAGCAGTCAATCAGCCCCGATTCTTACAAAATTCTTGCTTAGAGTTGGGGTGCTTGCGGAACAGTAGCCTTGTTGATAAAGAATGTATCGATCTCTTGAACAATTTGTTGTGGTGTCATTTGGGACTTAATGATGTATCCATCCATCCCAACTTGAAAGGCTTCTTCTATGATATTTTGTTGTCCAAGATTTGTCAAAATAAATACAGAGGTATCTTTAATTGGAAGTTCTAAAGCACGAAGTTGTTTCAGGACTTCAAGACCTGTAAGCTTTGGCATCATGATGTCCAGCACAATCATGTCATACGGATGTGGGCGTGCTTTTATTTTGTTAATTGCGTCTTCTCCGTCAACTGCCAGTTCAACGGTGTAGCCAGCCATAGTGAAGACTTTACTGTAAATGTCTCGGATGAAAAAGTCGTCTTCAGCAATGAGGATTGTTTTCATATATTGTGTCAAATATATCATACTGGGTACATTTGGGGCTGTCAAGAAGAGGATTGGTGTAGTATAATTCTAAAGGATTGACAAGCCGTAGAATATGTATTTCAATTAAGGAGCTCTCATATGAATATCCCAACAATTACCCACAAAGGTTTATCTTTTATTAATGTTACCAAACCTACAGCTGAGGACATAAAAGCTCTCAATAAAAGGTTCG
>JAHFKF010000087.1 GCA_023245475.1 Candidatus Levyibacteriota bacterium
TAATGAAATTAAAGGCAGAAGCATTAAGCAGACCAAAGAGTACAAGAAAGAGAATGGATTGTGTCGAGATGTCTAATGTAATGGTTTCAAAGGCTTGAGTTGCAAGTCCACTTACAAGAACCGCAAGTCCCACGCTCCATAGCGTAATTGTCTCCGCGCTGTTGCCTCTCTTGGACATGATGCGGCTACAGATGACATAAAAAGCAAACGTGCAAGCAACTCCAAGTGCATACGTGTTGCCGAGTAAGTATTTGCCTAGATCTGTCGGGTCAAACAGTAAAAAGAGAGCACAGGCAAGTAATATAAATGCAACCCACAACCTTTTAGTAATGTGTTCTTTGAGGACAAAGTATGCCAGAATCGCAGTAACGATAGGATAGGCTGACATCACAAAAAGCGTGTTACTTATGGTGTTGTGGTAGATGGCCAGGGTGTAGAGAATGATTTGGAGACCAAATCCAATGCTTCCCATAAAGAACATAAGCAGGTAATCTTTTGGATGCTTAAGAAGGAGCGGCTTTCTTCGTGCCAGGACAATCAGAGCAGTAATAGCCAATGAAACCACCAGTCGCAAGAACGTTTGCAGATAAGGGCCTGTGTCAATGCTCAGTACTTTGACAAGAACTCCCATGGAAGCATAACAAAGTGAAGCAAGAACCAAGAAAAGGTAGCCTTTATTCATTCAGGTAATTATATCCTATTTTGAAGAGCAGCAATAGAGGCTGGCTGTGCCATTAGGCGGCTTTTGTTCCTTGCGTAAGGGTGCGGATTTTGTTGGTAAGGTCTTGCGGATCAATTTGGTACTTTAAGATGTAATCAATTGCCCCGTGTTCAATCGCATCATGCATCATATCTGGTTCTGAGTAGTTAGAGACAAGAGCAACGGGAATATCAGCTGTCTTAGGATCACTTTTCAAAGTCTGTAAGACTTCGTTGCCTTTGATATCAGGAAGGATTTGGTCGAGGAGAATAAAGTCGGGGATATTATTTTGAGCCTGCTCGATTCCCATTTTGCCCGTAACAGCACTCAATACTACAAAGCCATCTTTGGTTAATGCCGTTGTCCAGATAGCAACTACAGCCTCGTCATCGTCAATAATAAGAACCTTCATCATTTTCAAAGTAACAGGATTCTAGAAAAAAAGCAAGTAAGGAATTATTGCGATTGTGGCATCAAGCGAAAATGGTATAATTATAAGCACATGATAAAACACACCTTACTAACAGCACTGACTACCATTCTTGCGGAGATGGGATTAACTGACTCGATGCCAGCCGTTGATTATCCAACAGATCCTGCGCATGGAGATTATGCATCAAACATCGCGTTGGTCGCAGCAAAAAAACTTGGGAAGAATCCCCGCGACTTGGCTGAGGAGATAGCAAAGAAACTTACTGATGCTTTGCCAGATCTTATTGCAAAGACTGAGGTCGCAGGTCCTGGGTTTATCAATGTATGGATCAAGGATGACGCATTAATGGGCACCCTCAACGTGCAGACGATGTCATCTCTTCTTGCAGGCAAAAAGATGGTCGTTGAATATACCGATCCGAATCCTTTTAAGGAATTTCACATAGGGCATTTATACAGTAATATTGTTGGAGAGAGTGTTGCTCGGCTATTACAGGCCTGTGGAGCAACAGTATGGAAAGCCGACTACTTTGGGGATGTTGGCATGCATGTCTCAAAAGCAATCTGGGGACTTCTTGGAAAGTTTGAGAAAGAGCAACTGACTATCGATGCCATAAACGACTGGGATCTTACCAAAAAGATTAATTACTTTGGACAGGCATATGCCGCAGGTGCAACAGCATATGAAGAAGATGCTTCAGCAAAAGAAGATATGAAGGAATTAAACTTCCTGATATTTAAGGCAGCTCAGGAAGTTGTACTACAGCAGTTTAAAGAAAAGCCACAAATTGATTATGAGCGATTTATTAAATCCGGCAAATATGATTATGAGCAGATTAAGCATATCTATGAGCTTGGAAGGGAATGGAGTTTAGCGTACTTTGAATTGATTTATAAACGATTGGGGACAAAGTTTGATGGCTATTATCCAGAAAGCCGAACAGGTGAATATGGCTATCAGATGGTAATGGATGGACTTGCCAAAGGTGTTTTTGAAAAAGGTGATGGAGGGGCAATTATCTTTCCTGGGTCAAAGCACGGTTTGCATGAACGAGTATTTATCAATTCACTCGGGCTTCCCACATATGAAACAAAAGATTTTGGTAATGCCGTTGCAAAGTCGGTTGATTTTCCGTATGATCAGTCGCTTGTCGTTACTGGCAATGAAATCAACGATTACTTTCAGGTGATTATCAAAGCATTGTCGCTGCTCAATCCTCAGCTGGGGGAGAAGACAATCCATCTTGGTCACGGTATGGTGCGCCTTCCAGAAGGTAAGATGTCCAGTAGAACCGGTAAGATTAAAACAGGTGAGTCACTGCTTGATGAAGCACACTCGCGTGCCAAAGCAATTGCTGAAGACAGCAATGACGATCTTGCTGAGATGATCGGACAAGCTGCTATTAAATATGCATTACTAAAGCAGGGGATAGGGCGTGATGTGATCTTTAATTTTGAAGAATCCATTTCCTTTGAGGGCAATTCTGGACCGTATCTTCAATATACGTATGTGCGGACGCGAAGCGTGTTGAAGAGAGCTGAGAATGGAGAGCTGAGAGCTGAGAACGGAGAGCTAAGAATAGAGAAGGAAGAACGTGCTCTTCTGAGACTCCTTGCTCGGTATCCTGAGATCGTGGAAGACGCTGCAATCAGATATGCACCAAACGTACTGTGTACCTATTTGTTTGAATTAGCACAGGCATTTAACGGCTTTTATCAAAAGCATCAGATTGTCAAAGCACCCGAAGAAAGCAGAGCTTTTAGAATTTCTCTCACTTCATCAGTGGGGAAGACGTTGCAATCAGGACTACTCCTTCTTGGTATCAAGGCTCCAGAGAAGATGTAGTCAAATTTAGTTATTGACAAGCCCCTAGTAGATTTGATGTACTAGATGTGTCCGTGAAAAGACACAGTCTTTATCCATGAAACCACAATTTCTTGAACAGTTAACTAAGCGACCAAGTATTTCGGTGATGCTTATTGCTGTACTGTTCCTTTCTCTCTTCCTCACGCTTAAAGTTTCTCAGCAGCAGCAAGAAGACCGAAGTAAAGCTGCTGGCGGCGGACCATTCACGATTGGGACAACCACAATTGGTGACATCCTAGATACAGGAGATGGTAATGGTATTACCTGCAACAAATATACTGCAAGTAGTACCGGAACAATTAGTTCAGTAAGTGTCTATGTTGGATCTATTGATCCTACAAGCAAGAATTACTCCTTGGCAGTTTATGCTGATTCAGGTAACAACCCAACATCACGTCTTAACGCAGCAAATGGAGTACTCACTGCAAACAGCTGGAACAGCTTGCTTCTTTCAGCACCGGTTACCCAAGGCAGTAACTACTGGCTTTGCTACAATAGCAGCACGACAAACACTGCATACAATAATATCCGATACACAGGTGGATCTACAGAGGCACTCTATAAGAATGTACCTTATAGTAGTTGGGCATCAACCTTTGGTACCGTTGATGCCAGATGGACATCTAGCTATAGTATCTATGCAAGTGCCAATGGTGTTCCTGTTCCAACCGCGACAAGTGTGCCCACCAGTACACCAATCCCAACACCAACAACGGCACCAACCGCCACCTCAGTTCCGACTGCAACTTCTGTCCCAACATCAACCGCAGTTCCTCCAACCCCAACTCGTACGCCAACACCAGTGCCAAGTGCAACCGTTGTTCCTACCGCAGTTGCTACAGCAACAACGGCACCAACCGCCACTTCAGTCCCAACGGCAACATCCATCCCAACCATGACTCCAACGAGTATTCCCGGTGTGACACAACTTGGATTGACCCTTATGATGCATGGATTTGGCAATGCAGGGGATAGTGCAAATCCAACCGGGGCAGGCTCCTTCAATCCAGCACATCCAACACGTCCAGTGACAATTGAAGTCTTTAACCAAGCAAATCAGTTGGTCTTAACCAAGCAAGGCAATGTGATCTTTAGTAGTCCATCCGGAAGCTTCAAAGGAACAGTTGATCTTGGAACAACGCTTGCAAGTGGTATCTATACTGTCAAGGTCAAAAGCAGCCAATTCTTAAAGGCTTTGGTTCCTGGTATCCAAACATTAAGTGGTGCCAGTACCAACTTGCCATCAACAGTGCTTATTGCAGGCGATATCAATAATGACAACGTGATCAACATTCTTGACTACAGTGTCTTGATTGGCTGCTTCAGTGATTTCTTACCAGCCGTCAGTTGTACACCAGATCAGAAGCTCGCAGCTGATCTTACTGATGATGGTAACGTAAACCAATTTGACTACAATCTCTTCCTCCGTGAGCTGACCAATGTTGGCGGGCAATAAACAAGTATGCATATCAAAAAAAATCTGTTGCTTTGGGGGTTAGCTGCGGCCAATGTCGGCATTGCATTACTTGTGGCATTTCCCTTTTCTTCAAGAGCGCTTCCCGTAACGCCTACTCCATCAGAGGATGAAGCAGTTCTTGGTCAATCAGTCTGTGGCGTATTAGCCCCACTGGATATCATGCTTGTTATTGATCAATCAAGTAGTATGCTGGATGCGGATCCTTCAACAGGTAGTCCCAAAATGGATGGAGCCAAGCAAGCTGCTACCTTTTTTGTTAATACCATTGCCGCAATAGCCCCTAAGACAAACATCGGTTTAGTCAAATTTGCGGGTAGTGTTTCTTTCCCCAATCGACCAACCGCAGCTAGTTTGGCAGTTCCTTTGACGACAAATTATACGCAGCTAAAGGCAGCGATTAATGCTATTACACCACCGCCGCTTGGCTCATCGGATGATGGTACGTGTATCGAATGTGGCCTCTTACTAGCCAATGACAATTTGGAAGCATTATCGAAAAAGAAGACGGGTAATCTGGTTATTCTGTTAACAGATGGTATTGCCAACGATACTACAACCAGTAATGGCCTTGCCAATGTTACTACTGCCGAAGCAGAAGCTGCTGCAATGAATAGAGTACTTGAGGGTGTCTCCATTCAAGATAACACCTATCATACCATTGGTGTTGGGACGGGGATAAACAATATTCATGAAGCGTTTTTGGAGCAGATTGCCGTATACAGTGGTGGGTTGTATTACAATGACCCGACAGATGGGTCACTTCAAAAAATCTTTGATAATATTCTTGATGCAGAATTTCCTTGTAAACGTGTTTCTGGAAGTGTCTTTATCGACGCAAATCAAAACAGTCACAAGGATGCTGGAGAAATTAACTATCCTGGAAGCATAACGATTAATTCCTCAACAGGGACGTTGA
>JAHFKF010000088.1 GCA_023245475.1 Candidatus Levyibacteriota bacterium
GAAAAAAGTCTTTTTGTCACGATTGCTCTGATTTTCCCAGCACTCACAGGTCTTGTACTTCTTGCTCCTTACTTTTTGCAATACATACCTAAATATCAAAAATGGGAACCAGCACTATTGTCTCTCACACTTTTTGCAATTAGTGCAGGATTGTCCGCAATCTCGACCCCACTTACCAATGCATTAAATGCCATTGGCAAAGTCAAAATTACACTTTATTTAATGATTTTTTGGACGATTACTACGTGGGGTTTGACACCTTTGGCCATTACGTGGTTTGGCTTTAATGGTGTTGCCTTTGCGGCAGCGGTGATTTCAGCTTCAGTTGTAGCGGTAGTCTTTATTGCTAAACGATATATCTCGTTTAAAATTGGAAGTCTCCTTACCGTTCCCGTCATTGCGACAACTGTCATGGGATTTGTAATCTATTTCTTAAGCAGCCTTATGGTTACCAATATCCTGATGGTATTTGTTATGATAGCCATTGGAGTTGCTGTATACTTTGCTATAATGTTCTTGTTGGGTAGAAAACAGATTATTGCAGATGTTAAGTCTGTTGCAGCAACACTTAAAAAATAATATGGCAAAGATCTCGGTAGTTATTAATACATACAACGAAGAAGCGCATATTGTGCGTTGCCTCAAGTCAGTGACGTGGGCAGATGAGATTGTTCTTGTAGATATGCACTCTGAAGATAAAACACGAGAACTAGCCAAAAAATTCACCAAACATATCTATCTTCACGAAAAAACAGGTTATGTTGAGCCAGCTCGTAATTTTGCTATTGCTAAAGCTACCGGTGACTGGATTTTAATCGTAGATGCTGATGAAGAAATTCCTGAAAGTTTAGCAAAGCAGTTACAGTCTTTGACAAGTCATGATGCAAGCGTTGTTGCTATACCAAGAAAGAATATCCTTTTTGGTAAATGGATTGAACATACTGGTTGGTGGCCGGACAGACAGATCAGATTTTTCAAAAAAGGCTCTGTCACTTGGAAAAACGAAATTCATAGTACTCCCGAGACAAAAGGCAAAGTGATGCAGCTTGAAGGGGAGCAATACGCTATCGTTCATCACAATTATCAAAGTATTAAGCAATTTCTTTACAAAAGTTATGAAGTCTATGCTGCTCAAGAAGCAGAGACACTTATTAACAAGGGATACAAATTTACCTATATGGACGCGATACGGTTTCCACTTCAGGAATTTCTTAGCCGCTACTTTGCTCGAGAAGGATACAAAGATGGCTTTCATGGATTAATGTTATCAGTACTCATGGGTATTTATCATTTTGTGATCTTTGCCTATATTTGGGAGAAAAAGAAGTTTGTCTCAGAACATGTGCCTATGGCTTCTCTTGAAAAAGAAGTCCAAAAAGCAAGTAAAGAATTACTCTTTTGGACACAGACGAAAACGATTGAACAAGAAAAGGACTTCCTCAAAAAAGTCGCTCTACGACTACAAAGAAAGATACGTGTATGAAAAAATTTAGTATCGTTACGTTGAGTTTCAATACAGAAGAAGATACCAAAACTCTTTTAAAATCTCTTGAGAAAGTTAAAACACCTGGTATGGTGCTTGATATTATCATTGTTGATAATGCATCAAAGAAAGTTTTTACTCTTTCTGAAAAGGAAAACCACAACAACATTACGATTATTCGTTCAGAAGAAAATACTGGTTTTGCTGGAGGAAACAATATCGGCATTCGTGAAGCTCTTCGGCGTGGAGCAGATTATGTGATGGCAGTTAATAATGATACCATTGTTGCTCCCGATATGATTATTGAGTTGCTCAAGGTTCTTGAAAGTAAGAAGTCAATTGGTGTTGTTGTACCAAAGATTTACTTTGCCAAGGGACATGAATTTCATAAAGATCGTTATAAGCCTGAAGAATTAGGGAGAATTTTTTGGTATGCGGGAGGATATACAGATTGGGCAAATGTTAAAAGTATTCATCGAGGTGTCGACGAAGTTGATCATGGACAATATGACAAAACTGAACCTGTGAAATTCATTACGGGCTGTTGTATGCTTTTTAAGCGAGAGGTGCTTGAAAAGGTAGGCATATTTGACGATCGATACTTTTTGTATTATGAAGATGCAGATCTTAATGAACGGATCATCAGAGCAGGATATGAGCTTTATTATGTGCCAAGTGCTCAGCTAGTACATGTGAATGCTGCTTCTACAGGGGGAGCAGGTAGTAGTCTGCAGGATTATTTTATGACACGTAATCAAATGTTATTCGGCATGACATATGCACCGCTTCGTACCAAAATTGCTTTGTTGCGGCAAAGTATTCGTTATCTTTTGAGCGGGAGACCAAGACAAAAACAAGGAATTAAGGATTACTATTTAGGTAAATTTGGAAAGGGCACATACTTTACATGATTCAAGTTTCCGCTATTTTGTTGACCAAAAATGGTGAAGATCTTATTGCTGATTGTCTTGATTCAGTATCATTTTGTGATGAGATTCTTGTCGTTGATGATAAATCTACCGATAGAACCGTTGATATCGCAACACATCTTGGAGCAAAGGTTATTTCGTATGATGCCCCAAGCTTTGCTGAGAAAAGAAATTTTGGTCTCAAAAAGGCAAAAGGTAAATGGGTGCTCTATATTGATGTAGACGAGCGTATCTCTCCAGAGTTACAATCATCAATCAAGCAAAAAATTGAACAAAAAGGTACAGATATTGTTGCTTACCGTTTTCAAAGAAAGAATTTTTACTTTGGTAATCACGAGTGGCCGACAATTGAGCATTTGCCACGTTTATTTTTGAAGTCAGCATTACAAGAGTGGTACGGCGATGTCCATGAGACCCCTATTGTTCGGGGTGAAACATCTGACTTGGACGGATATCTTTTGCATTATACCCATAGAGATCTTACAAGTATGGTTGCAAAAACAATCATGTGGTCTGAGGTCGAAGCAAGACTTCGCTTTAATGCAAACCATCCTCGTATGAGTTGGTGGAGATTTCCAAGAGTAATGGTTACAGCGTTTGTCGATTCTTATATTAAGCAAAAAGGATACAAAGCAGGCACAACAGGACTTATTGAAAGCATGTATCAAGCGTTTAGTATGTTTATTACCTATGCACGTTTGTGGGAAATGCAGCAGAATAGCACCAAAAAATAAATCTATTTCGTTTTGGGTTTGCTCATGAATAAAGTTTTGAGGCCTTCTTTAACTTCTCCGATTGTCATTCGTTTCTTTGAGAATCGGAAAAGATAGACAATTTCTAGAATACCAATCGTGTTTAAGATAAGCATAACAATAAACCAATTGCGTTGACTTTGTTTTGCTGCTTTCCACAAAGCAAAACCTTTCCAAGCGAGTGACCAAATTGAAAGTATATAAAAGAAAAATGCTTCTTGTGGTTGTAAACCTCCCCAGAAATCCATATCTTGATGGTATCATGCTAATCATGAGTATGCAAGGCTTGAAAAACTTGGTACAATTGACTCATGCGTGTTGGCATTTACGATCCTTATCTTGATGACCTTGGGGGTGGAGAAAAGTATATGATGACGATTGCGCAATGTCTAGCAAAACATCATGACGTCTCCGTCTTTTGGGATAATAAAGAGGATTTTGATGGATTATTAAAGCGCTTCTCTCTCAACTTAGATGCTGTTACGTTGACCAAGAATATCTTTTCCTCCAAAGTTTCTTTTTGGGAAAGGCTACTCTCGACGCGAAACTATGATGCCATTATTGTCCTAACCGATGGAAGTATCCCGTTAACGCTCTCAAAGAAATTATTCTTGCATATTCAACAGCCATTGCCACAAACCAATATTGCTTCTTGGAAAGGATTTCTTAAAAAAACAAAGATAAGTGGTATCTTTTATAATTCAGATTTTACAAAGTCCTTTAATGACCGACTGTTTCCAAACATTCCTGCAAGGATAATTTATCCACCGGTATATTGGCAACATCAAGATACGAAGAAAGAAAATATTATTTTGCATGTGGGAAGGTTCCGTCCAAAAAATGTTGGAGTTTCAGACTTTAAGAAACAGGGAGTTATGATCGATGCCTTTAAACAGATGGTTGATAAAAAAATGACTAATGGATGGAAATTTATTCTCGCAACCAGTATGAAACCAGAAGATGAAGTAAAATTCGCACCTCTTAAAAAAGCCATCAAAGGATATCCTATTGAAATACTGCTTAATAAAACCAATGATGAATTGTGGGATGTCTACAATAAAGCAAAGATTTATTGGCATGCATCAGGATTTGGAGAAGATTTACAGAAGCATCCTGAGTTTGCTGAACATTTTGGTATTTCAACTGTTGAGGCAATGGGAGCAGGTGTCGTCCCTGTTGTCATTAATGCAGGGGGACAGCCTGAAATTGTGACAGAGGGAGACAATGGTTTTCTCTGGAATACCCTTGAAGAATTACAAGCAAAGACAAAAAAGCTTATTGACACGCCTGCGCTTTTAACGAAATTGTCAGCGGCAGCAATGGATGACGCAAAGAAGTTTAGTCAAGAAAAGTTCTGTAAAGCAATAACTCAGTTAGTGTCTGATTAGGATATTGTCATGCTGAATTTATTTCAGCATCTATTTAAGGTTAGAGATCCCGAAATACCCCAGAGGGTACTAGCTTCGTCGAAGCGGCGCAGTTCGGGATGACCCAAAACGTATGAAAAAGATTGCCTTTTTACCATTGGTTGTTTTCATTATTGCTGTAGGAATCTTCTTCCGTCCCGTTTTGCTCGATAGTAAATTACCAATTCCTGCAGATACGATTATTGGTCTCTATCATCCCTTTCGAGATTTGTATGCATCCCAGTATCCCAATGGCATTCCTTATAAAAATGCTTTGATCACAGACCCCGTCCGGCAGCAATATCCTTGGAAGGAGCTTGCAATAGAAATAGAAAAGTCAGGCAGTCTTCCTCTCTGGAATCCGTATAGCTTCTCTGGCACACCACTTCTTGGGACAATGCAATCAGGTGCTTTATATCCATTAAATAGCATATTGTTTGTATTGCCATTTGCAATCGGATGGAGTGCCTTTATCATTATGCAACCACTCCTTGGAGGATTATTTTTTTATCTTTATACAAAGAATCTAAAGCTTCGATCTCTAGCATGTGTTCTTGGTGCTATTACGTTTGTATTTTCTGGCTTTTCAATTGCATGGCTTGAATGGGGCAATATAATGCATACAGCGCTCTGGTTGCCTTTAATACTTCTTAGTATTGATAAAGTGTTTAATTCTTTGTCATTGCGAGCGATAGTGAAGCAATCTAAAGAGTCATCAACAAGTAATCATAAGATTGCCACGTCGTCTTCGACTCCTCGCAATGACATATTTTGGTCA
>JAHFKF010000013.1 GCA_023245475.1 Candidatus Levyibacteriota bacterium
GGTAATGACTCGTTCCTCATTGGGCAAGTGCATATCTCGCCAAAACCCTTGTTGTACCGCTTTATTTTGAAGGAAATACTGACACGAAGCATCAAACTGTTTAGGTTCAGCCCCGTTTTCTAATAAATTTGCCTGATGATTCAGCAAGATACCAAGCTGCATCGTAGGATCAAGCCAAGGCATCCTTCCTTCAACTAAAACCTCAGCTGCATACGGATCACCAAACATGGAGTCTCTCCACTGCCCCAGCCCCTCGGTGATCACGTCGTGCAGAGGTACATTCGTACCCTGAGCTATTGAAGAGTACAATTCTGAGGCAAATAACTGAGAAAGTTGCGTGTTCCTCATCGCGCGTTGCAAGAACCTTGTTTCATATTGTTGCGAAGGAAGCACGTTAGGTCCCTTAACATACTTCAGCATTGCATCTGAAAGACGATTCACGGGCTTTTCGGATTTTTGTACTGGCCGCGCGTGACAAATGTTTCGTAGATTTATCAATGTGGATTGAGTGTCTTCATTGTAGCTACTATATACATGTGTCTGATCGAAATCACGATCCATTTCAGAAAGGGCAACATGGGAAATCACAAAAGCAAGATGTGCCTGCGCAGCATTCTTGCTTTGCATTTTTTCTGTAAGCACAGTATAGATGGGCGTATAGAGTGGATCATCAGGACGAAAGAGAGGCATCACAAAGATAGGCTGCATCATCTTCTTATCTAAGGGTGTAATTCGATCGTCTTCACGAGGAAATTGACTCGATTCAGCAAAAAGCGTAGGGAATTCGGAAAGATCATTCATAAAACTGTTCAAGCTTTTTTTTAATTCATTAGGTACGCCGGGAATATCAGCTGTCGTGATTTTGGCTATTTCAGCTGGTTGCTGCGTTCTGCGCGAAAAAAATTTTTTCTTTTCTACCATAATGGGAGATTATAGCAAAATTTCCCCAGAAAGAAACCTAACGAAATAGTTGCGTAGCTTTATTCGCCGACTTGACAAACTTGCCTAAATGCCGGATCATTAATATGAGGTGTAAAAACTCTATGGACCCTAAGTCAACTGCAAATCTCGATCCTAAACTCCGTGAGACATATGAACGTGTCATGGGGACAGCCCAATCAATGCAATCAAACGGATCACCCTCACCTGCTGCCCCATCTGATTATGGGACAATTACCCTGGCCGGGCAGGCAGGAGCACCCACTCCTTTCAACCAGCCTGCCGATGCGCAAGCAGCACCTATTCCTACAGTTGAAGCACCACCAATTACAGGCCAACCATTACAAGACTTTCCTCAAGATCCAAACAATGCCGAAAACCTACGATTCCAAGCTGCGATTCAAACACCTCTTGGAGGAGCAGCCCCTGAGCAGACAACACAACCCTCTCCATCGACACCTCACCAGGCACCAACACTACTTCGAGCACTCTACATCATTGGCGCAATTGTATTCTTTGTGGTGTATACCTTCTTCTGGATCAAGGTCTTCAATCTTCCACTACCTTTCTAACGAAATAGTCTTACTTGTGGTGTCGAGAGGTCTTCTGTGAACGTTTAGAGGTCCAGTAAATAAGTGCAAACGCAAAAACTAGAAGAGCGCCAATAGTATAGAAAAGAAGTATACCGATATCATTTGTATCAAATTTCATAATTTCCCTTCTTCTGCGGCAATTAACGACAGATACGCACATCCAACCGTTAATACTAAACCCCATCCTACCACATACCATTTTGATGTGTCAAACTGCCCTGTAATCAGTGGGATTACCATTGATCCTAAAAATATAGCTGAAGCATTTGCATACTGCGTAGATAAGATTCGCCATTTTGACCGAGTCATTTTCATATGCTATCGCTGCAACCGAATGAGGACTTCTTCAAAGGAGAGTAATTCTGTTTGGGTACTTGTTCTTTCTTTCCACTCAATCTTATCTCCTGCCTGCCCGGCCAGGGTCTTGGCCGAAATGACCAGACGTACAGGGATACCAATCAAGTCACTGTCAGCAAACTTTGCCCCAGCACCCACATCTTCTCTGTCATCGTACAAGACTTCAATGCCCACGGCTTGCAGCTTCTTGTATACTTCATTTGCCTTTTCATTTTGTTTAAGAGAGATAAGGTGAACATCAAATGGAGCAATCGCCTTGGGCCACACAATGCCCCGATCATCGTGATGCTTCTCAACAATTGCCGCAAGTGTCCGTCCAATCCCAATCCCATAGCAGCCCATGTAATATTTCTGTCTTGTTCCGTCTTCTCCTGTATACTCCGAAGATTTCATGAGATTGGTGTAATGATAGCCAAGCTGGAAGATATTGCCGACTTCAATGCCCTTTTTCTCAAGCAATGCATTCTTACCCGAAGGAGCAGTGTATCCTGCCTTGGCAATCGCAATGTCATAGAATTCCTTTGGTTCCTGCAAATCACGACCAAAGTTTACATTGATTGAATGATAGTTTGTTTTATTGGCCCCCATCTCAAAATTCTTCCTGCCCCGCAGTGAATCATCCATCACAATAATAACCTCTTTGGGCAAATCCAAAATCCCAGCATAACCAACTTCAGCTCCAGTTACTCGCTTGACTGTTTCGGCAGATGCCAATTTCAAATCAACGCAACCCACGACATGTTTAAGCTTTATTTCATTGATGTCATACATACCATTGATGGCTGCGGCAATAACTTCGCCTTTTTCATTTTCAAAAAGAATGGTCTTGGTTGTCTTCTCAACTGGAATCTTGAGAAACTTTGCCAATTCGTCAACACCGATAATGCCTTTGCCTTCAACATCTTTTCGCTCTTGTAATGGTTCGTCTGACTCTTCTTGATATTTTGCAAACGTCGCGACATCTTCATGAGCTGCATAGCCACTTTGCTCTTCAAGGAAGTACTTACTCTCACCTGCTTGGCTTTCAACAACAAACTCATGACAATATTCCCCACCAATGTATCCATTGTCAGCAGCAACCACATCTGTCTTAAGTCCAACTTCGGTAAAGATAGCCGTGTATGTTTCCCACATTTGTTTGTAGGTTTTCTTAAACTGTTCTTCCGTGCCAAAACTATATGCATCTTTCATGATGAATTCGCGAACACGAAGCAGTCCTCCTCTGGCACGAAGTTCATCACGGAATTTAAGAGAGAACTGATATAAATTGAATGGCAAATCTTTGTAGCTAATATTAAACTTTCTGACAAGATCCACAACCATTTCCTCAGCTGTCCCACCTGGCACAAAGGTTGCCCCGCGACGATCTTCAACTTTCATGAGTTCAAATCCGGCAGTACTCGTCCGATTAGTTTCCTGCCACAATTCAAGAGGATGCATAACTGGCATCAAGAGTTCTTGTGCGCCAGCGTTGTCCATATGCTTTCGAACCACATCAATAATCTTGTTTTGCACACGTTCCCCAAGTGGCAAAAAGTAATACCGTCCTGCTGTTGATTCTCTGATAAAACCTGCTTGATAAAGCAATTGATGTGAAATCAATTTTGAATCTTTTGGAATGTCTCTAATTGTTTTGCCAAATAATTGTGAATATTTCATAGGCTTAGTATACCATAAAGACTCAGCGGGTGGAGAAAACTAGCATATGAGATTATTGTCCTTGCAGTTTGGATTCTTCAGTTTTTGGCACGACGTGTCCGCCAAATTCATGACGCATGGCCTGAACCATCTTGGCAACAAACGTTTCTTGAATAGCTTTATCATACTGTGACCGATTGCGAAAATCCAGAGACTTCTCAATCACGTCTACTGGGATATTTTGCTCTTTGCCTACTTCAACCGTCCACTTTGCTTCACCATTTGTACCAATCAGTCCTTCCGTATGACTTAGCGTTGGGTCCTTTGTGAGTGCATCTGAAACCATATCAAGAAGGAAAGCTGAAATAATACTCCCTTCCTGATACGTCGTAACCACACTAGATAAATCTAATTCATAAGAAGATTTTTCTAGTACGCCAAAGCCTTCCGCAATGGCTTGCATCATGCCATATTCAATACCATTGTGAACCATCTTTACAAAATGTCCTGCTCCGCCTGAACCAAAGTACGTGTGTATGCCACTCGGTTTCGCAAGACTATCTAAGAGCGGCGTGATATATTCATAAGCCGATTGATCACCACCTACCATCATTGAAAAACCGTTCTCTCTCCCATGAATTCCGCCTGAAACACCAATGCCTAAAAACCTCACTTCTTTTGCCTTAAAATATGCATATCTCCGCTCTGTATCTTTAAAGTGAGCATTGCCTCCATCAATCAGAATGTCACCACTGCCAACAACGGTATCAAGCTGCTTCATAATTTCTTCTGTAGCATCGCCAGCAGGAACCATTGACCAAACAACACGAGGCTTTAACGTAGTATTGACTACTTCTTCAAGCGAATGCATCAATACTAGCTGTTGTCTGACAATAAACTCTGCATGCTCAATACGAAGCTGATCGAGAGCTTGTGGCGAACGATTCCAGACAACAACTTGATGACCATCAGTCATGAGTTTTTCAGCAATGTTTTTGCCCATTTTACCAAGTCCAAGAATCGCAATTTGCATAGTATATCTACTATAACAAAAAATTAAAACGAAGTACAATAATTAGTCAGTATCAAGAAGCAACCAAGATCTTCCATCCTTTGCTAATAAATCTACTGCTGCGTCTGGACCCCAGCTACCCTGTGGATATACGCGTGGAGCACTCTCGCCTTTGAGAATAGAAGAAATTAGTTGCCAGGAACTTTCCAGTTCATCTGAGCGGTTAAAGAGCATTTGATCACCATTGATACAATCAAGCAAAATCTTCTCATAAGCGTCAACGCCATGACTACCAAATGTGTGATGATAAGAAAAATTCATATTCACCGTTGCTAAACTAAACTTTGCAGAAGGCGGAGTACTCGATGCTTTTGCCGTTGAGGGTTCCTTTGCAATAACTCGAAGGCTTATACCTTCATCTGGCTGAATACGAATTGTTAAGACATTGCCAATCTCAGGACAACCGGCTTCCTTAAACAGCACATGACATGTTTGCTTAAAGACAATTTTGATATCAACCAAATCTTTGTCCATTTTCTTTCCTGCACGAAGATAAAACGGCACATCCGCAAACCTCGGTGTATCAACAAATAATTTCATCGCTACATATGTTTCGGTTTGTGAATCTTGAGCAACATCTTTCTCCTTAGTGTATCCCTCATATTGTCCCCGAATAACAAGCTGAGAGACCTCCTCTGAATTAATTGGACGAATTGCACGAATGGCATCAGCTCGAGCATCTCGTACCGCTTCTTTGGAAAAACTCTTTGGTTGCTCCATCGCAACTGTTGCTAAAAGTTGAAGTAAATGATTTTGAGCGACATCTCTGAGCATTCCAACGCCGTCAAAGAACTGACCTCGCTTGCCAATACCGCTGCTCTCAGCCCAAGTAATTTGGACATGATCGACGTGCTCCTTGTTCCATACCGGTTCAAAGATGCTATTGGCAAATCGAAACGCAATCATATTTTGCACCGTCTCTTTGCCCAGATAATGATCAACACGGAAAATCTGCTTTTCTTCAAACATCTCAGAAAGCGTTTTATCTAAATTCTCTGCTGTCTCAAGATCTTTACCAAATGGCTTTTCAATTGCAACTCGTGTCCATTGCTCAGATCCAGAGCCACAACCTTCAGATAATTTAGTTTCTGTAAGGTTTTGCAAAATTGCCGGATAATTATCAGGCGGTGTTGCAAGATAAAACACCCTCGGCAAGCAGGCTCCAAGCTGCTTATCAAACGTGTGTAATTTCTCAATAAGCTCAGTATATCCCCTGGGTTCATCAAACAATCCCTGCTGATAAAAGATACGAGACGCAAATGATTCCCACTGCGGATCTGAGGAAACGTCCATTTCCTGAGCAAGAAATTCTTGATACGCCTTATCTGTCAGTTCTCTTCTGGCAAAGCCGACTACATACAGATCGTTACTAAGAGATCCTTGCTTATACAAAGAAAACAGTGCAGGAAATAATTTGTGTTGAGCAAGATCCCCTGTTGCTCCAAAAATGACAATAATAAACGGTGATTGCATAGCATTTATGATACACGCTCTCTCTTAAAGCCGCAAGAAGAAGAATGTCTCCGTACGCTTTTATGAGAGACTTGTTATTGCCTTGTCTGAGAGGTATTTCCCACGATCTATTGCCTCTTTTAGTTCGTGTCTAAATTCCGCCATACTTGCAAAACGCTGCTTTGGATTCGGCGACATTGCTTGCAATACTGGCTCAAAGATTGCATCGGCAATATGATCAACTTTACCATTCTCATCAAGTTTGTTAATCTCAGAAACTTCTGCCCTAGTATGTGCCGCATACCAACTCTGGGCATCTGGTTTATCAGCCAAAATAGGAAGTTTCCCGGCAACGAGTTCGTACGCCACCACACCCATGGCATAGATATCACTTGCAACTATACCGTCAGTGCAAAATACCTCAGGAGCCATGTAGCTAAACGTCCCAATAACCCAAGCATTACTCTTAACAGATATACCTCCTGGTCCCTTTTGGAAACCACCTTTAAAATCAATTAGTTTGGTTACGTCACGAGCAATCACGAAATTATCTGGTTTCAGATCTCCATGGAGTACCTCATCTCCAAGGGTGGTTCCATGCGCATAGATGAGCCCTTCCATAACCTGATCAACGTGGGATAAGGCTTTCTCCGTGGTAAATCCCTCTTGTTTGGATGATTGACGCACTGTTCCATTTGAGGCATATTCCATCGTCATAAAAGGAACCGCCTCTTGTCTCTTTTGCTCCCTAGAAAAAAGAATATGCCCAGCATCCTCGATAGGCAGAATGTTTGGGTGGTGGAGACTTTGTAGATGCTCTGTTTGTGAATAAAACCTACCTAAGTTTCTTGTACCATGTGAAAATCGTGAGAGTTTAATGGCAATTGGCTTATTGTCCTTTCTTCCTTTGTAAACAAGCGCTGAGTTATTTTCTGAAATTAGTTTTTGAGCCACACAACGATATGGCCTTTCTGTATTAAACTGTCTTTTGAGCACTTCTTTATTCATTAGTTTTCTTATAAAAGGCAGATTATTATGCTGGCAACTCAGTGATAAGTAACGTCTTTCGAGCAATGTCAGGTCGTTTGAAGAATCGTGCAGGAATTTCCTCTTCACTCCCCTCCTCAAACAGTTGCTGTAATGCATGCTTCTTTGCTGATCCAAAGACAAGCACAATCAAAACATCAAGCATGGAAAGTCCCAAAAAAGTCATAGCAACTCGTTCTCCATAGAAACTCTTGGAATCAGAAAACTCCGAAAACAGCAGATGAGATTTCTCCTTTTCAAACAGAGGGTTATGAAAATAAAAACGATTTGGAGCAATTCCTGAGGTGTGACCATCATTGCCAATCCCAAGAACCCCTACACATTTTTGAAAGGTTGCCGTAAGTTGCCGAATCGTTTCATCATACGCCTCTGCCGTTTCTTCTCGAGAAACACCTTGCAATGGTAAATGGACCGGTATGCCGAGTGCTGTTGCATAGGTCAATAGGCCTGTCTCACGAATCATTTTCTCATTACTTTTGTCATGCATTGGCTCGCCGTAACGCTCATCAATAAGCCCTATAGCGCCGGGTTTAATATGTTTCTCTTTGGCAAATTGCTCATAGAGTGCCTTGGGCGTGCTGCCACCAGAAAGATACAAAACCGTCTTCTGATCAACAATTTCTTCAATAATGTCTTTAGCAAGCGTAATCCCCTTCCCCGCGTCAGACACAGAAGCCACAGTAATGCCTTGATTAAGATGGGAGAATATTTGATGTTCCTGAAGAATATTATGAATACGAGGTAAGAGTTCCATGCAGTGTCAGACAGCAACTATTTAAATAATTGGGCAATATCTTTAAAAGTAACAAGAGCAATAAGTGCCAGAAGCAGGATCATCCCAATCGCGTGAGCATAACCTTCAACTTTTGGATTTACTTTCTTACGAGTAATTGCTTCAATTGCAATAAAGAAGAACCTTCCTCCATCAAGTCCTGGAATAGGCAATACATTGAAGAATGCTAAGGAAATAGACAACAGCCCAGCAAGATTGAGAAGCTGTAATACTCGCTCTTTAACATCGGGGATATCAACAATCGTGCCCACTAAAGAATAAATCCCAACAGGTCCTGAAACACCTTCACTTATTGGAGCAACTGTTTTCTTCTCAACAGATACGTCAATCAGACTCTTCATCACCACAAAGTTGTAGGTCATTAAATTTGCTGGATGAACAAAACCTGAAAATGCTTTTTGCATAGGTGTGTCATACGAGAGTGTCACCGTTGACAGTGGAGAGAAAGCAATACCGAGTGCTCCTTGCCCCTTGGGAGGATTAAGTCGTGGGACAACAGTTGTCGTGGTGTTCTTCATCGTTTTGACATCTTGCCATTCAATGGTAATTGGCTTGCCTTTATTGGCTTTGACAGTATTACTAAATGTTTCAAGCGAAGTAATCTTTTGACCATTGAGTGAAAGTACTCGAGATAGCGGCTTAAGACCAGACTTCTGCGCAGGCGAGTCTTTAGCAACTTCGTTGATAAAGACCTCTGTATTTTCTTTTTGATTTACGAGGAAAAAAGTGTGATGCCCAAGCATAGGCAGGTCTGTTTTAAAACCTGAAATACCAAGAAATGTGTAATAAATGATAACCGCAAGAAGTGTATTCATTACCACACCAGCTAGCACGACGGCTGAACGTTGACCGATAGAACGACTATAAAATGCACGCTGGATATCTTTGTTCTCCGTTCTCCGTTCTCCGTTCTCCGTTGGTAAACTCAGCTTGCCTGCTCCAGCATCATCTTCTCCATAGAGCTTTACAAAGCCACCAATTGGCAACCAATTAAGTGAGTAGATTGTCTCACCTTTCTTTTTGCCCCATAAACGTGGAGGAAGACCAAAGCCAAATTCTTCAACCTTGATACCAAATTTCTTCGCAACAAAGTAATGGCCAGCTTCATGAATCAAAATGAGGACGGAAAGGATAAGGAAGAAGACAGCAGCAGTCAATATCATACAGATAATTATACATGTTTTCTAGGAATGCAAAAGGAGCAAAATTGAGGAGATTAGATTTGCAACAGTTCTTGCTCTTTTTGTTTGCCATAGTGATCAATAGTACTCATCGTATCATCGACAAGTTTCTGAATTTCTTTATCAAGACGTTTGATATCATCTTCACGGCCATCAAATTCTTTTTTCACTTCTTCCAACCCTTGTTGGCGAACTTGACGAACCATAATGCGACCATTTTCTAGCTTGTGCTTCATCGCTTTAATTAGTTCTTCACGTCGTTCTTGAGAAAGCTGGGGTATACTGATACGAAGAACATTGCTGTCAACAATTGGTGACAACCCAACGTTGGCTGCCTCAATCCCCTTTGCAATCTCACTGATCGTGGCATGATCAAAAGGAGTAAGAACCAATGTGTGAGAATCGGTAGAACCGATAGTTGCCAGCTCCATTACCTTCAGCTTTGCCGTGCCACCATAGGCATTAATGACTATATTTTCAACAAGGGCGGGGGTTGCGCGTCCAGTACGAAGAGTTGCAAGGTCACTCTTTAGTACGTCGAGGACTCTTTCAATTTTCTTCTTGGTTTCTTGGGCTAGTGGATCCATAATTTTGGGTCATTGCGAGGAGCTGAAGGCGACCTGCCTGCCGGCAAGGCAGGCGTGGCAATCTTCTAATCCGTACAAAATACATGAGATTGCTTCACTCCTCTCGTCGTTCGCAATGACGACATTGTTTTAAATTTCAAATCGAACAAATTTCTTAACGGTAATGTTTTCTCCTGTTTTACCAATGACAGCCTTGACTAACTTTTCAATTGTTTGACTGCCATCTCTAATATACTCTTGTTGCAATAATTGTTCAACGTTTTCAGGATTCATCGCTGCAACCTGCATACCAATCTCCCGTGCAAGATTCTTAAAATCATCTGTTCGAGCAACGAAATCTGTCTCACAAAGGAGCTCAACGAGCACACCAACTTTACCACCTTGGTGAATGTATGCCTCGACAATGCCTTGTGATGTTTCTCGATCTGCCTTTTTTGCTGCAATCTCAGCTGCTCGCTTTTTTAACCATGCAAGCGCTTTTGCGTAATCACCTTCTGCTTCATCTAATGCACGACGACAATCTGCAATAGATGCAGCTGTTTCATCTCGAAGTTTTTTAAGTGTTTTTAAATCAATTGCCATAGTAGTAAGTATACCAAACGGATATAATTATTTGGTAGCTTCTTTTTTCTTGGTTACTGTTTTCTTAGGCTTTGCAGCAGCAGCAGGCTTGTCAGTTTTTACGGTTTCTTTCTTTTTTGCAGATGCGGCTTCTCCCTCTTTAGCTTGTTCAGCTTTTGGTTTTTGTTCCTTTGCAGCTTCCTTCTTTTCTGTTACTTCTTCTGTAGGAGCTTCTTTGTGAGCTGTTTGTCCTTCGATCCATGCATCAAAAATATAGCTAACGATCAATTCAAGACTACCCTTTGCATCATCATTTGCAGGAATTGGGTAATCAATAAGCGTTGGGTCAGAATTGGTATCGGTAATACCTACTATTGGAACACGAACGGCTCGTGCTTCACGTACAGCAACATGTTCAATGTGTGTATCAATAATAAATAAAAGGTCAGGAGCTTTCATAAGGTCTTTAGTCCCACCATAGAAACCCTCAAGCTTTTGACGAGTTTTTTCCCAATCTCCAACTTCTTTTTTGGTGTACTTTGCTTTTTCAAATTCATCTTGCAAATTTGCAGTGAGATCTTTGAGTTTTTTGTAATTCTTTGATACTTCTTGGAAGTTTGTGAGCGTACCGCCGATCCAGCGCTGTGTCACAAAGTACAAACCATCTGCTGAGGCTACACGCTTGCGTTCTTCTCTAAGAACTTCTTGTGCTTGACGCTTTGTACTTAAGACCAGCATTGTGCCACCTTTTTTGGCAACATCATAAACATGTTTGGCTGCATCTTCTAAACCTTCTTTGGTTTTTTCAAGGTCAATAATGTGGATACCATCACGAGCTTCAAAAATAAATTCCCGTGCTTTTGGGTTTTGGCGAGTTACTTGGTGACCAAAATGGCAACCAGCTTCAAGTAGTTCTTCAAGTGTAATTTTTTTCATAGATAATCCTTAAACCTCCATTCAGTGTTAACAAGTTGTCATGCTGAATTTATTTCAGCATCTCTTATTGTAAGATCCCGAAACAAGTTCGGGATGACATATTCAGGATCATACGCTGAATGTGTGTGATAGACAGTATTATACAATACTATTCTCTATTATACAATATAAGATGATCGTACTCTTAATGTATCATTTGGGAAAGAGGTATTGACAAACACTATCCATTCTTTGTACGCTGAATTTACGATCATCAACATATGAAGAAATTGCCCAAAAAGAAACTTGCACCCGCATCAAGGCGCCTAAAGAAAAAGTATAATCGTGGATCACTTAGTGCAGGGATGGCCTATGCACTGCTTATTTTGGTTGTTGTGGTTGCTGGTGGATCGATGATGATAGGAAACCTCACCCCCAAGAGAACTGCTCCTGTCACCAATCAACCAGTTGTTATCACCACGAAAGCTCCTGAACCAAGCAAAACAAAGCTCCAATTCGAAACATTTCCTGGTTCAACGGCAACACCGACTCCAACCCCTACTCCCACACCAAGCCCAACTTCAGCACCATCTTCTGGTGGAGGTGGCGGAAGCCCTAGCAATGGTAATGGTGGTGGAAGCGAGAGTCCTAATGGAGGCAATGGTGGGGGCGGTGGTTCAGGAGGTAGCTCAGGAGGGGTTGGTTGACCTATGGCATCCGGAAAAGTAACAAACGGACCTCAAGGTGGTGGTGGTGGATATTTGTATGTTATCCTCATTATGGTATTCGTCATCGCTATCGGTTATATCTTAAGCGGTGGCAATATCCCTGTAGACCCAACTGGACCTGATGGTCCCCCCACACTTGAACCATACTTTGATGCAAGTGATTATGGTGAACAAAAAATTATTCTCCCTACTGGAGGCTCGACTGGTTCTCGACAAAATTTGCAGTTAGAAACATTTAATGTGAATGTATGCGGTCAAAAGACAGCGGTTGCTTTCCTTATTGATATTTCAGGTTCGATGGAAGATGATGGTAAACTCGCAAAAGAAAAAGAAGCCTTGCAGCAATTCATAAAACAACTTGCTGGCAAATCAGTCATTGGTATGTATACATTTAGCAAAAGCGCAATGGAAGAAATCCCATTAAGCTTCTATAAAGACGTCAAAACTGAAGTGCCAGAGGTAATAAACAGCTTTAAAGCTGATGGTGAAACGCGAACTCGCAATGGTTTTGCACTCGTAGGTAATAGTCTAGCAAATGCTATCAGAGACAACAAATACCCAGGATATCATTACTCGCTAGTTTTACTTACTGACGGTGTCCCAGAAGTACCACCCGGCCAACCACGTACGTGTATTGCTGAATTCAAGGAGTCGCAGGATGACACACGTTGCTTTGCAAAAGAGCAAGATCCCCGTGTCCCGACCGACTTGTCAGCCGAAATAAAAGGCTTAGGTGTCCAAATTTATTCTATTGGTATCTTCAGCCAAACAACAACAGATAAACAATTTTATCCATACTTAAGTAAATTGCTCAAAGACGTCTCGAGTCAACCACAAGCAACGCATTACTATGAAAGTGTCAAGGGAGATAACCTCAAACAAATCCTTGATACGGTTATTAATAATGTCTGTGACCCATTAGGCCAATCGTAGAAACTATTCTATGGGGAATTTTTTACAAAAGGCTTTAACTTCCTTGGCAATTGCTGGCAACTTTTTATTCTTTAGCATGGCTGCTTTATACTCTTTAAACAAGGTAGATCGTTTTACTTTATCATCAGAAGGAAGATCCATTCCTTCAACCTCTTTAACAGCAAGTCTATACCATTCCGCAATTTTTTTCATATCCTTTTCTTTAAGGCCTCGTGTTGTTATTGCGGGCGTTCCTAGTCTGATACCCGACGCAAATAGTGGAGGCATTTCATCCCCCGGGACACCATTATAGTTAAGCACAATCCCCGCTGCCTCAAGAGCAATTGCAGCAACCCTTCCATTTACTTTTTTATTGCGCAGATCAAGAAGAATCAAATGATTATCTGTTCCTCCACTTACCAACTCAAAGCCTTGTTTTTGTAATTCGGCAGCAAGCGCTTGAGCGTTTGCAACAATCTGTTTGCCATATTTTTTGAAACTAGCAGTTGCCGCTTCTTTAAGAGAGACTGCAATCGCGGCTGTTTGATTATCATGAGGACCTCCTTGCAACCCTGGAATAATTGCAGTTTCAAGTTTCTTTGGCAACTCTGGATCTTTCTGAAGCCCTTTTTCAGTCACCAGAATCATTGCACCTCTGGGGCCACGTAACGTCTTGTGCGTTGTCGTTGTCACAATGTGAGCGTATGGGACGGGAGATGGATGCACGCCCGCAACGATAAGCCCCGTAATGTGAGAGACATCAGCCATCAAGTAACAACCGGCTTTATCCGCGATTTCACCAAAACGCTTAAAATCAATTTCACGAGGATACGCAGTGTAACCACAAATGAGGAGTTGTGGTTTTTCTTGCATGACTTGTTTTTCAATGGCATCATAATCGAGCAATGCGTCTTTGCCTAACTCATAATGCACTGACGTAAATAATCTCCCGGAGAGACCAAGCTTGTGTCCATGAGTGATATGTCCCCCCATTGCCAAAGACAAACCCATCATCTTTTCACCATTCTTCAGCACAGCAAAATACACTGCTGAATTTGCAGGCGCCCCAGACAATGGCTGAACGTTTACATAAGGCACTCCAAACAAATGCTTTGCCCGCTCTTGTGCCAGCATTTCAACTTCATCCGCAATACTATTGCCCTGATAATACCTCTTGCCAGGAAACCCTTCCGAATATTTATTGGTAAGCACAGATCCAAGCGCTTCCATAACAGCATGCGATGTATAATTTTCTGAGGCAATCATTTCGAGGACATTTTTTTGGCGTTTGGCTTCAGCTTTGATTAAAGAAAAAATTTGAGGATCTGTATGTTTGAGCGACTGTATCATTGGATTACGACCTAAATATAAAGGATACATTGAGACAATGCAACCAGCAACTTTGCAATACCAGCCCTGTTATCCTATAATTGCGAATCTTATGGCTATTTCACCTGAACAGGCTAGCAGCTACCATGAAGAAAGACGCACGCCAGAGCATACCTTTCGCTTAACGGAGATTGGCGGAATTATTATTAGTGGCAATAGAGGTACGGGGAAAACCCACATTCTCAGCAAACTACAAAAACGCTATGCGATTGAACCGATAGATATTGGTACTGGTGTGCGAACAGATTTTGAGCAGACAACTGGAGAAGTATTTGGAGGAGCGCGTACAAGAGCTGATGGATCAGATCTTATGGTTGATATAGCACAATGGGATCTGTTCAGAACAGCTACACCAGAGAGTCCGTTTCTCTTGAACTCCTGGCTGGGTGCTTTTTTTGCAAAAAAGATGGAAAGTAAAGGTACGCTGCCCTCCCCCATCCTACGAATACTTCTCTATACGGATCCACCCGAAGTAGCAAACGAGCGCGCTGCGAAAAGAGATGCCAAGAAAAAAGCAATTTCAGTTGACCAAGCAAGTCAAGAAAATACTGAACGATTCGCCCAAGATTGGACTCAATGGTCACAACTCTACCCTGAGCTTAAGGGGCTTAATCTGTATTCCCCGGGAGTTTTAGATAGTGATAAAAAGCCTTTTTATGATTTAGAAGTTGACGTCAGCAATCTTGATAAAGATACACCTGCTGAAGTAATTCATAAGTGGCTGGTGGAAGAGATTGAAAGAAGGAAGAAACAAAAAGAAGCATAAGCTAATCTGTACAATTCATACTTGACAACACTCCATTTAACCTAGTATCGTTAATATTAGGAGTTCCAATATGCCCAAAAGGAGTATGAAAAAAACAAAGAATATCGCAAAGAGGCTACCAAATCGTTTTGTTTTAGGCGCTATTGTCATTCTTCTTAGTGTCATTGCCCTGTCCGTCTCCATCGCATTACAAAAAACAAATACCAAGAGTCAAGCCGCACCCGCAGGTTTTGTTACTCGTGAAGGTAAAAATTTACTATTAAATGGTAGTGCATATAAATTTGTAGGCTTTAATGCATACGGCATGACAGGATGTTATCCTCGTGCATGGACACAAGAAGAATTAGATGCATACTTTCAATCTATCCCACCAGCAAGCATGACCCGTACTTGGGCATTTGAAAAGCAGAAAGATAACCTTGACCTTGTCGTAACTCGCGCTGAGGCAAATGGACAAAAGATAGTTATGAGTTTAGGCAACGGATTACACAACTGTGAAGAGCTGGGAGATGACGGAGCAGGACGTGGTGCTGAGTGGTTTCAATCAGGATACAAAGGGGCATATCTTGAGTGGGTAAAGACAACCGTTGCTAAATACAAAGACTCCCCTGCCGTTGGCATGTGGGAAATATCTAATGAAGGTGGCCATCCCGATAATATCGACGTCAGTATTATGAAACCCTACTACGATGACGTGGCAGCGGTTATCAAAGGGATTGATGCTAATCATTTAGTCAGTACGGGTGCTCTTGCTGAATATACATATGGTGGCACTGCCAACTACGAAGCAATTCATAGTAGCCCCAATATTGATGTCATCAGTTTCCATGAATATGATGGTACTGGTATATCTGATCACTTTGGTGCGGTACAAACTGTCTCAAATGATTTAAATAAACCAATCATGGTTGGAGAGACTGGTGTCAATGATTGTGAACCAGATCGAGCAAATATACTTAAGGCAAAGTTTGATGGCTATCTCGCAGGCGGTGCTAGCGGCGTATTGCTCTGGAATAGAGACCTTACAGGTGATTCCTGTGGCTTTGGCGCAATCGGACCGGAGGACGAAACATCAACGATGGTCAAAAATTATGTTATTCCTGGCATTCAACTTACAGGAGCAGCAAACCCAACGACTATGGCTACCCCTACAAGTGTAAGTCCTACATTTGTCTGTGAAGGAGCCTGCCCAACTGGTGAGTCTACACCAACAGTTAATCCAGCTGAACCGACAGAGAGTGATGTCGAACCAACTACACCAAGTGATGTTGAGCCAACAGATCCAACAGACGCTGAACCAACAGCCATTGATGCTGAACCAACTACACCAGACAATCAGCCTAATACCCCACGAGGAAACCGAGGCAATGGAATATGGGGCTTCTTTATGTGGCTAATCTCGCTTCTAATGCAGCTATTCCAACGTCTCTTCCAACAATAACGCTAAGTATTCTCGTTGGACAAATAACTACTTATCTTCTGTGGATTGATTGGATACAAAGAGGGCAACTATCTCTCAAGATCTAAAAAAGTATAAATGTAGCCATCTGATTCATGTTGTTCTTTTTTGATAACTGTCTGGTAGGTTGAATATTCAGGAAAGAATGTATCTGCGCCATAATTCCCCTTCACCACGGTCAAATACAAACGATCTGCCAATTGCTTTTCAACTGCTTCGGTAAAGATCTGTCCCCCACCAAAGATAAAGATTTCATCGGAGCCTGCACAGTTCTTTGCTGCGGCAATCCCTTCTGTTAGTGATGAAACAACTACGTCTGGGTGATATGAAAGATGAGCAAGACGAGCTGGGTCACGCGTGATGACGATGTGTGATCTATTTGGCAAAAGACGCCCTAAGGATTCAAAGGTCCTTCGTCCCATGACAAGTGGATGTCCTTTTGTAAGGGTACGAAGTCGCTTCATGTCTGCTGGAATTTTAAACAGCAGGTCATTGTCCTTCCCAAGCCCCCTCTTTTCATCAATTGCGGCAATGATTGAGATACGTGAATTATGCATACAGTAATTGTCATGCTGAATTTAGTTCAGCGCCTCAGGTTGTCATGCCGAACTTGTTTCGGCATCTTCTAAAAGATCTTTAAATTCAGGATTAGCTTTTCTTATCAAATTTATTTTCCAAGCTCTATGCCAATTTTTTAATTGTTTTTCTCGAATAATAGCTTCTCTTACGTCGAGATATTCTTCAAAATAGACTAACTTTTTAAGTTTATATTTTTTACTAAAACCTTCAACTGACTCTTGTCTATGTTCAAATATTCGTCGTTCTAAAGAATTAGTGACTCCTATATAAAAAGTTGTATTCCTAAAATTAGTAAGTATGTAAATAAAATAATGCTTTACTGGCACTTTTCAAAAGATCCTGAAACAAGTTCAGGATGACATTCATTTACTACTTCTTTAACATTTGTATTGTACATAGAATTATTTTATCACCTTCTTATTTTTGAAACACTCAGTAACCGTCATTTCTTTTTTTTCTTTTTTCCTTCGTACAAACCACCAGCAACGGTGAGTTCTCCTCTCAGCACTGGGTATGGATCGTAGTTTTCAAGCAGCACATGTTCAGGACGAAAGTCTGCAAGTTTTTTAACAGACGTATCTATTGTTACCCTAGGAAGCGCGCGTGGCTTTCGTGATAGCTGCTCTTTAACTTGATCCATGTGATTTGCATAGATGTGTGCGTCGCCAAAGGTGTGGATAAACTCTCCTACTTGATATCCGGTGACCTTAGCCAATATCTGAAGAAGCAAGGCGTAACTCGCGATATTAAATGGCACACCCAAAAAAAGATCTGCGCTTCGTTGATAGAGTTGCAAATACAGCTTGCCACCTTTTTGGCTTACTTGATACATATTGTGACAGATTGGGAAACGTGAAGCATCTTCATAGGTTGCCATGTTATAGAGATATTCTGGATTCCATGAGTTAACAATGAGATTTCGTGCATCGGGGTCGTCCTTGAGTTCTTGAATTACCCAACCAAGTTGATCAATCGTTCGTTTGCTTTTGGTTGGCCAGCTTCGCCACATCTCACCATAAATACGTGGCAGATTCCCCCACTTCTTTGCAAAAGATTGGTTCTTTGCAATCTTTTCTACAAACGCTTCTTTGGTAAGTTCAGGAAGCTTAACATTCCCTTCCCGTTTCCAGTTATAAATCTTGTAAGGATAATCATCCCAGATGTGGACGTTGTTATCGACAAGATATTTAATGTTGGTCTGCCCTGACATGAACCAGTAAAGTTCATGCAAAACACCTTTCCAATAAACTCTTTTTGTGGTCAGCAGAGGAAAACCTTGCGACAAATCATATCTGCACTGCCGACCAAAGACACTGTACGAAACAGCACCTGTTCCACGGTCGACGTTTTTGATGCCACTGTCTAACACTTCTTTGATGAGATCGAGGTATTGATATTCAGGATGGGTCTTTGTCATAAGGTAAATATTGTTTATTTATAGCCCCTTCCGAAACGATTTGCAAGAGAGGAATTATTGACAAACAATAAGTCACGCAGTATAGTACCCTTGCTTATGAGCAAAGAACGACGATTGAGACGAATCATGCATAGGGAATCGCAGACAAGTCTTATCTTGCCAACCGATGACAGTGCAATTGATGGCCCTAAGCACCATTTACGAGACATGAGAGGCTTCCTCGAAAAAACTGCTCCTCATCTCGATGCAGTCCTTGGGTTTCAGGGAACCCTTAAGACATATGAGCCACTCCTTGCCACAACCGGTAGAATTCAAAATCTTAGTCTGAGCACATCCCTCATGACCCACACAAGAAAATTCCCTGCAGGAATGGTGGCAGATGCTTTACGAGATGATATGGATGCTGTCGCGGTTCATGTCAATTTCAGCTCAATGTATGAACAGGATATGCTTGAAAGACTAGGACAAGTCGGATCAGAGTGCACCCAAGCACGCATGCCACTTGTCGTGTTTACCTATCCTCGAACAGAAGGTACCGATGGAAAAGATAACAACTATTATGAAATGCGTCGAGAAAATCCCGAAGCATATACAAAAATCGCCCGACACTGTGCACGTATTGGTGTCGAACTTGGAGCTGATCTAATCAAAATCCCCTACACAGGAACTCCTGAGACATTTCAAACAGTAATTAAAAGTACCATGGGAATACCTGTTGTCATGGCAGGGGGTCCAAAAATAGCAACAGAACGATTTTTACAAAATACCTATGAAGCAATGGAAATGGCAGGACTTTCCCCTGCTGCATAGAAGCAAAGAGGATTATACCTGTTTCTCTTTTTTGGTTGTGGTAACGCGACCGCCTTGCCATTGCCCACGATACTCATTGCCTTCACCAAGAACTTGTTCAAACTGTGCGTGAACAAATCGTGCTCCCATTTCAATAGTGACAGGAACCGATCCTTCATTCTTTAAGCCAAAGGAGAGCTTGCCTTTATATCCCGGGTCGACGTTGCCAGTTCGTAAGAATAAGCCAGAACGAAATGTCGT
>JAHFKF010000001.1 GCA_023245475.1 Candidatus Levyibacteriota bacterium
CTCGGTGCGATGAACAAAGACAATCAGGAAATCTATTCAGATCCAGTACTCTTGGGAGACCGAATCAAAATTGTCTCGGTAACCGTTGATAACCCAGAAGAGCATGACAATGGAGTGATTACCGTAAAATATCTAGGTCGTGACGAAAACATTCCAATGACTGATGCACCCACAGACGTAACAACTGTGCAATATGCCTTCCAAGATGATGGCAAACTCATCAAAGTCCTCGAGTAATACTCTCATTAACTCTATGCGGAAAGGAATTGCATGTGTAAATTGAATGCATCTCGCAATGGATCATCAAAATCTGCTCGTTGATCAAGAAAGGGCTGCGTTTCAGACGTGGGTGTCCTAAAGACACATGTTATTGTTCTTGATCTCTCTGCTCTCGTTTTTTCACGTAAGTCTCTTATTACTTCAAAAAATTGAGTAGTAAAATGTAAAGCATCATCTTGTAATTCATGTGGTTTTCCCCCTCTTCTTTTCATCATTCTTTCTGCGATTGCAAATCCTGTTGAATCTGCTTGATGTAATTTTGCCAAAACTTCTATATAACTCTCATAACTATGCTTCATTATTCCAAGAATTGTTGGTATATCAGGGTGTTTTCTAAATTTTTGTTCGTAAGAGGTAACTATATTGCCAGCAAGCGTATTCATATTATCTGGAAGTGCAGCAATACCCCCCTGAATTTCTAGAAATGCGCCAGTAATTTGTAAATCGGGTTTTCTCACTTTTCGTCTTATGTCTTGTTTCTTTTCTTCTGGCATCACTCGTAAGGCGGGTGCAACAATCTCTTCTAGTCTCCTATAAACATTTGCAACACGATGCTGAGGTGGTAATTTTTTTGCTAGCCGTTCATCTCGCAAAAGTGAATTAGTCATTGCTTCTTTAAAAGCTTCACCTATAAAGTAATTTTTTGTGATAAAATCATCAATCGTTGTAATCTTAGCAGCATTGGGTAATGAAAGGTTATCCTTCTGTGCAAGAATAATTTTTTTGGCTCGTTGATATGTTCTTGTAGCAACAATTGCTCCGTAGGCTCCTCTTTCTGGTTTCATATCCTCAGTATCAGGAAGTGTTTCATTAAGTAAATCAGATTCACCAGGAGGAACAGGTCTTGTACTAGAACCCTTGTTTGCGATATCTGATAACCAAGCTCGGACAGTCTGAGGTGTTTGTTCTGGTTTCATAGATAATGCGTGCATTATAACCCATAGAACACCATAAAGAAATTACCAGACTAGCCGTTGAAGTTGGAAATATCTTTGGGAATCCAGTATTTGATTTTGTTTTCTGGGAGAAGCATGATTCGGTTTGGCGTAAGACCTTCGACGAATTCTTCGGTATGACTTACAAAAAGCATCGCTCCTTTATACGATTTGAGCGCTTCCAGAATTGTTCGTTGCGAAATCATATCCAGATAGGTAGTTGGTTCATCAAGGATAAGTACATTATAATTTTGCAACATGAGCATAGCAATTGAAAGCCTTGTCTTTTCTCCTCCGGAGAGGCTTCCTATTTTTTGATAAAGCTTGGGTCTGGGGAAATTAAATGATCCAAGAATTGGAAAGATTTGTGTCATTGATAACGTGCACTTTTCTTCAATCATCTCAATAATCGTCTTATTAAAATCAAATGTTTCAAATTCCTGTGAATAATAGCCGATATGAAGTTCCTCATCACGGATAATTTCTCCCGTGTCTGGTTGTAATCTCCCCATGAGTATTTTAATAAACGTACTTTTTCCTGCCCCGTTTGGTCCATAGAGAACGATTCTCTCACCACGTCTTATTGCAAGCGAAACATCTGAGAGAATAGTATTCCCTTCAAAACTTATCGAAATATCCTTTGCTTGCAATGGAATCTCACTTGTATGTTGTGGATCTGGAAGAGTAAATTTGATGTCTTTTACTTCTTTTGGAAGTTCTGGCAATTTTTCCTTTATGCGGTCAATACGAGTTTGCACATTCGCCCGTGCCCTAGCACCTTTTTCGGTTGCGCCACTTGCCATTTTTTGAAGACTCTTCTTCATACGATTGATTTCTTTCTGATCATTTTCAAACTTTTTTTTGAGCATTGTGTCATTATTACCTTTTAATTTGACATATTTTGAATAGTTTCCTTTATATTCTTCAATCCTTTTAGTATGTGGATTGATTGCGATGATTTTATCGAGATGTTGATCAAGGAGATTAATATCATGTGAGATGACGATAAGCGTGTTTGGATAGTCACTCAAAAATTCCATAATAAAGCGCTTTCCCTCGGTGTCCAAAAAGTTGGTTGGTTCATCAAGAAGAAGCACATCAGGTTCTTGGATAATGGCACGCAGCAGTGCCAATTTGGTTCGTTGTCCCCCACTCAGATTTTTGGGCTTCGTGTCCAATTCCGCATTCACTTCAAGGGATTCCAGCATAATCATCAACTCATACATTTCTTTCTTCATTTCAGGATCGAGGTAGCTTTGGATGTCAATTGCACTTTCAAGATCAGGATCATGTTTCACTTCTTGCGGGACATACCCTACTTTGCCGCGAACTTCCAAAGACCCGGTCGTGGTGGAGTCTTCTCCTTTGAGAAGTTTGAAGAGCGTCGACTTTCCTGCACCATTAGGTCCGACAAGTCCGACCAATTCCCCCTTAATAATAGAGAAACTTGATTCTTCGTACACCGTTAAGCGCGAGTATCCATAAGAAATATTTTTGGCGATAATCATAATAAATCAGAAGAAGTATTCAATTATATCAGATCAGTGCTCTGAAGCAGTATTTATAAAAGAGAGCTATTCTTCGTCAAACCTGTTATAATATAGGATATGAACGACTTTAATAGAGGAAACCGATCAGGTGGCAACCGAAACTTTGGTAAACCACGGTTTAATAATGACCGTCCAGAAATGCATCAAGCTACTTGTGCAACCTGTGGCAAAAGCTGCGAAGTGCCATTCCGTCCAACTGGTAGTAAACCTATTTACTGCAGCGACTGTTTCAGAAAGAATGCAGGCGAGGAGCGGTTCCAAAATCGTGGTTCTGATCGTTCTCAATCAATAGACCGACAGATGTATGATGCAGTTTGCTCCAAATGTGGCGATAACTGCAAAATTCCTTTCCGCCCAACTCAGGGAAGAGATATTTTTTGTTCACGTTGTTTTGATATGCAAGGTGGTTCAGAAGGAGGAAGACCTGAACGAAAAACATTTGATCGAAGCAACACGAACGAAGCTCCCAACTATAAAGCCCAATTTGAAGCGCTCAATGCCAAACTGGATAAAATATTAGCATTGTTACAGCCAACTTCTGTAGCAGTCCAGCCGCTTGAATCAGTAATAAATGAAGAAGCAATTGATGAAATTGTAGAAGAGGTACAAGAAGAAAAGAAAGAACTTACCGTTAAGAAACCAAGAAAAGCAAAAACCGCTACAAAAGCTAAAAAGAAAGCTTCCCCAAAAAAGAAATAAAGTTAATTGTCATGCTCTGATAACTCAGAGGAAACCAGGATGACACCTTCAAGACTTCTTTTTTTATCTTCAAAAGCTATATTTTCAGAAAATATTGGTTTAATTGCTAAGGTGTCTACTAATCTATCAGTTTCCTTATTAACTCCTATCAATAAGTGAAACTCTGCTGGAATTTTATTTCGGACTAATACGGCATAATTATCTAATTCGCCGATTATCCGCTGGGTGGTTATCATGGCAGAAACACCTACTAAACTATCAAAAATCATAACACTGCCGACAAAGGCTTCGACATCTCCTCCGAAATTAAAATCTCCATTCTCTATATCTGGAGGGTTTGCTACATCCCTTGAATCAGTAGCGGAAGTCTTGCGTTGGTAATCTATTAATTGATTTTTTGTCGGTAATATATTAAGGTTTGCGCGAAAAGCAGTATCAAAGGTTTGCACAATTTCTCTGTGTACAACAGGATCTCCCTGTAAGCTGCTTACTGCTTTTTGAAAAATCTGCTGACCAGTGACAGACTCTTCACTTTTATTTGGCGCTTCGGCAATCCGAGTGTATTGTCTACGTTCTAAGTTTGGCATTGGGGAAGTGTAGCAAAAGAAACGATAGAATTCAATGAGCTAAGAAGATAATTCTTGATTTTAGGGTAACTAAAGATCTGCAAGCATGCTGATTTCTCGAATTGTGAACAACATCCTCTCAGTTAGGCTAGAATTTCAATAGACGAAGCCCCTGCCTCTTTCTTCCCAACTCATCCTCTTTTCTTCCAGCAGCCCATTCAATAAGAGGCTTACCTGTCTCCCAAAGACTAAGAGAGTAGCTCTCAGGGGTTATCTGCAAAGTTGCCCAAGTTTTCTTTTGGACAGAAACTTTTTCAACAGATATCGTCTCATTAGTTCCTTTTGGTCGTCTCGCGTAGCTTATCGTCAGTAATCCCTCTGGGTGCCGTTGTACAGTAGTCGACAAAAATATTCCTCCAGTATCTTTGCTAATAGTGGTTGCCATCTTGTATCCATCTTTTTGTCCCGTAATGCGTGTTGGGTGCCTTGTAATAGAATCAACCAGTGATCTTACTGCTGGTAGATAAAAAAGTCCTTCTGCTTGTCTATAAGATATAAAAAAAGGGTTTTCTGGATTTTCGCTTGCACGTTCATCTTTGGTTCGTAACACAGTAACAATATGATCAAGTTGGGCGGATGCCTTACTCATATCAGGAAATGTGGGAAGTGATGGAGCTCTTTCTACCATACTAAGTAGCAGAAGTATACCACAAAAATGTAACACGAAAAAAGACCCATATTCTAAGTTATTGAAAGTTTTTTTGCGGGAAATCCTATTTCAAAACTTTGTACCTAATGTGTGTGACTATACTGGTTCCGCTAACTTCGATCGGTTCGAGATTGAGGTTGGGTACTCCATCAAAGAGTCGAGTGCCCCTTCCAATAGTTACGGGAACTATATGTAGCCACAGTTCATCAATAAGCCCAGCTGCTAAATATTGATTAACAGTATTTGCTCCTCCCATAATCTTTACATTTCGATGTCCTGCTGCTTCTTTCGCTTTTGAAAGTGCTGATTGAATACCGTCAGTTACAAAGAAAAATGTCGTACCGCCATCCATTTTTATCGGTTCTCTCTTTTTGTGGGAGAGCACGAAAACCGGAGTGTGATATGGA
>JAHFKF010000014.1:0-16650 GCA_023245475.1 Candidatus Levyibacteriota bacterium
CTCCCAGAAAGATTTGTCCAGCGTTATCAAAAATAGCTGCTAGACGGATGAATTCGTCTTTGGTAAAAGATGGTTTCTTTCGCAGGAAAATTATTGGCATAAAACTATCGTAATAAAAGAAATCGCTTTCTGTCAACATTGTCAACTCATCTCTCTTGACACATCTGGGGTGTGCTGTGTATTCTTAGTATATGACTGAAGATGATCGAGGTGCATTTGATAAGCTAACGGCTGGTCTTGATGCTAGTCCCGAAGCTCAGGAAACAGCCGAAGCGCTTGAGCAGCAACGGCACTATCAAGAATTTCTTGGCAAACTTCATGCTGAAGCATTAGGACGGGCAATTGTGCAAGTAAAACGAGGTAATGCGTCCGCAGCGGTAACTCAAACAGATGCTGGGTTGCGTCTAGAACACACTGAAGCCCCTAAGGAAACAGAATTAATTGGGTATATCCTACCACTTTCTCAATCAGAAAATCTTGATGACCCCCAACATCTTGTCCTTATGAAAGATGGGCAGATGCTTGCCATAAAACCGCAGCCATCAGCCAATAATATTATGAGTCAAGTCAAGAAGGAGCAATATGCAGAATATTTTAATCACAACACCTCTGCTTTTGAGGTCGATGTTGATGCTCAGAGTATGACTCGCAGGTTTCGCAACAGCGTAAATGGTCTTGGCTTACATATCGTCTACGATAGTGCAGATGAATCATCCCAAGGACATTTTCCCAAGCTTCTGGGTAATGCCCTTACGGAAGCCAGATCCTTGCAAGAAAACCGTCTCGCCGCAAAGCGTGCACGAATTAGCGGTGCTAATCAGATGTTGGGTGAGTTCTTCAAGTCGTCTCCTACAAACGAACCTCCTCCAGCAGCTCCTCCCTCTGGTAAGCCGTAATTTGTGGCATATATCCCTTCAAGACAAGGAGCTCTCAGTTTGTCATCCTGAACTTGATTCAGGATCTTCTTACGTTTGGTTTTAGATGCTGAACTAAATTCAGCATGACAATGAGTTAGTTACTTGTCAGTTTTGTTTCTTGTTCTAGCAACTCGTGCTTGCTAGTATAGATATATGTCTGATTTTGAGTTTCGGCAAAATGAAATAACCAAGCAATGGATGGTGCTTGCTCCAAGGCGTGCTAAGCGCTCCAATGAGAACGGTAAAACAGTCATGCTGTGTCCCTTTTGTGTTGGCAACGAAGATGATCGGGAAGAATTGTACCGGGTACCCAGACCTCACCCCAACCCTCTTCCTTCGATAAACTCAGGACAGGCTCTAAAAGGAGAGGGAACAATCTCTAGCTGGCTCGTCCGTGTTATCGCTAACAAATTTCCATTTGCCGATCATCACGAACTGATTATTCATTCGCCGGATCATCATAAGAATTTTGATGAGCTGCCATTTTCTCACGTTGAGCTGTTGTTGCAAACGTACAGAGCTCGTGTTCGTGCCAATGTTCAACATGGCAAAGTCTATCTCTTTCACAATAGAGGACATGCTGGCGGAGAAAGTATGCCTCATCCCCATACGCAACTTGTTGTCGTGCCACACCATGTGCAAGTAGCAACCAAAGCGCCTAAGGAGCCGTGGTTTGAACGTTTGTTGAGCACGCCTCGCAATTCTAGTCATGCAGCAACACTTGATAAACGTGAGATCTTGGAGACTGATCACTTCTTGGTTTTTTGCCCACCTACGAGTGAATGGCCTGATGAAGTGTGGGTTGAGCCACAGATGAACGGGAAATCGTTTGCTGAGATCAGTGATGTTGAGATTTCAGATTTAGCATTTGTGATGGCACGGCTTGTGCAATTGTTTAGTCTTCGTCACTTTGATGAATTTCCGTTTAACATCTATATTACGCCAGGAAATAATTGGTATTTGAGACTCGTGCCGCGAGCAAAGATTCTTGGGGGATTTGAGCTAGCAACGGGCATTATGGTAAACACACAGGATCCTGCCGAGACGTTCTCCTTTCTCAAAGAACATTTCTGGAGACCAGATCATACCCTGATTATGGGCGTGCATCAAGCGTCTTATGCACGAAAGGTTTAGGTCGTTTCTTCCACGGCTCGTTTCTCGCAAAGCATTGTGAATAGAAACTAGTTATCTTGTTGAGGTGCTGCCATGGCTGGCTTTGTGGCAGGAGGTGAGGCAGGTTTTTCTCCCACCGGGACATCCATCATTTGTGCTCCTCCTCGGACAGGTGTGTAGCTTGGCCAGACACCGTTGATTGGGTAGTTGTTGGCTGGATATACCTCAAAGTCAAAGCATTTTTTTCCAATGCCGTGGGGGAATTTGCTCTTAAATGATGCATATGAATAATTGTTTTCATCCGCTGTCATTTTTTCTTTTTCAGAATCAGTGGTAAACGTGGCACAGAGTTGATATGTCATTGGTGTTCCCATCTTATATTCATACGATGCTCCTGTTTCAGGATCTGTTTTGATCAGCGACTGGGATGGGCTATAGCTATTGTCACGAATGTCGTTGATGGTTTCGGGAAGTGCTTGGTCTAATCGGTACTGATCATCAATTGCATACTGCAACTGTCCCAGATCTGTCACACGTTGTTGATCTAATCGGACTTTGCGTTGGTCACTGGGATTAGGAATAGTCATAAATCCATACACCAGAGCAATAACCGTCAGAACGGTTAGATAAATAAGCATGATAATATCTTTATTGCGTTTTTCTGTCATTTTTCACCTCACTAATAAAGTACCCAAAGATCGAGCCAGCAATCATAACGGTAATGCACAAATGTCCGATTGCATTGGCAGTAAGATTGCCCCCGAGGAATTCATAAATAGTAGCGATGATGTGACCGATCATAATCAGAAAGGTACCAATGAGCGTGATATAGATTAAAATTTTGCGAGAACGCAGATTCTTGATAATTGGTTGCTTCATCAGTTGTTTGCGGAGAACAATTGCCAACATCACAAAAACGGGATAGGAAACGATGACCGCTGCGATGTATCCACGCATGAGATAGGCATTATCAGACAAATA
Source organism: Candidatus Levyibacteriota bacterium (assembly GCA_023245475.1). Taxonomy (GTDB): domain Bacteria; phylum Patescibacteriota; class Microgenomatia; order Levybacterales; family UBA12049; genus JAHFKF01. The sequence continues at coordinate 3,012 of JAHFKF010000014.1, forward strand.
ATTCAGTAAATCATTTTTGGTATTGGGGATAACCGTATCAATCCATTGATGAAAAATGCCGGCAATAGCAATTGATAGCACATATAATGAAATAAAGAACAGTATATACAAAAAGCCGATCCACATTCCGACATGTGGCACTGGTGGTGGGGGAGGAGGGAGTGTTTTGCTGTCGTCTGATTCCAAGAGCGCTTTATCTACTTTATCAACCGGCCAACCCGCTGCTGTGAGTGCCTGTTTAATCTGTTCATCAGAGACATGTTTCGTACGTGCGTCTTTTATGTAGGATGATAGATCAGCCATAACTCAAGTATAGGATAGTTTTTTGTCCGAATGCAAGAGGAGATGCTATAATGCAACCTTATGAAAGAACGAGGAACAATCCCCCAACAGGGAGAAGCGGCAAGACGAGTAGTAAGAGAATTTCTGATCTATCGAGATATAGAAAAACCTTTTACAGAGAAGGATCGGTCAGAACTGCAAAGCCGATTCAATAGCTTGCCTTCTGAAGAACGGGTAGAGACGGCTCAGCTGCTTTTTGGAGGAATATCGACTGATGCTCGTCCCTTAATGCGGCAGAGAGCGTCTGATATGGTTTGCTTTTTGTATGAAGAGTACGATATTCCAGCAAAATTATATCTGGACGGGCTTGCAAATGTTAGCAGATTTAATCACCAAGAAAACACTGCTGATATGTTGCAGCTTGCTCCCCGGTTGCTTGCTACTGTCGATAATGCGACGTTTTTTTTCCGAAACCTTGAGAGTTTTGCTCTGTATCACAAGGATAATCCTGTATTGTTAGGTGTCGCTGCAAGGCTAAAACAAAGCAAAAAACAGTTGATACGGACACTAAGCCGTGAAGTGTTCCCTCCAAAAGTGAATGCTGCTGTCGTTCCAGACTTTAATGCGGAGCTACCAGACTTATGGAATACCTATCAGATGACTTCGAGTCAGCTTGCCAAATTGTTTGGTTTGCCACGAGCATGGGTGAGAAAAGAAGTTGGGGTTTTACGCAAGAATGGCATGCCCTTATCCATACGTACAGGGATTCCAGACTATCTTCCGCTTACCACTAGGTTACAAATGATTGCTGGTCTTGCGGATAAATGGTCACCTGAAGAAATTAGTACGATTCTTAATCTTGACAGGAGGGTTGTCTCTGAACAGCTATTTGGACGAGATCCTGCTTCTGAAGCTGTTCGATTTGATAGAGAAGCATTTATTGCGGTATTGCCTGATCTCTGGAATAATCAAGGTCTTTCAGGTGCTGAGATTGCGGATCGTTATGGTCTTAACGAAAACTATGTGTTGCAGTTAATCAGTCGGCTGAGATGCCAAGGATATCCCTTAGAAAGAAGAAATCAATTCAGTCGAGCCAATCCTTAGGAGGGACTATTTTGGCTGCAATGGAAGTTACTCAAAACCTAATCGAGTAAACTGCTCCTGGGTTTAATCATGCTATAATGCAACCTTATGAAAGAGCGAGATGTGAATCCACACTATATGCTAGCACAATCATTTGCAAGAGACGTGCTTGGACGTAGAAATGCAGAACTTCCTTTTAATGAAGAAGATTGGGGAAGAATAAATATGCGATTACATTATTTCACGCATGAAGCTCGAGAAGAAACTGCTAATTTGCTTCTCCGAGGTATTGCTAAAGATCATCGTGCTCCATTGCGGCACCGGGCGAGAGAGATCGTGCGCGTTTTATACATAGATTGGGATGTGTCTACTAAAACCTATCTCACAAGCTTAAGTCTGATAGACAGTAAGAAGCAACGCCAAAACCTTTCTGAACTTCTTCATCTTGCGCCTGATATTATCAATAATCAAAAGGACTATGATCAATTAGCAACCCTTTTCTCTAAAATATCAGAGAGACCTAGGATAGTTGGCCTTGATGATAAGCTAAAAGATGAAATTGCTTGGGTTAATAATCAAATTAAATCACGTGAGCCCAAAATACAAGTAAGTGAACTAATGACAGGAGAAATTGCTGACAAGATATGTCTGGTCCTTCCAGAGTTATGGAATAACCAGCATCTTTCGTCTGGGAAAATTGCTGAACGTTATGGTGTAAGAATAACAGATATCGTTCAGTTGATTACAAAGTCACGAAAACAAGGAGTTTTCTTAGAAGAAAGAGGAGATAATCGTCCCCACCGCCCTCGAAACATATCTCAAAAAAGACAGCTAATACCAGAGCTTGCTAAGACTATGACTAGAGAAGAAGTTGCAAAACATTTGCGTGTAGCACCCTTACTGGTACAGCAGTATTGGCCAAAGCAAGGGGAATGACTATTAGAGTGTGGCTTTTTGTTGGATGCCGAGTAACCAGAGGACGGCTTCTTTCTTGTATCGACGATCACCACGAGAGTTAATTCGGATTGCAGGAAGCTTGCCACGTTTACCCCAGCGTTTGATAGTAAGCGGGGAAACTCGCAGGATTTCGGCAACTTCACGTACTGTCAGGAGATCTGGAAGAGTATCGATAGTAAGTGGTTTGGAGTCTGCTGCCATAGGATAGAACTATGTTATAAGATAACAAACTATAGCAGCACTGTCAAGGTAGGAAAGTGTTTATTCCGTTGGAAAACGAACAGTTGCCCCATTAAATGTTCGGTAAGGACTTGGTTTGGCTGTTTCCCCGACGCTGTTCCAGGCAAGTTGTACTGCACGATTTGATTCTGCATAGTTTCTTGTATCAGAAGGATCTATTGCCAGTTCGTCATACCAATCGATGTTGGTAGGAGCGATACCCATAGCGGTCAGTTGTCTGGTTGCTGAGTATTGTGTGATCCCGCGATAATCAATATGGCAGGTTTGTCCATAGCCCGGACAGGTGTCTGGCTCTCTTGCTTCAAGTCCAAGTTGTGCTTCCGCCTCTCCATACACAAATCCGTTGGTAAGTGCTCCTGGATACTGCCAATCCATAACCCTTCCTGAGGCGATAATACTGGTGCGGTCAGGAAGTTGTGCTTCAAGCTGCGATCTCTGATCGTCAGAAAGATCAGGATTTGCCAACTGCTTTGCCAAAGCAATAAAGCGTTCTGTTTGTCCTGCTCGTCTGGTAAAGTCTTCTTCTGTCATGCCTGTTGTTGCCGCAAGATGGTTTGCCAATCCCGTTGCATATGGTGTTCCAATCTTTGGCAATTGAATAGAATGTCCGAAGTTTTCAAGCGTTGCTGCTGCCCCAATATCGATCCGAACGGGAAGTGTTGCAAGTAGTTCAGCTCGTTTGTTTTCAGGAATACGTTTCTCATCAAAAATAGCATTGATCGATTTGCGTAAAACCTGTAAGTTTTCAGGCCTGTCTCCTAGATTGTCACGAATTAAACAAAACGCAACGACGAAGTTTTCGTCAGGTAGGGTAACAGACATAAGACCAAAGTTTGCATCGGCGCCATTAATCCCAGCGGTGATGCTGCTTATTCCTTGTTCTTTAACCCACTTCTCACCAAACACAATGGCACGTGCAGGAGGTAATCGAAAGAATGCTGTTTGCTGTTTACCGGCCTCATCAGCAATGGTGATTGCCGAGCCTCGTGTCTCGTTGCTAATGACCAGCACGTCATCCTTGGTAGGCAAGAGCATAAATCGTCCCTCGCTACGTTGTCCTACTTCAGAAAATGCTTTCTCAGTATTACCTACTGCACAATTTGCGTCACGCAGCTTCTTAAAGGAAGCTCCTTCATTTTTGAGCTGGCAGCCGTCTTTACATCCTCCATGGGGACATGCCCCCAAAACGGTATTGCCGATAAAGCCCACATCTGCGGCATCTGTGTCTGGTAGTTCGACAATGCCAGTAGTTGTATTGACAAAGTGTGCTTCTCCAGCATGGAAAGGTGTGAATGGTGAGCTTACGATGACATCTGGCTGCAACGGTCGGTGCTCCTGCTCAAATCCAGCAAAGATTTTTCCGGCAATTTCAGTGGGTACTGCCATTTGGGTACGTCGAGATACTGATCCTGTGTTTGTTTGGATAGGGTCTCCATATTCTCTGATTGGATGTTCTGCTGGCATAGAGAAGAATTTTATCTTAATGTGCCATCATTTTCAAGTTTAGAATTGCCCGAAAAGGCTGAGGATCAAGATAATCAACAATCGTAATAAGCCATTTTCATTCAGCCAATCAGGAAGCTCTTGGGATGGTGCAGGTTCTTGTGGCACGTCGATAGGTGGCTCTGGTGTTGGCGTGGGTTCTGCTTCATCAGGAGTTGGAGTTACTGCCGTTGTGGGAGTTGCTGTTGGTTCAAGCGTTACTGTTGGAATAACGTCTGTAGGTGCAAGAGTTACCGTTGGTATGTTGGTTGGGCAAGCACCCAGACAGGTAAAGGTAGGGGAGACCGGTGGGAGCGTTGGTTGTGTTGTTGGGGAAGGTGTGAAGGAAGGCTCACCCGTAGGGTGTGAATTCGAATTGGGTGCGATCTTGGGACTATTCGCGAAGGCATTGTAGTGGTCTTGGAGAGTTTGTTGGTATGTGCCGTTATCATCATAGGCTATACGGAAATTGGTGCCGGTTGTTGAGCCACCATCGTTTTCATCAAAGACGAGGTATGCTTTTAGTTTTGAGAATTTATCTGTTTCAAGCGCTTGCTTTGCTTGATCAAAGTAATTTATCTTTTGGGCAACCGTTGAATTGCTGCTGCTCCATTCAACAATGCCCCAAGGCTTTGAGAGATAATTATGCTCGGTGTTACTATTGGTGCTTAAGAAGTTATACAGATGGGAGACTTTTGAATCCCAGGTTTCAGTGCCTTGTCCATAGGCATTAAACATAATCCAATCAACCAAATTGTCTCCTGGATAGAGTTGGTTTACGACACAATCCCAGGGAGCATAATTCATATAATCCATGACCCAGACGACGTTTGTCACACCTTTTGCATCAAACCGATTGTGTACGTTTTGCCACATGGCTTTGTATTGATCTGTCGTGCCGGACGAGCCTTTGTATGAACTGCAGGTTCCACCACTTGAGACATCATTTTCTGGTTCATGATTGATGGTCATAAAGATCTTTTTGGGCGCAATGCTTTTGATGCTATCTGCCATTTGGTCAATGCCAGCGTTGATCGTTGTGTTGCTACCTCCAGCATCAGCCCATTTCGCGGTTGGCTTCCAGTTTGCAAAGAGATAGGTGTTGGCACGAGTTGCAAAGAAGACATCCATGTCAGAGAGCTTGTTGGTGCCAACAGGATGATAGGTGTGCACGATGTCTAGCTGTCTGCCAATTCGTTGTTCGTGATACAGAATCTGGGCTTTGGTTTCGTCTGCTGCTTGGGGATAGTTGCGAGCTGTTGCTCCCAGGAGGACACGACAATCTGTCGTATATGCATCAATTGGACATTCAGTTGCGGCAAATCCTGAAAGATTTGTTGTTTGTGTAATAATGGGAATCAGACTAAGTAATCCAAGGCCAATAATGCTTAAACTGACACTGCCAACTATTAAAAGGTTCTTCTGTATTTGTCCCATGGAGTTTTAGCTTAAATAATCCACGAAGTTCTGTCAACCCATAACTATTTTTGTAACATCAGAAAGACTTCATCCCTACCGGCAATTGCCCTTTTGGGGAATGTAGGATAGGCAACCATATCCCTTTTTGAGATAAATTTCATTGGTGGCATCATATTGCCTTTTCTGAACTGGAACGGATAGTTGGTTATCTGATCTCTTAATTCATCTACGGAAAAAATCCCCAAGGGTTCGGCAGCAAGCATAACACCGTTTGGTGCAAGCACTCTGTGTACTTCGCTTAACATTTGTCTAAAGGTTTCTTCTTTGTCGATGGAGTTATTGAGCAGAGAAGGCCAGAGGTAATTTGTATGGATACTCATAAAAGTATTATCAGCAAATGGTATTGCAACGCCTGAACCATAGACAAATTTTGCGGTTTTTTTATCAATTGCAGCAGTGGTGACTCCTTCAATATCAATGACCGAACACGATGCGTCTGGGTGAATTGTCTTTACTGTTTTAGCATATTCTTCAATGCCTTCTTGCGTCATTGCTCCGATAAGAAGTGAAGTATGATTATTATGCGGTGTCTTTTCTCTTTGTTCCACCAACGAAAAATGAAAGCCAGGTATGTATGTTCCATAGGAGGTGAACATTGTGTGCGTGTCAAGAATAATCTCGGTTAGATGACCAAATTGTTGGATTTTTTCCATTACTTCACGCTTACTAGTTGAGCCTCCAACATATTTATCTACAAGCGGCGCTACAGCTCTCATTGTCAAATCTTTTTGCCAGCCCGTTGTGTTACGTGCTTTTTGTTGTGCTAAATGGATGATTCCTAACTCTGAATTTTTAATGTCTGCAACGTCGATATTATTCAGTGCTGCGATCTTTTTGTAGAATGGTTGTGGATCAAATGGTATGGGTTGTGATTCGTGTTTCATAGGCACAAAAATACCTCCTTCTCTATCACACAAAAATTTTATGTAATGGAAAACGGAGGCATTTTGTTACTTAAGTTCAACAGTTGCACCTGCTGTTGTAAGCTTTTCTTTTGCTTCATCAGCGGTTTTTTTGTTAACTCCAGAAAGTACTTCTTTTGGTGCTGCATCTACTAAGTCTTTAGCTTCTTTAAGTCCCAAAGTTGGGTTGATCTCTCGAAGTGCTTTGATAACAGCGATTTTGGTTGCTCCAGAGGATGCAATGATCACGTTGAAAGAAGTTTGTTCTTCTTTTGGTTCGTCACTAGCTGCTGCTCCTGCTGGTGCTGCCGCTACCATAGTAGCTGCTGCTGAAACACCAAACTTTTCTTCAAGAGCTTTGACTAATTCTGCCAGTTCGAGAACAGACATTTCTTCAATTGCACTCATTAGTTCTTCTTTGTTTAATTTTGCCATATATCATTCACCTCCTTTTTTATCTTTAATTGCATTAAGTGTCAACACGAGTTGTTGTAAATTCCAGTTAAGTGCTCGGTGCAAACCAGAAACAGGGGACATCATTTGTCCAAGAAGTTGTGCGCGAAGAACGAGCAGTGGAGGCAAGTTTGAAAGCTTGACTACGTCAGTTGCTGAAACAATTTTGCCTTCAAGGATGCCGAATTTGATTTCAGGAAGTTTGAGTTCTTTGATAACTTTCGTAAGTTCTTTGAGCGGGGCAACGATGTCGTCGTAGATAAACAACGCTCCTGTTGGTTGATTAAATTTTTCTTTTTCACTGGTGACATCAACTTTACCTTCAAGACTACGAAGGAACAAGGTGTTTTTTGAAGCGACGAATTCTGCGTTAGCTTTTTTCAAAGCTTTCTTCAGGTTTTCAAGTTGTTGGTGGGTCAGACCTTGGTAGTTTGCAAAGACAATGCCTTTTGCTTTATCAACTTTTTCAACAAGTTCCGCAACAATTACTTCTTTTTTGTGTCTGTTATCACTGACTCTTGTGTTATCATTTTTCATAGTTCTTAATTCGCTCGGAACGAAATTTTTTCTGGGGTACGCATTCGCTTACATCCCTGGCGAAAAAATTTATTCCTCGCTGTCCATAAAAAAAGACACTCGATGCGAGTGCCTACATAACAGATTGCTGTTTTTGTGTGCGCCTCGGTGAGACTTATTTATCTGCTCACTGTCTTCGGACAAGATTGATTATAACATGTTGTTGTATTATTTGTAAAGTACAGTGGCTCTTGTGTACAAAAACCGTTTTTTGTACAATAGCAGGATGTCAAAATATGAGTTCTTTCGTCATCGAAGAGGAGCACAGGAGGAGGAACAGCTTTCTGCATCTGCAAGAGAAAATAGTGCTCGTTTGCAAGCAATGCTTACCGAACCAATTGCTCTTGGAACAAGCACGGTTGTCCGTTTGACAGATCAAGCACATGCACAGTCTTTGAAAGAAGATCGAATAAAACGCTACCCACCTCAGTATCATGTCTCAGGTATTGTGAGTGATGGTGGACAAACCTACCCAAGTGTAATTAAGTTCTGGAAGAGATTTGGGGAGGTCGTTCCTACGTATTATAGTCAGTCACTTGAACCATCGCGGTATCTCGAGAGTTCACGGTTTGCTCTCGATGCTCCTACCATACTCGTTGACTTTACTGAAGGGAAAATGACCAAGCTCTCTGTGAAACTTCGTGAGGAAGTCTTACGACTTGGCACAGATTTCAGGGAAGACCCCGCCATAGTAAGAGACATATTTAGTCCGAAAACTGTGAAGACAGACCCTCTTGACGGTAAGGGGCATGATCATCTTAAACGTTTTATGCAGGTAATGGGATCTAAGACAATCTTACGGTTAAATGCTCCTCCGGAAATCAGTATACCAGGTATAGATTATACGTATACTCCTAACGATGATGCCTTCGTTAGTCATATTCTGCCTATGCTTAAACAACCTGATTCTCAATCTGAAAATACTGATTGTGAGCCGATACTTGATGCAGAATTAAAAGATGCTATGTACGGGGTTGATGATAGGTTTGAGTTTCCTGAGAGAAAACGTCAAAGAATGGTTGCGAGTACATATACGCCTGATTATTTTGCTTCTTTAGTTAATGATGCCCTTGCCCTTATTCCGAAGCAAGCATCCTTTCATAGGGTTGCTACACCCAACTAACATCCACTCTTCACCAACAACTTATTTCAGTTTATAGAAATGATAAGCATAAGGCTGCCACGTGTCTTTGATGCTGCCATCTGTTACGGCAACGGTTCTATTTTCCCAAAGCACATCGTATGTTCCATTTGGTACGCCAGTGATCGTTGCAGCATTTGCCGTGTTATTTGCTTCGGTAACATCAAGCATACTTGATGAGCCAATGAGCTGCTTGCCTGACGCGTCAGTAAATAAGTAGGCGACAACCGCTGGGACGGTTGTTCCTTCACTATCAATACTTGTCGTGCCACTTGTTACTTGGGTAGTCAATAATTTTCGTTCTCCCTTCATGATCCAAGGCCATACTTCGACGTATCGTGGCTTAAAATTAGTCCATGCCGTATCGCAGGGCGTTCCTGTGGAATATGCCTCTGCGTAGGGAAAGACACCTTGAGCTCCGCCCAAGATACCCATCACAATTTGGCTTATCTGACGATCAATGACGAGTTTTTCAGTGCTGAGGTCTGGGTCACCGGCAGTGACGACACATGCATCACCAAATGTTTCTGTTGTTTCCCAGATGATTTTTCCAGCACTTTTCCAAGCAGGCCCATTGGTGATGAGATTGCTGTAAGGGAAAGCATGTGCTCTGTCATGGAATTTTGTATAGGTGGTAAAGAAGGCAATATCAAGATATGGAGCAAATTCTGTACCGGCATTTTCAACTCCATAATCACCAGCAAGCGCCTTAGGGAAGTATTTCTTCATAGATTGATACATAGTTGAAATATCAGTTGGGCTGCTTGGTTCATCAGGGAAATAGACGCCGAAGAAGTCATTGTCAGTAATACCAGCATCCTTCAAAGATTTCCAATACGCATCAGAATTGCCGTCCGGTGCCATAGAACTTACTAAGTATTTCTCAACCCCAAGAGACTTTGCCTGATTTACGACATCGACAAATTGCTGCACAGGGTACGAATCTCTCCAACCTGGATGGATGAGGGTTGCGCCTTTTGCTTTACAGGCATCAAGATCGCATGCCATATATCCATAAGCTGGTGCTGTCCCTCGGGGGTAGGGGAAACCAGTGTCTGTTGGTGGGACAGTTGGTGTGCCTGTTAGTGGCTCTGTAGTTGGTGCCGTGGTTGGAGCACATGGATCTGCTGCTTGGAAGTTCACTGTGTTTGGGCTTCCACCAAGCAATTCAATAATTTTATTGAGTATGAATTCAAGAAGTTGCAAGAGTAGTTCCATTATTCCGCCATTTCTTCCTGGATGGCGCCAGCGTCTTCCACGATCATTACCATTTGGTTGTTCGGCAGGCGGAGTAGGTGTTATTTCGTTACCATCATCCGGTGGCGTTACTTCATTACCGTCATCTGGCGGAGTAGGTGTTACTTCATTGCCATCATCTGGTGGGGTGACACACGGATCTTGCTGGTCAGTTGTTGGGCTCTGTGTACTTGGTTCGATGCTAGTTGGTGTTTGTTCATTATTAGTTGGGGCAATCGTGCTCGATGGCTGGGTTGATGGACAAGCTCCAAGACAAACCTCACTGGGGACTTGGGCATAAACGTTGGTTCCGGAAAGCAAGAAGAACAAAAAGAGAGGCAACATCAGGACAATCGCGACCCGTGAGAGTTTTTTCCATCGAATAATATCTTTGTGAAAGATCACATCTTATATCGTACAGAGATTGTATCAATACTGTCAAGAGGAAGGCTGGGTTTAGGCTTCAATTTTGATGCCGGGGGACATTGTTGACTTAAGTGTTATGTCTTTGATGTTTTTCTTGTGAATTGCGCCAATTGCAGCTTTGATGTTTGCTGCAAGCTTTTCTTCACCAAATGAAACCTTACCAACGATCAAATGCATAATAGGGAATTTAGATTCGGTCTTGAAGTTCATTTGACCACCTTGGAATTTTTTTGCTGCTTCTTCAGGCTTTGGAGTAACGGTTCCATTCTTTGGGTTTGGCATAAGTCCTCGTGGCCCAAGTGTTTTAGCGACACGTGCAAGTTTAGGCATTGCATCTGGAGTTGCAATCAACACATCAAAGTTAATTTGTCCACCTGCAATTGTTGCGACCAAAGCTTCAACACCTTCTGGATCGGTTGTTTGATTTGCAATTGCAACTCGTGTGGTTTTACCTGTTCCATGAGGCAAAACAACATTGCCTGAAATACCTTTTTCGTTAGTGTTGATGTGCAGTTCAACTGTTTCATCGAATTTTGTTAGTTGCACCGTTGGTAAGATTGCTAATGCTTCAGCGAGTTTATATTTTTTGTCTCGATTAAGTTTTGCGACGGCAGCTTGATATTTAGTTCCATGACTAAGTTTTGTCTCTTTTTGGAATTTCTCTTTCTTCTTAGCAATCTTTTCAGCTTTGTCAGGAGTAATCTCTTCTTTAGCTTGTTCAGCTTTAGGTTCTCCGTTCTCAGCTCTCGGTTCTCGGCTTTCTACGACTTCTTCTTTAGGGCCTTCAGCGCGAGCCTTTGCTTCTTCAGCATGACGCTTTGCTTCAGCACGTGCTTCGGCTTTTTTCTGCTCTTTCTTTGATTGTTCTTCGTCTCCGATTGTTTTTACTCTAATTTTTCCCATAATGCTCCTTACTCAACTGCTATGCCCATACTTCGTGCTGTTCCAGCAACGATTCGGGCGCCCATTTCGACATCATCTGTGTTCAAATCTTCAAGTTTTGCTTCAGCGATTTGTTTTGCTTGATCCATTGTAAGCGTTCCAAACTTTTCTCTACCTGGTTTTTGGCCACCTTTATCTTTTCCAAGTGCTTTCTTGATCATTTCAGCAACTGGTGGTTTCTTTGTGATGAACGTAAAGGTTCTGTCTTCGTAGACGGTGATCACAACAGGCAAGATATTGCCTTTTTGATCAGCAGTTTTGTCATTGTATGCCTTCACAAATTCCATAATTGGAAGTCCGTGTTGACCCAATGCTGGACCAACTGGTGGTGCAGGTGTTGCAGCTCCAGCCGGAATATTCAATTTAATAAATGTTTTAATTTTCTTTGCCATAGTATTAGATCTTCTTTACTTGCAGGAAGTCAAGTTCCACGGGTGTCTCTCGTCCAAATATAGAAACAAGCACATGTACTTTACCTCGTGCATCATCAATTTTGTCGATTGTTCCAAGAAAGTCTGTGAAAGGACCATCGGTGATTTTAACAGCTTCGCCAACAGAGAAGTTGGTTTGGAAGGTAGGCTGTGCTTGAGTCATAAACTTCTGAATTGCTTCAACTTCTTTTTCTGAGATTGGTGTTGGCTTGTTTGCTGCTCCGATGAAGGAGGTCACACCTTGTGTACTGCGAACGAGGAACCATGTTTCGTCATCAAGAACCATCTTCACAAGCACGTATCCTGGAAAGATCTTCTCCTTGACGGTTTCTTTTTTACCACCAGATACTTTGATGGTGTCTTTGGTTGGAACGACGATATCAAAGATGCGGTCAGCAAATCCCATTGCTTCCATGCGCTGTTTCAGACTTCGAGCAACTTTGTTTTCGTGACCTGCATATGTATGTACGATGTACCACTTTGCATCATCTGGTGCGACCACAGCTGCTGCTTCAGTTTTTTCTACACCTTCTGCTGCTTCTTCTACTTTTTCTTCTGGTTTGTTTGTTTGATCCATATTATTTAATAACTAATTCAGTAATTCTGGTAAAGATAAAATCAATTCCGCCAATGTATGCGCCAACAATAAAACTAATGACGATAACGATTCCTGTGAGATTGATGACATCATTTCTCGTCGGCCATGTGACCTTTTTCATTTCGTCATAGGTTTCTCGTAAAAATGAAATCGGCGTTGTCATGCTATGAAACACAAAACTCCCTTACAGGAGTCAGGCTTGAAGTATTGTAGCATATTATTTGTGCCTTGCCAATACGCAAGAAAGCAAGTAAAATCCGTTACGACAAACATATGCAAGAACGGGTACCTTTCGATTCTATCACCGTTTCCAAAGAAGATTTTGATCTCTGTCCACGACCTGATCTGGTGAAGCGGAGAGTTTCTGAGCTTGCTGACTTTTTGCCGGAACTTCTTAATAACCCTCTCCAGGAAGTTCCTAGGCAACATCTTCTTGGTCTTGTGTATGCGACATATCTTTCCTCAGGGTCTGCTCTTCTCACTCCGCTTTTTCGTCAACTGGCCGAACATATTGACGATCCTCAGAAGTCTTTTGTGGATAAATTGCCGGCTATAATGATCGGAGATAGTCTTCTTGGGCAAGTAGGCGACTTACCCGAAGATCGTCAGGTATTGCAGTATAAGTTTGTGGAGGAAAAAACCAAGCTCGTTACTCTGCTTCATCAAACGGAAGAGAAAGTGGATTCATCTTTTCTTGCTGAAGAGGTGCTTGAAGAAGCAATTCTTCACAATGGGATGCCCGAACGGAGGAGTGATCTGCACACATTGGCAGATTTCGGGCAAGAGGTGATCAAAGCCAATAAACTACATGAGCTCCTTTTAAGAACAAAACTCACTCAGTATTGGGCTGACATGGGTGATGCTCGCAAAAGAAAAGCAGTTTTAGCATGGGCGCAAGAGGAGGATCAGCAACTCTTTTCTCATCAGTTGGCTGCTGATATGCTCCTTGATCCGCAAATGCAAGAAAACGTGGGGGTTTTGCAGTATGGCATGTGGTGGGGCAGTCTTGCAAAGACGTGGTTTAGTCCCGATGCTGATATCATGCCTGATAAAAACACGCAATTATTGCAATATTATTTTGATCATCCTGACATCCCTCAAAAGTTTTCTAAACATTTACTTACTACAGATGAGTTGTATCCACTGCAAGATATGTTTGTTCAGAATGGCAGGCCGCCTGTGGATGCCATTACCGGAATTACTTCGGTTGCTGCATGGGTTTTTTTAGAAGCCCCAGATCATATCGATCGTTTCTTGCAGTCATTACGACAACCTTCCTTGAATGATGATGAGAAGAAGTACTTGTTACAAAGCGTTATTGGTTTTGCGAGTTTTTTCCAAACGTGTTTTCCAGAGCATCGTAATGCTGCCCTTGTTCGTACGAGTATCAATAAACTTGCTCACGATCTGG
>JAHFKF010000014.1:16660-19331 GCA_023245475.1 Candidatus Levyibacteriota bacterium
TTCTCTCTGATCAAGCAGTAGGGTCTATTGCTCGAAAAGGCGCACAAGCGACAAAGTCCTATCTCTTAAAAACAGGACAAGTGCCAGGATCATTGTGGGGAACTAGTCAAGATCGGGATGTGTTGCATGTTTCCACGAAAGGTCATCCAACGGCAGAGGTGACGCAAGATACCTTCCATTATGACATCTACGATCTACCAGCGGTGGCTGTGGGGGAGATCCCTGCATGGGGTGAGGTTGTTGCAACAACCAGAGATGCTGTTCCTGGCATAATTGATCACATCAGTCCTTCATTCTCGTGGACACAATCACAAGTAGATGCTGCATTGGAACGAATTGCTGATCCGTTTGTTCCAGCACAGCAATTGCACGAAAAGGTAACCGTATTGCCAATGCTGCTTCCTCAGTCTCATCCGCTTCGTGCACTTGAACAGATAATTGTCGGGATTGAGCGTAGTGATCAAAGTTATCGACTGCTGATTGATTCGAGACAAGCATCGATTCGTCTCCCTCAAGCAGAACCTCAACTCCCTGCAATCGTTGTCTTAACCGGTATCTACGACGTAAATAATGGATTCCTGCTTTCAGGGGCTGACACCTCTTTTATTGGTACTCCTTTGCAGCTTGCTTTGACTGAGGCCGTACGTCTTACCATGCAGCCTCCTGTTATGGAGCAGCCTACAATCTCCAAAGAGGATCTGCAAATCGTCCGGGCAACCAGTAAGCATTGGAATGCTATTGCCAAAACAGCAGGATATCCGTCTCTTCAGGCTGATACACCAACTGCTACCGATAGTGCTGTTGTGCAGTATGGAAGATCAAAAAAGCCACTTTTATCAACTGTTGGTAAGAGATCTTCCGTCTCGTCTACTGCTACTACAAAATTACCGGGTCGTCGTGGGCCGGGGAGCTCTCGATTGAAACATCGAAACAGTGCTGGTGATTTGCTGGAAACGGCAATGCCAGAAGCAATACATGAGCAAGAGGAAGTCCCTGTTGTAGAACCAGAAAGAACATCCACAGATCGCGGGGGCGTTGTCTTCTTACCAGAGAAACCAGCGAGTGCTGCTGCCAATGTCGTTGAAGTGGAAAGAGAAGGTGAGAATCATCTTGAACAACTGCGCCAAGAGATTATTGCAGCGGGAGAGAGAGCTCAGGCTGCTCGAGATAAGCGCAGGGAATCAAACAATCTGAGAATCCAGCGGGAAAACAAAAAAAAGAAATAAGCTTATAGAGCCATCTTGCCAAGACGCAAGAAAGATAGTACAATCAGCCGCAACGAGGCTTAGATTCCTCAAGTATGCCAGAGCGTATTTCACCTATTGAGAGACTGGTAAAGAGAAGAGAGACTCTTGTGCACATCATCGATGTGAGAACGGGTACACACTCTCGTATTGGCGTTGCTCCAGATGCCCAGCTTGTTCCCAAACCCCTTAGCAAAGATCAGTCACCGGCCAATAGATCGTTGATCGGCCGCGTTAGGAAAGTACGCATGGTTGTTTATAAGTCAATTGCCAACCTTCACGCAGAATTAACAGCGGTTGATCGTCAGCTGAGCGATGCTATTCCCCCTGTTTTATCAGACAAAGAGAGGCAGCAACCAGTTGCAACAACGGAAATACCAATTTATGCCGCGACAAAGTCTGTGTTGCCTCGCATATTGGAAAGGATTCAGCTTGCCCAGGAAAGGCGTGCCGCAGCTGAAGCAGAACGACGGTATACATTGCCTGATGGCAAAGTGACAGAAGGGAATAAGGCTATTTTGCTATATACTCTGGAAAATGCTTCTTCAGGAGATGAGACGGTATCTAGTTCGACATTACGGAAAAAAATATTTCCCACATCCCCAAACAACGGCACTCCTAGACAAATGCACAAATTAATAGGGTATACGCGAGAGCTTATTGCACCGCATGGTTGGGCTATTGTTAATGTATCAAAAGAAAGAGGAAGCGGGGGGAGCGAAGGAAAGTATTTACTTGATAAGGGTGATTGGATTAATCCTCTGCATTTAAACGCGTTAGCATTATTTACGGCAGGTCTTTCCGTACCAGAAATTATCAAAACATGTCATGTCTCAGAGCAAGCAGCAGCAGGAAGAGCACTTATAGAGGTGGCATCACGATTAACAGCAAAAGAGCAAGCAGGGACACTAACAGCTCGCGAAGCTGATGTGTATAGACATCTGCCCAACCTCTCCATCGATACCCTGCGAGAACAGATACGAAAGGAATTTAAGGTCGTGGATAAGCCTGAAATATTTGTACTACCTGAGTCTATTATATTATCATCACAACAAGAAAAATTGTTTGATGCTCTACAAGGGACCTCCTTATCTCATGTGGCAACTGTTGAAGAATTATTTGCTAAGTCAGGTTCTCAGAGCACTAAGCCTGAAAAAGCGATTAAAGAGGCCATTGAGTCGTTGCGCAAGAAGCTGAATACTACAGATGTTGAGGTGCATGCCGCCGTCACGGTTTCAAAAGCAGGTGATGAGAGGAAAGGTTATTATATGCGACGAGCGGCTCCACCAAGAGAGATTGCGTTGCCTCCAAAGAAAGAGATCGTCTTACCTCAAGAAGAACCAGCGGAGTATGGAAGCTTTAGTCGAGTAGATGTCGTACTGCTTGCGGGAGCGTTAAATGCCCATCATGCGTTTCTGAATACTGTT